>JACQZS010000016.1 GCA_016213725.1 Acidobacteriota bacterium | reverse complement strand
GAATCGGAAGCCCTTCTTCTGCCTCCCAGCGCTGCACGGTGCGCGCTCCGCGGCGCAGGTACGCTGAGATTTCCTTCCAGGAGTCCAACCGGTCGTCGGCCACGCCTGGTTCAGGCATGCGTTTCGGCAGGTTCACGATCTTGCTGCGTTGCATACCGGCCATTGACGTCATTAGGATGCGCTTCTCCGGTTGGATAATCAATGGACGCGCCAGGGCGCTGTTGGTTAGGACGCTTTAACGGCCCAGGATGTTCCAGGATTCACGCGCCGCAGGCACGGTATTATTAGAGATTATGCTGAAAGTTGGATTCATCGGGTGGCGCGGCATGGTGGGCAGCGTGCTCCTGCAGCGCATGAGAGAAGAGGCGGATTTCGCCGGTCTCGAGCCGGTCTTCTTCACTACCTCCAACGTCGGCGGCGCGGCCCCGGCCGAGGCCGGCGCCGGCGCGGCGCTGCTCGATGCCTATGATCTGAAGGCGCTGGCCACCTGCCCGGTGCTGGTCTCCTGCCAGGGTGGCGACTACACGGGCAAAGTTTACAGCGCTCTGCTTCAGAGCGGCTGGAAGGGCTACTGGATCGACGCCGCGTCGACGCTTCGCATGGCCGAAGACGCGGTCATCATTCTCGATCCCGTCAATCGCGCGGTGATCGATAAGGCCCTCGACTCCGGCATCAGAGCCTATATCGGCGGTAACTGCACGGTCAGCCTCATGCTCATGGCCATGGGCGGGCTCTTCCGGGAAGGTTTGGTGGAATGGGTCAACTCCATGACCTACCAGGCCGCCTCCGGCGCAGGTGCGGCCAAGATGCTGGAACTGATGAAGCAGATGGATTGCCTCACCCAGGCAGCCAACGCTTCGCCCAATGGCGATGCCCTGAGCGTGGAAACGGCCGTCACGGCCACCCAGCGCTCTGCCGCCATGCCCACCGCCGAATTCGGCGCGCCGCTGGCAGGCAGCCTGCTCGCCTGGATTGACAAGGAGATGCCCGGCGGCCAGACGCGCGAGGAGTGGAAGGGCGAATCGGAAACCAACAAGATCCTGGGCACCGCCAGCACCATTCCCGTGGACGGCATCTGCGTCCGCGTCGGCGCCCTCCGCTGCCACAGCCAGGGTCTCACCGTGAAGCTGTCCAAAGACGTCCCGCTGGCCGACGTGGAAGCCATCCTCGCCTCCTCCACGCCGTGGACCAAGCTGGTGGCCAACAACAAGCAGGACACGATCACGGACCTCACCCCCACGGCCGTCACGGGCACGCTCACCGTCCCGGTGGGCCGGGTGCACAAGCTTCGGATGGGCCCGGAATACGTCGGCGCCTTCACGGTCGGCGATCAGCTGCTCTGGGGCGCCGCCGAACCGCTGCGCCGCATGGTGCGCATCCTGCGCGAACGGCTCGGCTAATCCCCGCGCTTCGACGCTCGCCGGCCTCAATGAGATGAGCCGGGCATGGCGACCGGTTTGAGGGCCCGGCTCACGTCCAAGAATTTGCGCCAGTCGACCTTCCAGCGCCGGTAGCGGCAAAAGCCGGCTGCCGCACAGGCTTCCCATTTAGTGCCGCGAATAGCAGCGTGGTCCTGCGCGCACTTCAGAATCCAGACCGCTAAAGCAGCGAGAGGGTGGGGCCGATGCGGGCGGGAAGAGTGATGGACTCGGCGCGGCCGCGGTAGCGGACGGGACAGGTGGCGGCAGTGGCGGAGCGGATCCGGGCCTCGACGAGGCGTCCTTCCGCCCAGGTGAGATCCACCTCGTAACCGCCCCTGGCGCGGAGGCCTTTCACGGAACCGGCGGGCCAGGCGGCGGGCAAAGCGGGGAGCAGGTGGACTTCGCCGTCGTGGCTCTGGAGGAGCATCTCGACGATGCCGGCGGCACCGCCGAAGTTGCCATCGATCTGGAAGGGCGGATGCGAGCAGAAGAGATTGGGGAGAACGCCGCCGCGGTCGTATTTGCCTTCAGCGGACTTGGCTGGCTGGAAGAGGTTCCTCAGCAGAGTGTGAGCGTGATCGCCGTCTTCGAGACGGGCCCAGAAGCAGATCTTCCAGGCGCGGGACCAGCCTGTGCCGCCGTCGCCGCGCAGTTCCAGCGTCCGGCGCGCGGCCTCGCAGAGCCTGGGGTTGGAGCGCGGCGTGATCTCACGGCCCGGATGGAGCGGGTAGAGATGCGAGATGTGCCGATGGGCAGGCTCCCGCTCCTCGAAATCCACCGGCCACTCCTGGAGTTGTCCGCGTGCGCCCACCTGGTAGGGCAGGAGCTTGGCCATTTTCTCGCGCATTTCGGCGAGTTGCGGGTCGTTGTAACCGAGAATCTGAGCCGCTTCCAGGCAGTTGCGGAATAGATCGCGGGTGATGGCGAGATCCATGGTGGGCCCCATGCAGACCCCGGCGGTACGCTTCTGACCCTGCGCATCGAGGTAGACGAAGCGGTTCTCGGGCGAGTTGCCGGCGGCGGTGACCAGGTGTCCTTTGCCATCGTCGATCAGCCAATCACAGAGAAACTCGGCCGCGCCCTTCATCACGGGATAGGCCTCGGCCAGGAAGGCCTTGTCCTGCGTAAAGGCGTAGTGCTCCCAGAGGTGCTGGCAGAGCCAGGCGCCGCCCATGGGCCAGAAGGACGGCATGGCGTCATTGTCCACGGGCTGGGCTCCGCGCCAGAGCGTGGTGTTGTGATGGGCCACCCAGCCGCGCCGCTTGTACATGTTGGTGGCCACTTCCCGGCCGCGATCCGAAAGCTCCTTCACCATGCGCAGCAGCGGCTCAGCGCACTCGCTGAGATTGGCCGTTTCAACGGGCCAGTAGTTCATCTGGGCGTTGATGTTGATGGTGTAGCTGCTGGCCCAGGGCGGAATCACCTGCGAGTTCCAAATGCCCTGCAAATTGAGCGGCTCCGTGCCAGGCCGGGACCCGGAGATGGCGAGGTAGCGCGCGAAATGGAAGTAGAGCGACGCGAGGGCCGCATCCTGCCCGGTGCCGAACTTCTCAATGCGTTGATCGGTGGGCAATTGGGACTGCGGCGAGGGCTGGCCGAGCGCGAGTGTGCAGCGGCGGTACAGCTTCCGGTGGTCTTCCCCGTGCCGGGCATGCAGATTGAAGTAGGTGGTTTCGGAGGCCTTTCGCAGCAGGCTGTCCAGATCCTGTGGCTTGTGGCTGGTGGAGGTGCCGAGAAGCAGGATGGCTTCCGATGCGCTTTCCACCACCAGCGCATCCTTCTCCACGCGGACGTCGCCGTTGGTGGAGTGCAGGGCCAGGCGGGCCTCAAAACGGGTGCCACGGCCACCGACTTCGGCGCCGTACAGAACGGGCTTGGCCACCGGCCGCCGCGAGCCGTCGGAATTCCAGATCTCCGGATACTTCCACTGCTCCTTGCGCTGCTCCACCCACTCGAGAGTTCGGCGCAGAGCGAGGCCGGGGGCCTGGCCGCGCATCCTGAGGCCGCGCGGCATCGCCTCCACGGCGGCAGTGGGATGCACGCTGGAGAGTCCGGCGCGAAAGTTGAGGGCGCCAAAGCGCCCGGCCAGCAGGCGCAGGACGATCAACTGGTGCGGCTGCGAGGCAAAGCATTCGCGCTGGAAGGGCACGATCCCGCACTTGTAGCGCACGATGGAAAGGGCGCCATCCAAGTCGAGTTCGCGTGTATACTCGCTGACCTTCTCCGGATGGCGAAAGGAGATGGCGAGATCTCCGAATGGCTGGTAGCAGGGCCAGGACCGCCCGGTCCAGTTCGCGGACATGATGGCGGACGCCTCGGCATATTGTCCGGCCCGCAGTAGCGTCACCACCTGATCGAATTTCTGCGTGACGTCCAGGGGCAGGTCATCCACGCCGGGCGCGCTGGAGACGAGCGTGTCGTCGTTGAACTGGAGGTGCTCTTCTTCCATGCCGCCGAAGACCATGGCGCCCAGACGGCCGTTGCCGATCGGCAGGGCTTCATTCCAATCCGGCGCCGGCTGGGCGTACCAGAGGCGATGTGACGGATCGGGCGGAGCGGGCTCAGCCAAGGCCAGCGCCCCCTGGAGGAAACTTCTACGGCTGGTGATTCCCATCAGGCGCCGAGGTCCCAACGGCGGAAGTAGAGTGCCTGGCGGACAATGGGCAGAGTGCGCTTTTCCAGGTCCCTCATCTGAGCCTCGCTGAGAGGCGTGAAGCCGGAGGCGAGCGCTACGTTCTGTTCGATCTGGGCAACGCTATCCACACCGATGATCGTAGTGCTCACAGGCAGGGAGAGGTTGTAGGAAAGGGCTTCCTGGATGGTGAGCGTACCGGGGCGGGGCGTGCGCATCCGTTCGGGCTGCTGCTCCGCAGGCGGCGGAGTCCAGGTGGAGAGCACACGGCCGCGGGTGGCCACCTTCATGCCGATGATGCCGAGCTTCATCTGCTGGGCGAGAGGCAGCAAGTGCTCAATGAAGCTGAGGTAGTGACGGTCCGCGGCGTTGACGGCCATGAGGATGGTGTCGAAGGGGAACTTCTGGAGGGCGGCGATCAGGATATTGGGCTCATAGTGCCCGGTCACTCCCAGAAACGTGGCCATCCCCTGTTCTCTGGCCTGAAGTAGGGCCTTGATGGCGCCATTGGGGGCGAAGATCTGATCGAACTCGTCCTGGCGCTGCAGATTGTGGATCTGCCACAGGTCGAGATGATCCGTGTTCATGCTCTTGAGCGTGCGTTCGAGCAGGCGCATGGAGCCGTCGTAGGTACGGTCCGCCGTCTTGGAAGTGATGAAGGCCTCTTTGCGGCGGCTCTTCATGACCAGGCCGATGTGCTTTTCGCTGGTGCCGTTGCCGTAGCCGGCGGCGGAGTCGATGTAGTTGACGCCCAGATCGAGCGCGCGGTGGATGATGGCTTCCGACTCGGCTTCCTTACCGGGAATCTCGAGCGTGGCTTGACCGCCCAGCGAGAGAATCCCGACTCGATATCCGGTCCTTCCCAGGTTCTGAGTAGGCATCGCCTGGTGCGTGCGCGGATTGAAGGGTAACGGATGTTTCCCCGCTGCGGCCGGGGCGGTAGCGGCGGCAATGGGGAGTGCGGCGGTGGATTGAAGAAAGGTACGTCGGGTCGGCATGATTGAAACTCCGGATTGCCCTGATCTTACCGCGAGAAAGGCGGCTATGGTTGACAGAGTTTGCCAAGGACGGCAGGCCGTTTGGCGCCGGTGGCCCCGGGCAGGTTGGAACTCCGGCCGTGCCAGGTTTCGTGCGCCAGGACGGCGAAGGCGATAGCCTCCTTGGCGTCGGCGTCGATCCCCACCACTTCGCTGCGCAGCACCTCGGATTCGGGCAGTTCGGCGCGCAGGAACCGGAGCAGCGTCTTGTTGTGCACTCCGCCGCCGGAGACAATCACCTGGGCGGGCGGATTGTCTTCCCCTCCGGCAAAGCGTGTGATGCCCTCGGCGATGGCGGCGGCGGTGAAATAGGTGGCGGTGGCGACGGTGTCGGCGGGCGAGAGATTGCGCGCCAGGAGAGCGGCAACGAATTCGCGGCCGTACTGTTCCCGTCCGGCGGTCTTCGGCGGCTTTCGGCGGAAGAATTGATCGGTGAGCAGTTCGACTACGATTTCCGGATGCACCATTCCCTCGGCGGCCATGGCGCCGGCGGCATCGTAGGTGGACTCGCCGTTGGAGTAGTGGGTGATGAGTTGATCGACCACCATGTTGCCGGGGCCTGTATCGAAGGCGATCACCTTTTCCGGCGGCGCAGCGGCGGGGATCCAGGTGATGTTGGCGATGCCGCCAATGTTGAGCGCGACGCGCGATTCGTTCTCGCCCCGGAAGAGGAGGTAATCGACGTAGGGCACCAGCGGAGCGCCCTTGCCGCCAGCGGCGATGTCGGCGGGGCGGAAATCAGAGACGACGGGAACGCCCGTGCGGGCAGCCAGCACGCTGCCGTCGCCAATTTGGAGCGTGGAAGCGATCTTGTGGCCCAACACCGGAGCGGGTTCTCCCTCGTGATAGATGGTTTGACCGTGGCAGCCCAGCACCACCACTTCGCCGGCATCCACCTTGGCTTTGCGGCAGGCCTGCTTGAAGGCCGCGGCGTAGAGTTCCGGCAGAAGGAAGTTGAGCCTGGAAATTTCGCGGGTGTGGGTAGGGCAATTCGAGACGCCCAGCAGCGCCGCGCGCACCTCGGGCGGATACGGCGCAGAGTGAAACGCCAGCGTACGCAAGCCTGCGGAGCTGATCTCGACCAGGACCGCGTCCACGCCGTCCAGCGACGTGCCCGACATGATGCCGCCGGCGATTACCTTCTTCATTGCCTGTTCAACTCCTCTTTCAGTTCACTGAGCAACTGCAGGGCTTCGATCGGTTTCAGGTTGTCGATGTCCAGGTCGCGGATGCGGCCGGCGATCTGGTAGCCGACAGGCTCGAAGAGCTGAATCTGGAAGGTGGGCTCAGCCTTACTCTTGCGCTTGGGTCCTTCCAACTCCTCACTGACAGTGTGCTCCTTGGTTTCGTGGAGCGCCAGGATGTCGCGGGCGCGCTCGATGACGGGCATGGGGAGGGCGGCGAGCCGGGCCACCTCGATGCCATAGCTCTTGTCGGCGGCGCCGGGCTCGACTTTGCGCAGGAAGATCACCTGGTCGCCGGCCTCTTTCACGGAGACATGGAGATTGCGGATGCCTTCGAGCTTGCCGGCCAGTTCGGTGAGTTCGTGGTAGTGGGTGGCGAAGAGGGTGTATGCGCCGATGCGGTCGTGGATGTGCTCGATGACGGCCCAGGCCAGCGCAAGGCCGTCGTAGGTTGCGGTGCCGCGGCCGATCTCGTCGAGGACAATCAGGCTGTTCTTCGTCGCGGTGTTCAGGATGACGGCCGTTTCTGTCATTTCCACCATGAAAGTGGACCGGCCGCGCGCCAGGTTGTCCGAGGCGCCGATGCGGGTGAAGACTCGATCGACCAGCGGAAGAACGGCCTCGCGCGCCAGGACGAACGAGCCCATCTGGGCCATGATGGCGATGAGCGCGGCCTGCCGGAGATAGGTGGACTTGCCGCCCATGTTCGGGCCGGTGATGAGGGCGATACGGTTGCCGCCGCGATCCAGATACAGATCGTTGGCGATGAAGCGCTGGGCCTCGGCTTCCGTCAGCTTTTCGATGACGGGGTGGCGGCCGGCGACGAGTTTCATCTCGCCGTTGTCGGAGAAGAGGGGGCGGATGTAGTCGCGGCTGGCGGCGGCCTGAGCGAGGGCGGCGTAGAGATCGGCCTCGGCGACGGCGGCGGCGGTGAGCCGCAGGCGGCCGGCGGCCGAGGCGGCGGCCGTGCGGACCTCGGCGAAAATGGCGCGCTCCAGCTCGAGGGCTTTGTCCTCGGCATCGAGGACCTTGGCTTCGAGTTCCTTGAGCTCGGGCGTGGTGAAGCGCTCCGCGTTGACGAGGGTTTGCTTGCGTTCGTAGTCGGCGGGAGCGAGATGGAGGTTGGCCTTCGAGATTTCGATGTAGAAGCCGAAGACGTTGTTGAAGCGTACCTTGAGAGAGGCGATGCCGGTGCGCTCGCGTTCGCGCTGCTCGATGGCGGCGATGATCTGGCGGGAGTTGCGGGCGAGGTGGCGGTATTCGTCGAGGTCCGGGTGATAACCGGCGCGGATGACGCCTCCGTCGTTGAAGTTGACGGGAGGCTCGTCGGCGATGGCGTTCAGGATCAGATCGCGCATTTCGGCCACGTCGTCGAGCGCCGCGGTGACTTCGCACAGGCGGGCAGGGGTGGCCGGCTCAAGGAGTGACCGGAGCGCCGGAATTCTGGCGAGGGTACGGCCCAGGCCGGCGACATCGCGGGGATTGGCTGTGCCGACCGTGATGCGCGAGAGCAGACGCTCGATGTCCAGCATGGAGGCGAGCACCTCGCGAATGCGGGCGCGCTCGATGGTGGCCGAGCGGAGCCATTCGACGGCATCGAGGCGGGCTTCGACTTCAGCGCGTTCGAGCGCGGGGCGCAGTAGCCGGCGGCGCAGGAGGCGCCCGCCCATGCCGGTTTCGGTGAGATCGATGACGGAGAGGAGTGTGGAGTCGCGGCGGCCGTCGAGGTCGGCGGAGAACATGGGCTCGACGAGTTCGAGGTTGCGGACGGTGACGGCGTCGAGCAGCATGGCGCCGGCGCGGTCGAAGTAGGCCGGCCGGTCGAGGTGATCGAGGGCGGATTTCTGGGTTTCGCGGAGATAGCTGAGGATGGCGCCCGCGGCGGAGACGGCAAGGCGGCGGTCGTGAAGGCCGCAGCCGTCGAGGGCGAGGAGGTGGAAGTGGTCCTTGAGGATCTGTTCGGCGTGATCGGCGGAGAAGGTCCAGGCTTCGACGGGGGTGGGGAGCCAGCGGCCGGTGGGGGCATCGTTGCTGCCGGCGGCCACGAGGAGTTCCCGCACGTTGAGTTGCTCCAGGGCCGCAGCCAGCTCAGTGCGCTCCAGTTCCGTGGCACGGAATTCGCCGGTGGAAATATCGACGTAGGCGAGGCCGGCGCGGTCACCCTTCTGGAAGGCGGCGGCGAGGTAGTTGTTTTCGTGGGAGCGCAGCAGGCCGGCTTCTGTGACGGTGCCGGGGGTGACGATGCGGGTGATCTCGCGGCGGACGATCTTCTTGGTTTTGCTGGGGTCCTCCATCTGATCGCAGATGGCGACACGGAAACCCTTCTGGATGAGGCGGGCGATGTAGCCCTCGATGGAATGGGCGGGGACGCCGCACATGGGGACGGGCTCACCCTTTTCCTTGTTTCGGGAGGTGAGGGTGATCTCCAGTTCGCGCGCCGCCACCACGGCGTCTTCGAAGAAAAGTTCGTAGAAATCACCGAGGCGGAAAAGGAGCAGCGCGTGGGGCGCCTGCTGCTTTGCCGCCTGGTATTGCCGCATCAGCGGCGTGGAAGCTTCAACGGCCACTTATTAAGCGTAGATGCCCCGGAGCTTAATGGCAAAAGCCACGCGGTCCAGAGCCACCATGTAAGCCGCCGAGCGATTGTGCACTTTGTGGCGCTCGCCATAGGCCACCACGTCCTGGAATGAGTTCACCATGATCTCTTCCAGGCGCGAGTTGACCATCTCTTCGTTCCAGAAGTAGCCCATGCGGTCCTGCACCCACTCGAAGTAGGAGACGGTGACGCCGCCGGCGTTGGCGAGGATGTCGGGGATGACGAAGATACGCTTCTCGTCCAGGATCTGGTCGGCCTCGGCCGTCGTGGGGCCGTTGGCGCCTTCGCAGATAATCTTGGCCTGGATTTTGGCGGCGTTTTTGGAGTGGATCACATTCTCCTTGGCGGCCGGCACCAGAACGTCACAGGGGAGGAACATGGCTTCGAAACGGTCCATGTCTTCGGCCTCGGCGTAGCCGGTGATGGAACCGGTCTCCTGGCGGTGCTTCTGCAGAGCTTCAGGGTCAATGCCCTTGGGATTGTAGACAGCTCCGTCCCACTCGACCACGGCGATGATCTTCATGCCGGCCTGGTGCATGAGTTTGGCGGCCTTGCCGCCGACATTGCCGAAGCCCTGGACGACAATCTTCGTCTCGGAAGGTTCGAGTCCGAACTTCTTCAGGGCCTGCAGCGTGACGAACAGGCAGCCGCGGCCGGTCGCTTCCACGCGGCCGCGCGAACCACCGAGGTTCAGCGGCTTGCCGGTGACGACCGCGGTCACCGTGGAGCGCTTGTGCATGGAGTAGGTGTCCATGATCCAGGCCATCGTCTGTTCATTGGTATTCATGTCCGGAGCGGGCACGTCGCGCTCCGGTCCGATCACGTCCATCAGGGCGGCCGTGTAGCGCCGCGTGATGCGTTCAAGTTCGTTCTTGCTGAGCAGCGTGGGATCGCAGATCACGCCGCCCTTTCCGCCGCCGAATGGAATGTTGACGACGGCGCACTTCCAGGTCATCCACGATGCCAGCGCGCGGACTTCATCCAAAGTCACGTCCGGAGCAAAACGGATTCCTCCTTTCGCCGGACCGCGCGCAATGGAATGCTGCACGCGATATCCGGTAAAGACTTCCAGGCGTCCGTCTTCCAGTTCCACCGGAATGTGAACGGTCACCTCCATGGCAGGAGATTTCAGGACTTTCTGGAATCCGTCATCCAGGCCGAGCAACGTGGCGGCCTCGTTGAAGCGGGCCTCGGCGGCCAGCCAGGGATTGAATTCTTTCTCCATGGCGGGGTCCAGTCCGGGCAGCGTGGCTTCGAGGGACATTTGAGAGTTACCTCCGCCCCTATTATCCTCATAGGTGATGCCCCCTGCAAGTTTGAAATCAAAAGGGTTAAGCCGCCGGGTGATGATGTTGGGCGGTCTTTCCGCGTTACAGCACAACTCCGAGGTGGTGCTTTTAGCTGGAATTGAGTTCCGGCACCTCCGGCGTGAGTCGTCCACGCGCCGCTTTCTGCGCATTCATGGAAATGAGGAGACGGCGCACGAAGCGCTGCTGCGGACTATGGACAGCCAAGCCGGCGAGGGTTGGTCAGTTACCTCGAAGACACGCCTGGTGGAAGTGGCCGGAGGGCGGATCGATCCGAACCGGTTGTGGTCGCGGCCTGGGGCGGAAAAGAGCTACCGGGCGAACAATCCGGCATGGAGCGGGGCAGAGTTGAAGAAAGCCCTGGACTGGCTGGACCGGGAGCGGCCTAAGGCGCTGGAGACGATATTGCCGCCGGCAGGGGGGCTGATGGTAGCGCTGCACAACAACGGTCCAGGGTATTCGGTGGAGACGGAGAGGCCGATTTCGCAGGCCGTTTCCCTGCCCCGCAAGGCGGAACCGCACGAGTTCTTCCTGGCAACGGCGAGAAGCGATTACGAGATCATCGCGGCGGGCCCGTACAACGTGGTGCTGCAGAGCGAGGCGGGCGGGGAGGACGACGGATCGCTGTCGCGGCTGTGCGCCCGGCGCGGCATCCGCTACGTGAATCTCGAGGTGTCGCACGGCAAGCTGGAGAAGCAGGTAGAGATGCTGAAGTGGCTGCTGCAGGCTCTGCCGTAGTATGCTCTAGCCCATGCGCTTTTCCATTTGGGCAGAACTGGCGGCCGAGTTCATCGGCACCATGCTGATCTTAGTGTTCGGCAGCGGCGTGTGCGCCATGGTTTCCTTATTCGGCACGGGGGCGCCTGGGGAGGTGGTGAACGGGGGATACACGAACATCACGCTGGGCTGGGCGCTGGGCGTGGCGTTTGCCGCCTTCTGCACCATCCGCATCAGCGGAGCGCACCTCAACCCGGCGGTGACCTTGGCCGTGGCGGTATTCCGCGGCTTTGCGTGGGGCAAAGTCGTACCCTATTGCCTGGCCCAGATCGCCGGCGCCTTCGCCGGCGTGGCGTTGGTCTTCTTCAACTACCGGGAGGCCATTCACGGTTTCGACCCGCAACTGGAAAAGACCGCCGGAATGTTCACCACCTTCCCGGCTTTCCCAGACGCGCTCTCGGCCGGCTTCTTCGATCAGGTGATCGGCACGGCGCTGCTGCTGTTCCTGGTCTTTGCTCTCACCGATGAACGGAACTTCAAGGTGCCGGCCTCGGCTGTACCCTTCCTGGTGGGCCTGGTGGTTCTGGCCATTGGGATCAGCTTCGGCAAACTGCACGGCTATGCCATCAACCCGGCGCGCGACTTCGGGCCGCGCCTGTTCACCGTGCTGGCCGGCTACCGGAACAACGGCCTGACCGACGGGACGGGCATCTGGTGGATTCCCATCGCCGGGCCGCTGGCCGGCGGACTGGTGGGCGCGGGACTGTACGATTTGACCATCCGGCCGTTCCTGCCGAAGCCAGGCGAGTAGGCCGCGGTTATCATAGAGAGTGAGGGAGCCGCCCGTGATCTTTGCACTCACCGAACTCGAACATCATCCGATTCTCTTCGACGTCACCTACGCTCCCGGCGAGATCGGCTTCAGCCAGGAGTTGCGCCAGAACGGCGGCCTGCACGCCGCAGGTAAGGCCGAACTGTTGCGGAACACGCTGGGAGAGGTCCGCATCCGGGG
>JACQZS010000130.1 GCA_016213725.1 Acidobacteriota bacterium | reverse complement strand
GGTGGCCTCGGCATCGCCTTTCACCGTCCAGGTCTTTTCTTCCCAGTGGAGCGTGCGTCACACGCGGTAGGCTACATTGGACAGGTTCATCAGCACGCAAGAGATTGCGCCTTCATCGATCTCGGCGTTGAGGTCCTGCCGCTTCCGGCTGCGCACAGCCGAGATGAAGTTTTCAAAGTGGCTGTCGCGGGAAGTATTGGTTGGGCCAGGCTTGCCTTCGCGGCCCATCCAGCTCTGGTACTTGTTGTAGCCGTCAATCGCCAGATATCCATTGGAACCGAAGAAGGTATTGCCAATGGTGTTGCCGGCGCGCTCGCCGCCGATGCCGGCTTCGTGGTTGCTGTACCAGTGCCGGGTGTCGAACACCATCATTTTCGGCTTGCCGTTGACCATGAACTCGAGCGAAGCCGTGATGGTATTCGGGGTCTCCTGGTCATCGTCGAACATGAACTTGCCGCCCATGGCGTTCACTTTCGTGGGATGGGTGACGCCCATGCCCCAGCGGGCGATGTCCACTTCGTGGATGCCCTGATTGCCGAGATCGCCGTTGCCGGTGTCCCAGAACCAGTGCCAGTTGTAATGGAAGCGGTTCTTGGTGAACGGGCGCAGCGGCGCGGGGCCGGTCCACATGTCATAATCCACGCCGGGCGGAACCGGCTCTACCGGCGTCTTGCCGATGGTGTTGCGGGCCTTGAAGCACAACGCGCGGGCCATGTAGACATCACCGAATTCACCACTCTTCAGCTTCTGCACTGCTTCCTGCAGCGCCGCGGAAGACCGGCTCTGGCTGCCCATCTGAACCATGCGGTTATACTTGCGTGCCGCCGCCACAATCTGCCGCGACTCAAACACGTTGTGCGAGCAAGGCTTTTCTACGTATACGTCCTTGCCGGCCTGGCAGGCCCAGATGGTCTGCAATGTATGCCAATGGTTCGGCGTGGCGATGGAAACGGCGTCCACGTTCTTGTCTTCGAGGACTTTACGGATGTCCCGGAAAGTCGGCACAGGTTTCTTTTCACGCCGCTGCAAGGCGCCGATGAAGCGCTCTGAATGCGAATCGTCAACATCCACCAGCGCCGCCAGCTCCACATTCTGCATCGACGTCCAGGCGCCCATGTGGCTGTTGCCGCGGCCGCCGCACCCGACCACCGCAACACGAACGGTGTCGTTCGGGCTCTGCAACCGGACTCTCGCGCTCGCTGTGGCAGCCGCTGAACTCATTAAAAAGTAGCGTCTATTCATATCACTCCTTCCGCGGCACACCCAGCCGCAACTGCCGCGATTATATATCCGGATAGGGGGTCTTGCCTATCTCCCGGACCCCCGCCACGAAATTTTCCTCAAACCGGCCTTCGTCCGGTATGACCAGAAGCCCAGGGGAGCCGCCAAATCGGCTTCGCCGAAAGGGAGGCTAAACTCGCGAACCCTTGGATCCACGTCGATGATCAACCCGCCGTCGATCCAGCCGCGCACATGCTCCTCCGTCACCGCCAGCCGGAAGGCGTACCAGCGGCCCTTTTCAAAACTGCGGAGCGTCGAAGTGTCGTTCTCAGAAGCATCGTTGCCTTCCAGGTTGGAAAGGCCCACCGTTTCTCCATCCCACCCTCCACTGATCCATGAGCAATAGGCGCTTCCTACCGGAAAGGTGATACCCGCAAAGATATCCTTCCCTTCAAGGCGCGACGCCTCAAACTGGATCTCGTAGCCGCTGCGCGGGAATTCGCCGGCCCAGGTCACGCCCGTTGTCCTGCCTGCGTTCAACGTCAGTGCGCCGCCCCCCGCCGTGACTGCGCCGCGCCCGATGTAGGGGGTCTCCTTCCAACCCTGAAGGCTGCTTCCATCGAACATGGACACCCAGCGGCCCTCCGCGCTCTGCCTCCCCGCCCAGCCATTGGCCAGCAGTCCTACAAAGTCACGCCGGGACGCAAGAAGCATGGCTCGATTATGACGCTTTCCATGGTTGCGGGCCACCCGGAAGAGCACGGCCTTCTCTGCACTGCCAGCTTGCCCCGAACCACCTGCGGAGCGCCGCCCTGAGGTAGTCAGACCCGGTCGTACAACTCCACCATCCGCGCCATTCGAGCGGCCAACTCCGGAGTGAGCTGCCCTCGCTTCAGCCTCCACACCCAGTTGCCTCCCAGCTTGGATGGCAGGTTCATCCGGGCCTCAGTTCCTAGCCCCAGCAAGTCCTGGGCCGGCACCACCGCCAGCCTGGCGACGGAAGCCATCACGGTTCGGATGAAGTGCCAGTGAATCCCCTCACCGCCGTCCAGCCCCAAGTACGTGAGGGCCAAACTGCGCTCCAATTCCAGGTCCTCCGGCGAGCGCGTTGAATCTGACATGCCGTCTGAATGCCACCAGCCAAGAGTCGTATCGTTGTCGTGAGTTCCGGTATAGGCTACCGAGCCGGGAAGATAGTTGTGCGGCCTGAAGTCCTTGGCTTGTGGATCCTTGCTGAAGGCGAACTGCAGGACAGCCATGCCCGGATATCCGAACTTGCGGCGAATGGCGTCAACCTCCGGAGTGATCACTCCCAGGTTCTCTGCAACCACCGGCAATGGCCCCAGAACGTCCTCCAGCCGCTGGAAGAGGCGCAGGCCCGGACCTTCCCGCCACTCCCCAAACTGGGCTGTGTCGTGCCCGCCGGGCACGGCCCAATAGGCCTGGAAGCCGCGGAAGTGGTCAAGCCGGACCAGGTCGAATAGTTCGGACGACGCCTTGAAGCGCTCAATCCACCACTGGAATCCACTCCGCTCCATTGCATCCCAGCGATACACGGGGTGGCCCCAGAGCTGCCCCGTCTGGCTGAAGTAGTCCGGCGGGACTCCGGCCTGTAGTTTCACACGGCCCTGAGGATCCAATTCCCAGTATTCCCGTCCCACCCAGACATCGGAACTGTCCCAAGCGGCGTAGATTGGCATGTCGCCCATGATGAGGACGCCGCGGGCCTTGCACTCTGCCCGCAGACGCGCCCATTGGCGGAAGAAGGTCCACTGCGCGAATTTCACCGCGAATATCGCATGCGCCTCCTGCCCCCGCAAGCGCGCTAAGGCCTCTGGTTTGCGGTCACGTAGCGCTGGATCCCACTCGCTCCACGGCAGCATGCCGTGCAGGCGCTTGGCGGCCATAAAGAGCGCGAAGTCGTCGAGCCAGAGCTTGTTCTTTTCGCAAAACTGCTCGAAGGGCATGCGCTCCGAGGTGGAGGATGTGGCTTCAAATCGCGCAGCTGCTTCCCGGATGAGCGGCACCTTGAAGGACTGCACTGCCTCATAGCGCGCGAACCCGTCCGGAAAAGCTCCCCGCGACAGCCACTCCTGATCGACCCAACCTTCCTCTGCCAGTCGTTCCAGCGAAATCAACATGGGGTTCCCGGCAAACGCCGAGAAACACTGATAGGGGGAGTCTCCGAAACCGGTGGGTCCCAGGGGAAGCACCTGCCAGAGGCCCTGCTTGGCCGCAGACAGGAACTCCACAAACCGAGACGCCTCTGGCCCTAGATCACCTACCCCGTGGCCTCCGGCAAGGGAAGTGGGGTGAAGAAGGATCCCGCTTTTCCGCGGAAGGTCCATTGTGACTCACCTCCGGACTGGGTACTGCGGCTGCTCTGGAATCGCTGCACCATCAACGCGAGGATCTGTTCCTGAGAAGTTCACCTGGCGTTTCGTATCACGCATCACAGCGCTGCCGAAGCCCATCGACGTGGAATAGGATCCGGCTGGTTGGACCTTGTGGCCGCGTTTGGATAGCTCAGTGCGTACGGCCTCGGGCACCCTGGTTTCCATCTGTACGTCGCAGCCCTCGAAAGTGCCTTTGGTGAAACGGGCGGCTTCAAATGCCTGCTGGAGGTTCATGCCGTGGTCGACGAAGTTGGAGACGAACTGCGCATGGGCCTGCGACTGGTTCCAGCCGCCCATGATGCCGAAGCCAATCTTCATGTCTCCCTTCTCCATGAAGGCGGGAATGATGGTGTGCAACGGGCGCTTGTGACCCAGGAGCGAGTTCGGCTTGCCCGGCGTGAGGTCGAAGCCGGCGCCGCGGTTGTGGAAAGTGAAACCCGCTCCCGGCGCCACCATGCCCGTCCCGAAGCCGGCGTAGTTGGACTGAATGAACGAAACGATGTTGCCCTCTCTGTCGATAGTCGAGAGGTAAATGGTGGACTTGCCGCTGGCGTTGAGTTTTTCGCTCAGTTCGGAAGGTAGAACTCCGCATGCCGCGGTATCGGGTTTGATCAGAGCGGCGCGTTTGGCCGCGAGTTCCTTCGAGAGCATCTCCTTCACGGGCACGGGCGTAAACCGGGGATCGCCAACGTACTTCGCCATGTCGGCGTAGGCCAGCTTCTTGGCCTCGATCAGCGTGTGCAGAGCGTCGGGGGAGTTATGGCCCATCTTCTTCAGGTCGAAGTTCTCCATGATGTTGAGCATGGAGAGGGCTGCGATGCCCTGGCCGTTGGGCGGCAACTCGTAGACGGTCCAACCGCGGTAGGTAGTGGAGATCGGTTCCACCCACTCGGGCTCGAAATCGGCGAAATCTTCCAGCGAGTGGGCGCCGCCTTGTTCGTTGAGGAACTTCACCATGCGATTGGCCAGGTCACCCTTGTAGTAGCCGTCACGGCCCTTCTCGGCAACGAGTTTCAGCGACCGGGCGAGCGCTGGGTTCTTGAACAGGTCGCCCGGCTGGGGACGATCTCCCGCTGTCATGTAGGTCTCGCGGTAGCCCGGCGTGTCGAAGTAGCGCTTCTGGACGATGGACCGCGCACTCACCAGAGAGAGCGCGAAGCCCTCTTCGGCGTAGTAGATGGCCGGCGCGAGCAATTCGCTGAAGGACTTGGTTCCGAAGCGCTTGCGCAACGCATCCCAACCGGCCACGCACCCGGGCACGGTGATGGCATGCACACCATAGTCGGGCATCTTCTCCACGCCCTTGCTCTTCAGCCACTCGATGGTGAGCGCCTTGGGCGTCCAACCGCTGGAATTGAGGCCGTAGAGCTTGCCGGTCTTGGCTTCATAGACGATCGCGAAGAGATCGCCGCCCATGCCGTTGACAAAGGGCTGCGTGAGACCGGTCATGGCATTAGCGGCGATTGCGGCATCGATAGCGTTACCGCCCTGCTCGAGAATTCGCACACCCGCGGCGGAGGCCAGATAGTTCGACGCCGCCACTATTCCATACTTGGAAACAACCAGTGGACGGGCTTGATCATAGTTCGCCCTCGGCATGCGCTCACCCTCCTGCGCGGAACAGAGCAAAGCTAGAAATAGAAACGGCGCGATACGACCCATGGAATGAGAGTTTATCATTCCGGGGCTGCCGCGCCGTGTCTGCAATCGATCAGGCTGGCGGATGCCTACTTTACTTCGAGGATGTCCTTCTCCTTGGCCTTGGCCAACTGGTCTAGCTTGACGATGTAGGCGTCGGTCATCTTCTGGACTTCGTCGTGGCCGCGGCGGTCGTCATCCTCGCTGATCAGTTTGTCTTTGAGCAGCTTCTTGATGGAATCGTTGGAATCGCGGCGGATGTTGCGCACTGCCACTTTGTGGTCTTCGGCGACCTGGTGGAGGTGCTTGACCAGATCCTTCCGGCGCTCTTCGGTGAGCGTGGGGATCGGCACGCGGATCAACTTGCCGTCGTTGGACGGGTTCAAACCCAGATCAGAAGAGCGGATGGCCTTCTCAATGGCGCCGATCTGGGAGACGTCATAAGGCTGGATTGTGATCAGGCTCGGTTCGGGCACGTGCAGTGTGGCGACGTGATTGATGGGCATCGGAGAGCCGTAGGCCTCCACCGTGATGCCGTCGAACAGGTTGATCGAGGCCCGGCCCGTTCGGATTGTGGCCATTTCGTGCTGCAGATCGGCCACGGCCTTTTCCATGCGGGTCTTGGCGGCGTTCTCGACGTCTTTCACGTTCTGGAACTGGCCGCTGGGCGCTGAAGGTTGTTGTCCTGGTTTCATAGAGCGTTTCCAATGATGGTGCCGACGGTTTCTCCCATCGACATTCGCATTATATTGCCGCGCGTGGTCAGGTTGAAGACCACAATCGGCAATTGGTTGTCGCGGCACATGGCAACTGCCGAGGCGTCCATCACCGCAAGGTTGCGCGCCAGTACTTCGTCGTAGCTGACGCGGTCGTACTTGGCGGCGTCGGCGTGCTTGCGGGGATCCTTATCGTACACGCCATCGACGCCTGTGGCTTTGGCCAGTACTTCGGCGCCGATCTCCAGGGCACGCAGGCTGCCGGCCGAATCCGTGGAGAAGAAGGGATTGGAGGTACCACCTCCGAAAAGAACCACGCGCCCCTTGTCCAGGTGGCGGATGGCGCGGCGGCGGATGTAGGGTTCGGCCACCTGATTCATGTGGATGGCCGTCATGACGCGAGTAGGGACGCCCTGCTTTTCCAGGGCGTCCTGCATCGCAATGCAATTGATGACGGTGGCCAGCATCCCCATCGAGTCTGCGGAGACGCGGTCCATTTGCCGGGCGGCGGCCGCTACGCCCCGGAAGAAGTTTCCTCCCCCGATGACGAGACCGAGTTGGACGCCCAGGGCGGCAACTTCCGCCACCTCCGCGGCCAGGGCCTTGATGCATTCGCCATCGATGCCGAACTTGGCATCGCCGGCGAGCACCTCGCCGCTCAGCTTCAGAAGGATGCGTTTGTAACGCGCCGCCATGCAGGACTCCTCAACTCGAACAGCGATTCGGCCAGCAGGGGACTGGACTACTCGGCCGCGGGCTCTTCAGCTGTGGCGGTCTCGCCCACTTTGAAGCGGACGTAGCCGGCCACGCCGATCTCGTCGCCCAGTTGCTTGCTCTTGTCAGCCAGCAACTGCGTGATGGTGACGCTGTTTTCCTTGATGAACGGCTGGTCGAGCAGGCAGACCTCTTCGTAGAACTTCGACATGCGGCCTTCCACAACCTTGTCGACGATCTTCTCGGGCTTGCCTTCGGCCAGGGCACGGGCCCGCTGAATCTCTTTCTCGTTGGCGATGAAATCAGCGGTGACGTCTTCCCGGCGGAGGAACTTCGGATCGGCGGCAGCCACCTGCATGGCGAGATCCTGCACCAGTTCCTTGAACTCGGCCTTTTCCTTGGTGGAGGCATTCTTGGTGGTAACGTCCACCAGAACCACCAGCTTGGAACCCGGGTGAGTGTAGCTTCCCAGCGTGCCCGCGGCAGCCAGGACCCGGAAACGCGGCACCTGCATATTCTCGCCGACTTTGGCGATTTTGGCCTTGAGCAGGCCTTCCACGTTCACCGCCGGATCGGAAGTAGAGGCGAGGGCCAGCAGGCCGGCAACGTCGTTGGGCCGGTGGGCGACGATCAGTTGCTTGATCTCTTCGACCAGCGCGATGAAGTCTTCGGTCTTGGCGACGAAATCGGTCTCGCAGTTCACTTCAGCCAGCAGGCCGGAGGTGCCGTCGGCAGAGATGTGGAGGCCGATGAGGCCTTCCTTGGCGGAGCGGGAAGCCTTCTTGGCAGCGGTGGCAAGGCCGCGCTTGCGGAGAATGACCTGGGCCTCGCTGTAATCGCCGTTGGCTTCGACGAGCGCCTTCTTGCACTCCATCATGCCGGCGCCCGTCGCGTCGCGAAGCTGCTTGACGAGTTGCGCAGTAATTTCAGCCATGGTTTTCCTCTTGCGGTAGATGCTTCAATTGGAGGCGCCAGCTTAGCTGGCGCTCTCGGCTTCTTCAGGAGCCTTGGTCTTGGGCAGGGAAACGTTGGGCAGATCGATGTCGGTGATGCCCTCGGTGAGCACGTCCTCGGCCAGGCGCGGATCGACATAGTGAGCGAACTGGCTCATGTCTTCCATGGTGGTGGAGTCGTCGGTGACGATTTCCTTGGGCGCGAAGTCCTGCTCGGAGGCCAGCGAACGGCCTTCGACCATGGCGTCGGAGATCTTGTTGGCGAAGAGGCGGATGGCGCGCAGGGCGTCATCGTTGCCCGGAATCGGGTGGTCCACCATGTCGGGGTCGCAGTTGGTGTCGACCACGGCGACGACGGGGATGCCGAGTTTGCGGGCCTCTCGGACGGCGATGTCTTCCTTGTTGGAATCGATCACGAACAGCATGTCCGGCAGAATTTCCATGTCCTTGATGCCGGCCAGGTTCGACATAAGATTCTTGCGCTCGCGCTCGAGCTGAATCAGTTCCTTCTTGGTGCGGCGCTCGCCGGAACCCTCATCGAGGATGGCGTCGAGTTCCTTCAGCCGCTTGATGGACTGCTTGACCGTGACGAAGTTGGTGAGAAGGCCGCCCAGCCAGCGGTTGTTCACATAGAACATGCCGCAGCGCGTAGCTTCTTCCATGATGGCTTCCTGAGCCTGGCGCTTGGTGCCGACGAAGAGAATCGTCTTGCCCATGGCGGCCTGCTCGCCCACAAAGCGCATCGCGTCCTTGAACAGCTTCAGGGTCTTCTGGAGGTCGATGATGTAAATGCCGTTGCGTTCGCCGAAGATGTATTCTTTCATCTTCGGATTCCAGCGCTTGGTCTGGTGCCCGAAGTGAACGCCCGCTTCGAGCAATTCTTTCATGGAAATGGAAGGCAAAGTAGCTCCTTAAACAAGGTTGGTTGTCCGGCGGGCTTGCCGGTGTGTTGACACAAGACCAGCCGCCCCAGAGGCTTCCGGCGCCCAAAGCGAAATTTGCCGGAAGTGAGGCGGCTGGCCCAAGAAAGCAAAGAAAAGTATCCGCGCGCTTCGCGCCAAGCGCTTTAACGCTTGGAGAACTGGAAGCGGCTGCGGGCGCCCTTCTGGCCGTACTTCTTGCGCTCGTGCTCGCGGGCATCGCGAGTGAGGAACCCTTCGGCCTTCAGCTTCCCACGGAGTTCAAGATTGAACTCGCAAAGAGCGCGGGCGATGCCGAGCCGCACGGCCCCTGCCTGGCCAATGGGGCCACCGCCGTCGGCGTTCACAAGAATGTCGAACTTGTCGGCAGTCTCAGTGGCGGCCAGCGGCTGGCGAACCAGGGCGCGAGCAGTATACGTGGTGAAGTACTCTTCCATGTTCCGGCCATTCACGGTCACCTTGCCGGTGCCGGGGCGGAGGAAGACGCGGGCGACGGCGCGCTTGCGCCGTCCGGTTCCGAGATATTGCAGCAGTGCCATTCTTTAGAAACTCTCCGGTTATTCAGCCGCGGCCATGGCCGTGGGCTGCTGGGCGTCGTGGGGGTGCTTATCGCCGGCGTAGACCTTCAGCTTGCGGTACATCTGCTTGCCGAGTTTGGTCTTGGGCAGCATGCCCTTGATGGCCTCTTCGACGAGGCGCACGGGGCGGACGGCGCGCACCTTACCGGCCACATCCTCACGGAGCCCACCGGGGTAACCGGAGTGGCGGCGGTAGATTTTCTGGG
>JACQZS010000128.1 GCA_016213725.1 Acidobacteriota bacterium | reverse complement strand
GAGGTAGTCGTTGGTGACCTGGGAGACGGTGGTGGTGAGAGCCACCCGGCTGATGAAGACGAGGGCCGCCATGACCATGCCGAACTCGACGGCGACGGTGAGATCGGCGAAGACAGTGAGGAAGAAAGTGACTGCCCAGACGGAGACGTCGCGCCTGCCGAGCTTGAGGATTTCGGGAATCTCGAACCATTCGCCCATGTTGTAGGCGACCACGAAGAGGATGGCGGCGAGGGCGGCGAGGGGGACATTCTTGGCCAGCGGCGCGGCGGCGACGAGGATGATGAGGAGCGTGAGGGCGTGGATGATGCCGGCCATGGGGGTCTTGCCGCCGCTGCGGATATTGGTAGCGGTGCGGGCGATGGCGCCGGTGGCGGGGAGTCCGCCGAATAGGGGGGAGACGAGGTTGGCGACGCCCTGGGCGAAGAGTTCGGTGTTGGGGTTGTGCTTGTCCTTGGACATGCGATCGGCGACGACGGCGCTGAGGAGGCTTTCGATGGCGCCGAGCATGGCGACGGTGAGGGCGGGGCTGAGCAATTTGAAGATCATGCGGCCCTGGAAGGCGGGGATATGCAATTGCGGGAGTCCGGCAGGGATGCCGCCGAACTTCGTGCCGATGGTGGCGACGTCTAGATTGAGGACGGAGACGGCGATGGTGGAGCCAAAGAGGACGACGATGGCTCCGGGCACCCTGGGGACGAACTTGGTGAAGAAGACGATGACGGCGAGCGAGGTGAGGCCGACGGCGAACTCCAGAGGTGTGAAGGTATCGGCCTTCTGCACGAGCACTTCCATACGCTCAACCAATTCGCCGGGCACGTTTTCCACTTTGAGGCCGAAGAAGTCCTTGATCTGGGTGGAGGCGATGAGGAGGGCGATGCCGTTGGTGAAACCGATGACGATGGGGCGGGGGATGAACTTGACGGCGGAGCCCATGCCGGTGAGGCCCATGACGACGAGGATGACGCCGGCCATCATGGTGCACATGAAGAGCCCGCCGACGCCGTACTTGGCGACGATGCCGGCGATGACGACAACGAAGGCGCCGGTGGGGCCGCTGATTTGAGTCTTGGAGCCGCCGAGGAGAGACGCCAGAAATCCCGTTACGATCGCACAGTAGATTCCTGCCTGGGGCGTCAGCCCGGACGCGATAGCGAACGCCATGGCGAGAGGGAGTGCGACGAGACCGACGGTAACGCCGGCGATTAGATCGGAAACAAACGTTCCCGAGTCATACTCCTTCAAGCTCTGAAAGAGTTTCGGATGCCAAAGAGCCACACTTTTATTCTACAGGCAGAGTGCTCCAGAACAATGCCCGCAGGCAGGAGGCTGAGCCAGAGAACGGGCATGCGATAGCGTATGTCGGCCTGGACGAGGTAGTAAGGCAAGGGGAAAAACAGAAGAACGGGGAGCGCGTACTTCCAGCCGGCAGAGCGGCGGCGGATGAGAAGGCCGGCCGCGGAGAGCAGAGTGAGCAGAGAGGCGGACCAAGCAGTGGAGCCGTTCAGAGCGGGGTCCGGCAGCCAGAATTCCCTGATGCGTGCGGCGGTCAATTGGAGGAACTTAGGCGTGTTGGCGCCGATCCAGGCCCAAGCTTCCCTGCCCTTTTCGCGGAAGTAGGGGAGTTCGCCGGTGCTCTTCATCCGGGCGGCTTCGGACGGATTTTCGTTAGGGTGGAAGGCGCGCTGGGCGGCCTGGTTGCGGAGGAGTTGGGGCGCGGCGAGATCGTTGTTGGAGACCTGGAGTTCGAGGCCGAAGTTATCGCGAATGGGGACGAAATCACCGAGTTCGGCGGTATTGCGGAGGGTCCAGGGGAGGCAGACGGCCGCGGCCATGGCGGCGAAGAGCGGCAGTTTCCGCCAGCGCTGTCCGCTGCTCCAGATGGAGACGACGAACCACGGGAGCAGCACCGCTCCGGCGGCAGGGTGCAGGAGGAGGACGAGGCCGGCGGTGGCGCCCGCGGCCACGCTACGCTGCGCGGCGGCGGGTCCGTGGAAGGCGGCGCACCAGGCCATGACGGCGAGGGCGATGAGGCTGGCGTCGGCCCAGGCCAGGTAGATCTTCATGGTGGGGATCACAGCCAGCCAGAGGCACGCCCAGTAGCCGGGCTGGCGGGAGTGGAAGAGCTGATCGGAAAGGATGGGCAGGAGCGGATATTGCAGGGCGTGGAACAGGAAGGCGAGCAGGACAATGGCGGTGCCTGCGGCTGTACCTTCGCCCGCGATCTTGAGGATGGTGGCGAGAATGGCGGGGTAGAGGGGCGCCTGCTGGGCCGTTGCGCCGGTTTCGACGCCGAATGGGTTCGCAAAGCGGCCCTCCTGCGCGAGGGTGCGGGCGATGGCGACGGTCTCCATGCCGCGGCCGAGTCCTTCGCGGGAGGAGAGGATAGGGAACTGCCAGGCGGTGGCGAGCAATCCGGCGAAGAACAGGGCTAAGGGCGAGAGCTTCATTTCGCGAGGCGTTGGGCCTTGATGATCTTCACGGGCGGCTGAAGGGACTGTGCCTTCGCCGGGGCTTGTTGGATCTTCCTGACAACGTCGAGGCCTTCGGTGACGCGGCCGAAGGCGGCGAAGCCCTGGCCGTCGGGGTTGCGCTTGCCGCCGAAGTCGAGTTCGGGCTGGTCGTTGATGCAGATGAAGAAGTCGGAGGTGGCGGTGTCGGGGCCGCTGCGGGCCATGGAGATGGTGCCGTTGAGGTGCTTGAGGCCGGTTTTGTCGGTGCGCTCGAGCGGGATGCGGGGGAAGCCGGCGTTTTCCCTGGCGGGATTGACGCCGGCCTGGACGACTTCGATCTTGATGGGGCTTTGGGGCTGGTTGTCGGGCTTGACGGTGCGGTGGAAGACGCCGCCGTCGTAGTGGTGGGCATCGATGTACTTGAGGAAGTTGGCCGTGGTGACAGGCGCGTGCTGGGGGTCGAGTTCAACGACGATGCGGCCGAGTTCGGTGTCGAGGGCGACGCGGGGGTTTGGGGCGGCGGCGGGCAGGATGGCCAGACCGGCGAGTACCGCGATGCTTGCTTTCAGCATGATTCATTTTATTCCAGGGGCGGTTTAACGGCCTCGGATTGTGTTGATAGAAAGGGCTGGTGAAGAGCCTGGGTCCGGCGCAGCCCGACGCCCGCCTGGCGCTGAGGCGGCTGGCCGAGGCGGTGAAAGTACCTGGGAAAGCGGCGGATTGCCAGCGCATCGAGGAGTCGCTGGCCGGCCTGCCCGTGTATCCCTGCAAGATGCGCCAGCCTCCCAGGTGAGACAATGGATTATTCCCATGCAGGACACTTTCAAAGTCAAACTCGAAACCACCAAGGGCGATGTTGTCATCCAGGTCACCAAGGCCTGGGCTCCCCTGGGCGCTGAGCAGTTCTACAACCTGGTCACCTCGGGCTTCTACGACGGGGCCAAGTTCTTCCGCGTGGTGCCCAACTTCGTGGTGCAGTTCGGGCTGGCGGCCGACCCCAACGTGACTGCCGCCAACGATGCCCGCATCAAGGACGACCCGGTGACGCAGACCAACTCCCGCGGCCGGCTCACCTTTGCCACCGCCGGGCCCAACACGCGCACCACCCAGCTCTTCATCAATCTCGGCAACAACGCCTTTCTCGACAAGCAGGGCTTCTCTCCCTTCGGCGAAGTGGTGGAAGGCATGGGCGTGATCGACCAGGTTTTCGCAGGTTACGGCGAGCAGCCCAACCAGGGCCACATCCGCATGCAGGGCGCCGCCTACCTGGACAAGAGCTTCCCGAAGCTCGACGGCATCATCAAAGCCAGCGTCATCGAATAGCCGGCGCCGAGTCGCTTGCTGTTGCACATTACCAACGGCGACTGCGCGGGCGAGATGCTGAAGCAACTCTGGCCCGCGCATACCGTACTGCCGTGGCGCGACGCATTGCACGACGGTCCGCTACTGCCGTCTCTGGAAGAGCTTTCTCCGCTGCGCGCGGCGTTTCTGGCCGGACTGGGCTGGCTGACGGCGGAGGCGATGCGGGAGAGTTTCCAGCGGCGGGATGCGGTGCTGGCGCGCTACGGCGAGTTTGAAGAGACCGTGCTGTGGTTCGAGCACGACCTGTATGACCAGCTCCAATTGCTGCAATTGCTGCACTGGTTCTCGACGCGGCCGGCGCGGCTGACGCTGGTGCAGGCCGCGACGTACCTGGGGCCGCTCCAGCCCGAAGAGCTGGCCGGGTTCTTTCCCCTGAGAAAGGCTGTGAGCGCCGCGCAGCTCGAACTGGGGTCGCACGCCTGGCTGGCGGTGTGCTCGGAAGATCCGCGGGCGCTCGAACCGTTTCTGGAGCCGCAGGCCGAACTGCCCTTTCTGGTGGCCGCGCTGCTGCGCTACTGCGAAGACTATCCGTGGCTGGAAGACGGGCTGACGCGCACGGAGCGCACGATTGCGGCGCTGCGCGCGCAAGGATTGAGCGGCCGGGGCGAGTTGTTCCGCGCCTTTTCGGAGCAGGAAGCGCCGCTGTGGATGGGCGACGACACATTCTTCCTGCACCTGGAAGGCAGGCTGCGGCGGGAGACGCCCTGGCGCTGGGACGCTACTCGACGGCGCTTCGTCCTTCGCCCCGCATGAACTCGCCGAACTTCTCGCTGGGCACGCGCAGGCCGATGAAGAACGGGCCGAAGAGCGCGTAGGCGGCGCTCACCTCGTCGAAGCGCATTTCGTAAATGAGCTGCTTGAAGACCAGCGGCGTGTCGGCGAAGAGGTCCACGCCCCACTCCCAATCGTCGAAACCGATGGAGCCGGAGAT
>JACQZS010000127.1 GCA_016213725.1 Acidobacteriota bacterium | reverse complement strand
CAGGGGGTTGTAGATGACGGCGACCTGGGCGCGCGGGGGGCGGGCGTCGAGGAAGAGTTGCCGGTGCGCATCGACGGTGCGGGCGACGGCGCCTGCGGCGCGGGCGCGTTCGGTGAGCGAGCCGTCGAGCTGGATCATGCCGAAGCCGCCGGATTCGTAGCCGGTGCTCATGGGATAGAAGGCGTAGAAGTGGATGCCCTTGGCGCCGCGCGCCAGGGCGGACCAGGCCCAGATGCGCAGGTCCTGGGGGGTCACCTCGGGGCTCACGTTCAGGGCGATGGTGCCGAAGCCGGATTGGAGTTCTCCGATCACGAAACCGTTGCGGCCGTCGGCGAAGCCGAAGCTGCGGGTGAAGTCGAGCAGGGCGCCGCGCCAGAGGGGATCGCGGTCGACGAAGGCGGAGTGCTTGGGGTAGAAGGAGGTTCCGTAGTAGTCGACCTGGCGGGCCATGGTCCAGTCGTCGGACTGGCCCTCCCAGTAGTGCGGCGAAGCGAAGAGGCCGACGCCGGCGGCGTGGGAGGTAGAGAGGGCTTGGGGCGCGCCGGATTTGACTGCCTCGTGACGCTCGCGGAGATCCTCGCCGAGTTTGGCGGCGATGAAGGACTTCCAGTCGATGTAGTCGGTGTAGGAGAGGATGGTGGAGAGGCGGTTGGGCTCGACTTCGTCCCAGGTTTGGAAGCGGCGGTACCAGGCGCGGTTGAGGGCGTCGAGGGTGCCGTACTTTTTCTTGAGCCAGGCGCGGAAGCGGGCCTTGGTATTGGAGCAGAAGCAGAACTCTGGGTTGGGGATGAAGGTGGGGTTGGCCCAGTTGATGACGTGGGGTTCGCTCCAGAGGTCGAAGCCGAGGAAGGCTTTGCTGCGGGCGAGGTGCGCGGCGAGGGCGCGGTAGAAGGCGTTGTCGGCGGCGCGGACGCCTGAGTGGTCGCGGCAATAACCTGGGGAGGATTCGGGTTGGATGGCCTGGCCGCCGGAGGAGACGAAGAGGGAGTCGGGGTATTTGCGGCCGACCCAGGGCGGAGCGGAGTCCATGTAGACCTGGACGAAGACGCGGAGGCCTTCCTCTTCGGCGAGGGCGAGGAGGACGTCGAGAGTGGCGAAGTCGTACTGGCCGGGTCTGGGTTCTCCGGAGGCCCAGTCGATCCAGCAGCGGAGCGTGTTGAAGCCGAGGGATTTGATCTTGCGGACGTCCTGGCGCCAAAGCTCTTTCTTCGAAAGAGGGTCGGGCTCGAGCATGGGGGCGCGGGCCGGGCCGCCGCCGTACCAGACGGAGATGGGGAGGAAGGGCTGCTGGGCGGGTGCGGCGGTGTGGAAGCAGGCTGCGAGGAGCAGGGCGAGCGCAGGGGCGCTCAGGGTTTGACGTGGAAGAGTGCGCATTGGCCGGGTTCGAGACGGTGGGCGAAACCGCCGTGGATCTTGCCCAGGTTTTCGCGGCGGAGGACATCCCGCACGCGGGGCGATTCGCCGCGTTCCTTCAGGATTCCGAGGTCGTTCCAGATGACGTCGGGAGCGACGGGGCGATCGGAGAGATTGATAATGGCGACGGCGAACTCTCCGCCTTTGAGCGGGCGGAGCCAGAGTTCAGAGTGGACGTCTTTGTAGACGCGGCGTCCGGGCCGGGAGGAGCGTTCCTGGATGGCGGTGACTTCGACGTCGAGGGCATCCGGCTTGGGATTGGGGCCGGCGGCCCAGAGGGCGAGGGCGCAGGTGTCGATGGATGCGTTTTGGGCGGATGCGCCTGGGGCGAACCAGAGGAGCGAAGCGAGCACCCACGAAGCAGTCACGGCTTCATCATAACCGGAGCGCGGGGCCGCCGGTTCAGGAGCGGGAGAGCTTGCGCGCGGTGAGCAGGGCGAGTTCGAGAGACTGCTCGTAGTTGAGACGCGGATCGACCTCGGACTTGTAGGCGCGGTGGAGGTCGTCGTCGCTGAGGCCGCGGGCGCCGCCGGTGCATTCGGTGACGTTTTCGCCGGTGAGTTCGATGTGGATGCCGCCGAGCGTGGAACCGCAGGCGGAGTGGACGTCGAAGGCGCGGCCGAGTTCGGCTTCGATGTCGTCGAAACCGCGGGTCTTGAAGCCGCTGGCGGTAGTGCGGGTATTGCCGTGCATGGGATCGCAAACCCAGAGGGCGTTGCGGCCGTTTTCGCGCAGGGCGCGGACGAGGGGCGGGAGTTGAGCTTCGATCTTGTCGGCGCCGAAGCGGTGGATGAAGACGAGGCGGCCGCTTTCGTTGGCGGGGTTGAGGAGATCGCAGAGGCGGAGGAGCTGGTCGGGAGAGTGGGCGGCGCCGGTCTTTACGCCGATGGGGTTGGCGATGCCGCGCATGTACTCGACGTGAGCGCCGTCGGGCGAGGCGGTGCGAATGCCGATCCAGGGGAAGTGGGTGGAGAGATTGAACCAGCCCGGGCGGTGGGGGACGCGGCGGGTTTGGGCCTGCTCGTAGGGCAGCAGGAGGGCCTCATGGGAGGTGAAGAAGTCGATGCGGTCGCTGCCTCCAGCGGAGGTGCCGAGGATGTTCTCCATGAAGCAGAGGCTGTCGGTGATGGAGTGGACGAGGCGGCGGTACTCTTCGGCTTTGGGCGACTGGAGGCTCCAATCGAGATCGAAGTATTCGGGGTGGTGGAGGTCGGCAAAGCCGCCTTTGACGAGAGCGCGGATGAAGTTGAGAGTGAGGGCGGCGCGTTCGTAGCCGCGGAGCATGCGCTGGGGATCGGGGATGCGGGCTTGGAGGGCGGGTTCGGTGGAGTTGATCAGGTCGCCGCGGTAGGAGGGGAGGCGGATGCCGTTGACCGTTTCAAAGTCGGAGGAGCGCGGCTTGGCGTACTGGCCGGCGAAGCGGCCGACGCGCACGACTGGTTTCTTGGAGCCCTGGACCAGCACGAGACTCATCTGGATGAGGATCTTGAGCTGGTTGGTGATGCGCGGGGAGGTGCATTCGGAGAAGCGTTCCGCGCAGTCGCCGGCTTGAAGGACGAAGCACTGGCCGGCCTCGGCGCGAGCGAACTGCTGGCGAAGGGAGGCTACCTCCCAGCTGGTGACGAGCGGGGGGAGGGCGGCGAGTTCGGCGCGGGCGTTTTCGAGGGCGGCTGCGTCCGGATACGACGGCTGCTGCAGGGCGGGGAGCAGCTGCCAGGAGCCGGGATTCCATTCGATAGCCATGGAATATCAGGGTAACATGGTGCGATAATCCGGCTATGCTCAAGGCCTTGGTCTATGCCGTTGTCCTAGCTATGGCAGGGAGTTGTTGCGCTCCGGCCGAGGAACAGAACCAATCCAAGAAGCGGCCGAAGATCGGGGTGGCGTTGTCGGGAGGCAGTGCGCTGGGCCTGGCGCACATCGGAGTTCTGAAGTGGTTTGAAGAGCACAGGATTCCGATCGACTACATTGCGGGCACGAGCATGGGCAGCCTGGTGGGCGGGTTGTACGCTACGGGGCACGAGTCGCAGGAGATGGCGGAGTTCGTGGGGAAGATCGACTGGAATGCGGTGTTGACGCCGGGGGTCGAGTTCCGGCAGTTGTCTTACCGGCGGAAGGATGACGCGAGGGAGTTCCCCTCCACGATCGAGTTCGGCCTGAAGCACGGGCTGAAGTTGCCCACGGGGCTTTCGGCGGGCCAACAGGTGGGGCTGGTGATCAGCCGGTTTGCCGCGCCGTACAACGAATTGAAGGGATTTGACGACCTGCCGACTCCGTTCAGGTGCGTGGCGACCGACCTGAACAAAGGGGCGGAAGTGGTGTTTTCCAGCGGCTCGCTGGTGGAGGCGCTGAGATCCTCCATGTCGCTGCCGGCGTTCTTCGCGCCGGTGCAGAAAGACGGGATGCTGCTGGTGGACGGCGGGGTGCTGAACAACATTCCGGTGGACGTGGTGCGGAAGATGGGGGCCGATGTCGTCATCGCGGTGGCGCTGGACAAGCCTCCGGAAGCTGGCAAGTACACGTCGATGCTGGGCGTGGCCGGGCGATCGATCTCGGTGATGATCACGGCGAACGAGAGGATCAGCCTGGGCAAAGCCGATCTGATCATCATGCCGGACCTGAATGGGCTGAGCGGTTCGGACTATCTCCGGTGGCAGGAGTTCATCGAGCGCGGCGTGAACGGCGCGCAGAGCAAGTCCGCGATGCTGGAGCGCTTCGCGGTCTCCGAGCAGGAGTATGCCGAGATCCTGCGGGAGCGCAAAGCCAAGCGGTTGCCGGAGACGGTGAAGCCGCAGGTCATCGAAGTGAAGGGCGACATGGCGCCCAACCGGAAAGCGGCGCTTATCGCATCACTGGGCGCGGATCCGAAAGATCCGCTGCCGCAGGGCGTGATTGAGAACGAACTCACCAAAGTGACCGGCATGGGGCGCTATGATTCGGCGCTCTATTCCTATATCCATCGCGATGGCAAAGAGGGATTGCAGGTAATTCCGCATGAGAAGGAACACGGTCCGCCTTTCCTGAAGCTGGCGTTCCTTCTGGATGCGTCGAGGCAGGAGGGGTTCCGCTTCGGGGTGGGCGCGCGGGTGAATTTCCTCGACTTCGGCGGCCCGGCCTCGGAGTTGCGCACGGAGTTGTCGGCGGGCCAGATCAATCGCCTCGGCGCCGAGTATTACTACCGCATCAAAGGCGGCAAATGGTTTGTGGCGCCGAGCATCTACTACCTGGAAGACAGCCTGCCCTACTATGTGGGCGACGAGCAGGTGAGCAACTACAAGAACAGCAAGGCCGGCGGGGCGTTCGATCTCGGCTACGCCTTTGGGCGGTTTCAGGAGCTGCGGCTGGGATACTCGCTGAATCACGAGAAGGTGGCGGTGACGTCCGGCCAGCAGGCGTTCAATCAGATCTCGGGCCGGGCCAGCGATGTGCATCTGCACTGGGCCTATGAAGGGCAGGACAGCCCGCTGGTGCCGCGCCGCGGGATCCGGGTGACGACGCTGGCTTCATGGATGATGGACTATCCGGGCGTGAACAAGGGGGTGCCGCTGGGCGAAGCCACCTTCAGCTACGCGCGGCCGTTCAACAAGAAGTACTCGATGATCGCCGACGTGGCAGGGGGCGGCACTTCGAAAGCCGAGTCTCTGGACACGCGCTTCACGCTGGGCGGGGTCGGGCGCCTGGATGCGCTGGGCCGCGGACGTTTGTACGGCGACAGGTATTACTACGGCGGCCTCCACGTGCTGCGCGGGCTGGCATCGGATTCCCTGTCCACCTTCGGGCGCTTCTACCTGTTCGTAGCCGGAGAGTCGGGCAATGCCTGGTATCCCGGCAAGTCCGCGCTGCCGCGGTATAGCGGATCGCTGGGCCTGATGGGGGAGACGCTGCTGGGCGTGGTCTACTTCGGCGGCGGCATCGGCGACCAGGGAGACGCGCGCTTCTTCTTCCGTCTGGGCCGCGTGTTCTGATTCAAAACCTCACCGCATTGCCGGCGCCGGCGCAGGAGTGCTCTGCGTGTCTGTGCGCGGGAGAAGAAGCGGCAATCCGCAGTACCAACGTGGAGAACTTCCGCGCAGTTTGTCCTATTACGGAATCTCCGATTTTCAGTGTCGAGTTCTAGGTAAGCGGGGCGGAGGTCTGGTACTGAGCCGCCCGCAGGGTACCAAGGTGGTACCAAAGCGGCCGATTTCGGGGGTGGACTGACGAGTGCCGGCGGGAGGACTGCCGCCAAGTCACAGAACTTTGGTCGTCTCGGCACTTTCACCGGGTGCTCCTAACTTGGAAACACGCCGCCGGTAGAAGGCCTTCTCCAAGGGCCACTGCAAGGCGGAGAGGAACCCAAACTTAGGAGCAAATATCGTGCCTCGTATCAAGATTCTCATTCTCGCCACGGTCGCCATTCTGGCGGTGGTCAGCGTTGCAACCGCCGCCCCGATCCCGCTCAGTGCCACCGGCACGGCGAAGACCATCACCATCAGCTCGCATCCAGAAGCGATCGGCTACAGCGGAGTGAGCGGCACAGGCGGCAGATTTGTCGGCTCGATCGTTTCCGGCGGCCTGACCTACGCGGATGTCTATTTCTGGTGCGTGGACATGGAAAACTCCGTGAGCGTGCCCACCACCTACAACGGCAACGTGATCGCCCTGAACAACTGGAACAGCACTACCAGGAACTATGTGGAGAAGGCGAATGTCACGGGCCCCGGCTGGAATTGGGGCGGCAGCACCATGTCCGGTCTGCAGCGCTACCAGGCGGCCGCTTACCTTCTGGATATGGCTCTGGCCGGCGGCGGGATGAACACTGAATATCAGGGCGCCATCTGGTCGCTGCTCGATATTAAGGCGATGAGCCCCGATCTCGGCCTGGTGGACACTGCCTCGTCCACTGACGCCTACAGCCTGCGCCAACTGGCCGCCAACTTTGTGACCAACGCCGCCAACTCCACCTACGACTACAACAAGTGGGCCGTGGTGAGCGGCATCGCCGATGGTTCCGGCAACCTCAACTGCGACCCCAACGTCCAGACCTTCATGGTTCAGCTCAGCAACGGCGGCGGGCAGATTCCGGAGCCCTCCACCTACGCGATGATGGGCGCCGGCCTCCTGGGCCTGGCCTTCCTCTCGCGCCGCACGAAGGCTTAACCAAAGCATTCCAGTCAGGCACGAAAAAAAAGCCGCCCTGGCGAGGGGCGGCTTTTGTGCGTTTCCAGAGCACTGCTTATTTTCAGAGCACTTCTTAGACGATGACTTCGTTCACGGGATCCCACTTCACTTTGCGCTCCTTGAAGTACGACTCCACGCTCATCACGATCGCCACGGCCTCTTCCCAGGCGCGCTGCATGCCGCAGCGCGGCTTGTCCTCGCCGCGAATGGAGTCGATCCAGTTCCGCATGTGGCTGGTGCTCACGCTGTCGCCCTTCTTCCACTGATATTCGGGCTCCGCCAGGAAGTTGGCCATCTCCGGATCCAGGCCGGCGGCCTCGGCCTTCTTTCGGGCGGCGGCCAGTTTGGCCTGGGCTTCCGGTTTCCATTCGGCGGTGTAGAGGCGGCAGGAGCGCTCGGCCACTTCAATGGACGCATCGCGCCCCAGGATGTAGGTATTGGTGCCGTGGTGGCGGTTGTGGAAGGTGCAGGCGAAGGTCACGTTCATCTGCTGCTTGGGATATTCAAAAAGCACATGCCACTGGTCCGGCACGTCGCGGTCTTTCTTCCAGTAGTAAAGCCCGCCCATGGTTTGAACGGCCGCCGGAATGCCCATGCCGCAGATCATGTTGACGCCGTCCCACTGGTGGCTCATGAGATCGCCGGCGATGCCGGTGCCGTACTCCCACCAGCAGCGCCAGCGGAAGAAACGCTCGGGATCGAAATCGCCCTTGATGCCGGCGTTGCGCTGGAAGCGTTCCCAATCCACGGTCTGCGGCGTGGCGTCGGCGGGCAGCACCTGGTTGTCGTAGCGGGTATAGAACTGCCACTCGGGCCAGGCGCTGGTGCGGTCGATGTAGGTGCGGACCAGGGCCGTCTGGCCGCAGACGCCGCTGCGGAACAACTCGCGGGCCTTGATGAAGGCCGGCACCGAGT
>JACQZS010000124.1 GCA_016213725.1 Acidobacteriota bacterium | reverse complement strand
CTTCTCCACCAGGATCAGATGATAGCCCTCCGTGGTCTTGATGGGCTGGCTCACTTCACCTTCCTTCATCGTGAACGCGGCGTCTCCGATCTGAGGAATGAGCAGAGGCCTGCGGATGTAGTTCAGGTCGCCTCCGTTAGCCTTGGTCTTCTCGTCCTCCGATTCGGCTTTGGCGACTTCGGCGAAGCTGGCGCCGGCGGTGATCTGCTGGCGCAGCGCCTCCATTTTCTTGCGCGCATCGTCCGGAGCCCACTTCCCTTTGGCGGGTGACGCGTCCGTGGTGCGCAGGAGAATGTGGCGGATCTTGCGCTCTTCGGCAACATGGGATGAGGATTCGTAGCGCCTGCGGACGGCGGCATCGTCTTTTTCCACTTCACCCACCAGAGATTCGAAGAGGGCGTTGCTCAACAGGTTGTCCTGGAACATCTGCAACCGGGCCTTCACTGCGGGGCTTTGATCGAGTCCGCGGCGGCGTGCCTCCTCGGCGAGCGCCGCGGAACGGCCCAGCGACTCGGCGAGCGCCAGCTGGTTGACCGTCGCTTGTGTATCCTGCCGTTGTGCCTTGACCAGCGCTTCAAACTCGGCGCGCGTGTAGCCGCGGCCCTGAACCGTAATGACCACCGTCTCGGGAGACACTTGCGCCGGCTGGGCGAGGATTGCTGAAAGAGGCAGAATCAGGAAGATGAGGCGATAGCTCATATTGCTTTGTAAGACTCCAATCTGATCTTCAAAGAGAAAAGACCGGACCCGAAGGCCCGGTCTTTTCGGTTAGGATGCGATCCTGGGCTTTCCGAGTGGCTACTGGCAGTTCGGGAAGCGGAAGCTCGCGATGCGAGTCCGCCAGTTGAACGCGCCATTTGCGGCGATGTACTCGGTGGTGTACCAGAAGGTGCAGTCGTTCGCGGGATCGACGCGCATCGTCGAGTAGTCGCCCCAGCGCGTCAAGGGAGTGCCGCCACCGTAAGTGGTTTGCGAACCGGATCCGTTCACGATCGTAGTTTCGCCCTGCATCCGGTTGCGGATGTCACTGCGCAGCCGGCCGGTGATGCGGATGCCCGGATTGACAGATGAGCTGGAAACACTGTAGCCGAGAGCCATGTTCCCGTTCTTGTCCATGGCAATGGAACTCATCCAGCGATTCGTGGTGTCGGGGTTAAACGTGGACATCTGATACATTGACGGGGCGTTGGAGGATGGCGCGCGCATTTCGAACCAGCGGAGCGCTGATGCCTGGGTGCCGGCGCCGTCCGGATCTTCGGACATCGACCCCACGAGGCTTTCCACGCCTCCGCGGTTTCGATAGCCTAGCCGATACATCATCCGCGCGCCGAGGGTGTCGAGGAGCGTAGCCGTGCCGGGCTGCGGAACGCAAGTCCCGCCAGTGCCATTGCAGGGGCGTGTGAGAGTGATGGGGAATGAAATGAACGAGCCTGCTCCGCCACCCATGCCGTTATCGAAAGTCATGCTAGGCGGGCTAAAGCTGTTCACTTTAAACTTCATCATCCGGAACGAAACGCCGCCGACGCCATTTTGACGCATCATGAAGTTCGGTGTGCCAGCAGCCGGCAAGGCTGTGTTTCCTTCCAGATCAGAAGGTAGCAGCGACGCGCCATTCATATAGAAGCCGAAGGGAGCACAGAGCTGAACGGCACCTGAGCCCGCCACCATTGCCGCGCGATCGTAGGCGCAAACGATAACCCCGGTGTTGCTGCCCGCGGGCGAGCCACCGAAAGCATTGTAGGTGAGGTAATAGGCATCCGGCCAAACGCCAATCTTGCCGTAGTCGTTGAACTCCGGGGTCCCACTCGGGCCGAATGTGCTGAAGTCGTATGCATACCTGTTGTAGGGGCCTGCTGGATTGGGGCCTGTCGATACGGCGAAACACTGCAGGTAGGGCGTCGCCGGCAGGCCGCCGCTCACATTGAAGGCGAACTGAGAAAAGACCCACCTGTCCGCAATCTTGTCGTAGGCGACCAATGGGTCACCGCGGTTCGTGCTCTCGCACAACCCGCCGAATCCGGTCCAGAGAACGTTGCCGGCCACAAATCCGGGCGCCCCCAATGTCGGGTTGCCTGACTTGTCGAAGATGGCGATGTGAGAGTTCACCCATTGGACGACGTGGTTGGGGCCAACGGCGAGCGTGGTGTCGGGAGGTGCGGCGAAGACGGAATATCCGGCGAAGCCGGTTCCGAGTCCCTCAAAATTCAGCCCCGGAGTGGCGCTGAAGGCAGGAGTCGGGACCGACGCCGACTGCACGAAGTTCACAGGAGTGCTCACACTCGCAACGGTCGCTGCCGAGCCGACATCCTCGAGCGTCGGTCCATGTTTTTGGATGACCTCGCGGGGCAGTTCGACCGCAGCTGTCGGTTTGGACAACATCATGGTGATCAGGTCAGGCGACACGTCCGACTTGATGGGAGTTTTCGCGCTGGGCGCAGCCTCTTGTGCAAATCCGAAAGCTGCGAGACCGAGGGAGAGAGAAATGAGTCGAGCTGTTTTCATGGGCTGGGCTCCTCTAGGAAACACTCTTCTTGCGGCGGGCGGCAGCCAGGGTGATCAGGCCGCCGGCGAGCAGCGCCCAAGTGCCGGGCTCAGGCACCGGCTGGTCTACCACGCGATCGCCGAAGATCTGAAATGACTGTTCGAAAGTGGGGTTCCAGGGCCCGGGGCCGGCGAGCTCATACTCCTGGCCGACCAGCCCGGCGCCAGTCGAGGAATTGGCCCAGTAGAAGTCCGGGAACTGCCCCGCCGAGGTTGTGTTGAGAACCAGCCAATAGGTGCCGGCAGCAACGTTCACGGGGCCGATGCTGAAGTCGTTTTGGAAAAGAGTCAATCCCAATGCGGGACCTGAGTCCACGCGCGTCGGGGAAACAGTGCCGCTGGTCACAATGGCATCAGGCAGGCCGCCATTGTTCTGCCGGATGGACCAGTCAATCGACCCGGAATAGATGCCGCTACCCTCCAGGCTCCAGAACCTGACCCCAGTCAGGCTGTACTGGGCTCCTAGAGTGAAGTCGTCAGCCTGGAGATATTCGATCATCTGGCTGGCGCCCGCCAGGTTCGGCGCTCCATTGTCGTGAATAGTAGCGGCAGATGCCGGCAGCAGCCCGATCGCCGCGCACAAGATGGGCAGATAGCTTCTCACTTTGGAATCACTCCTCCTCACAAGATGGCCCCCGGTTGAGGGCGTTAGACAAAAGATAACAAAAACGTTTTGGCCCCTGCAGACCTACCTCCAGCCGACGGAGCTCAGGGTTCATTCAGCGTAGAACTAAATATAAGCCAATTGGTGAAGCTTGCCAAGTGCAATATTGCGGCGTCTTTGGTGCCGGGTCAGCGCTTTCCACCGCGCTTGCCGTTTGCCGCCGCACCCATTCTGGAGGCTCGGCCCGTGGAGGCGGCATAGGAGACGGGAGCGGACCCCCTGACCGGTGCATCTCCCCGGTTCGCCCGGCGGGCGCCGGAGTGCTTCCTCGTCAGCTCCGCGCGTGAATCTCTCGGAACAACTGCAGATTGGCCTTCAGGACGATCGCCGGATTCAGGTAGTGCGTGGCGGGCAGGGGCGCCTGCTGCAGGAAATGGTCCACCAAAAGGCGAATGGCGGTCTGGCCTTGCACGTAGGGGTGCTGGTAGATCGATGCGCTGATGACGTTCCGCTCGAACCAGGGCAGCGCCTCGGGGAAGAGGTCGGTGGTGATGAGCTTCACGCGGCCGGCGGCGCCGCTCTCCTGCAAGGCGCGGCACACCGGCAGGCAATTGGCGGTGGAGACGTAGATCCCGGCCAGCTCCGGCTCGGTGCGCAGCAGTTCCAGAGACTTCACATAGGATTCGCGCTCAGTCTGATGGTCCTCGATGATCGCCGCCAACTGGCCCTGCGGACAGGCCCGCTGGAACTCCGCCGCGAAGCCTTGCACCTTGCCGGCATGATCTTCCGTCGCCATCATGCCCGTGATCACCGCCACGCGGGCCCGCGGGTGCGTCAGCTTGGACATCAGCTCGGCGGCCAGCGTGCCATTCAGGCGCGGCTCGACGGAGATGGCCGTGGAACGGGCGCTGGACGAATCGTCCGACGCCACGCACACCACCCGGATGCCGCGCTGCTTTTCGGCCTCATCGATCAGCGGCGTCAGCCGCCCCGGCAATCCCGGTGTGAGGACGATAGCGCGCACGTTCTCGCTGAACATCCGCGTGAGCGCCGCCTCCTCGCCTGAGCCGAGCGACGGCACCGGTTCGTACAGAATCTCGAGCCCCAGGTGCGAGTACCGCTCCGCCTCTTCCAGAATGCCGTCGCGCATCTGATCGTAGAAGTAACGGATCTTGCGCGGAATGCAGACGCCGATGCGGATGGTGGTTTTGGCCGAAGCCAGCGCCCGCGCGGTGAGGTTCGGCTGGTAGCCCAGGCGGCGGGCCGCCGCCAGCACCTTCTGCCGCGTCTTCTCGTTCACGTCGGCGCGGCCGTGCAGCGCGCGGTGCACCGTGCCCAATGAGACGCCGGCCGCCCGCGCGATATCGCGCACCCCGGCTCTCGGCTGCGGCGCGTCTTTCATGGCTCGGGCGAATCGAGCACCACCACCGCCGGCATCAGATCCGTCTGGCGCGCGGGCAAAGTGATGCGCACGTTCGGCCCTTCGTGGCCCAGCTTCAGATCCGGGCCGCCGGCCAGCATGCGCGCCGCATTCACGCTGCGCGAGGAGATGGGCACCGTAATCTTCCCGTTCGCCGGCCATTCGAAGAGGTGCAGGTAGATCTTGCCGGGCCGCGCCGTGGTGGCCCACTTGCGCTCTTTCGCCTGCTTGGCCTCTTCGGCCGGCGTCATGGCGTGGTCCGGCTTCGCCGCTCCGGTGAGGGCGCCGGGTTGCTGCACCGGACCCGCGGAGGTGCCGTAGATCGCTTCCCCGTTCTCCTTCAGCCAGGCGCCCATCTCCAGCAGCCGCTCCTGCATGATCACCGGGATGCGCCCATCGGCCGACGGCCCGATGTCCAGCAGCAGGTTGCCGCCGCGCGAGGCCACTTCCACCAGCAGCCGGATCAGCTGCTGCCCGCTGCGGTAGTCCTGTATGTCTTCATTGCGGTTATAGCCATAGCTGCCGCCCATGCCGCGATTCTCTTCCCACGGCCCGGCCGCGGCGTCGAAGCCGCTTTCGTATTCCGAGGTGCGGTAGCCCACCACCGGCTCGCCGGACGTGTCCGCCATCGCGCGCCGCCCGCCCCAGCGGTCGTTCACGGCCACCGCGTCCTTCACCGGCGACTCGTTGAACAACCACGCCGCCAGCTCGCCGGAACGCCACTCGTCGAACGTGTGGTCCCACTGCCCGTCCAGCCACACGATGTCGGGCTTGTAGCGGTTCACCATGTCCTTGAACTGCGGGAACAGGTGCTCGTCGCGGTACTTCCGCCAATCCTTGAGGTAGAGCGGATTGAACCACTCGTAAATCGAGTAGTACAGCCCGCTCCGGATCCCGCGGCGCCGCAGCGCCTGGTCGAGGTCGCCGACGAGGTCGCGCTTCGGCCCCGCTTCAGCGCTGTTCCATGGCTTGCCCCAGCTGCGCGAAGCATCCGCGCTCGGCCACATCGCAAAGCCGTCGTGGTACTTGGCCGAATGCACCACATACCGCGCGCCGCTGTCGGCGATCAGCTTCGCCCATGCGCCCGCGTCGAAAGCCTCCGCCCTAAACCGATCGACGAAGCCCTGATACGGGAAGTCCACTCCATACACCAGTGAATGGTGCGCCAGCCACGCATCGGCCATGTCGTTCTTGGCCCGCGCCGTTTCCACGCGATAGCCGTACCACTCGGCGTACTTGCCCTTCGGCGCCCACGCCGGCACGGAGTACGGACCCCACACGATGAACACCCCGAACCGGGCGTCCGTGAACCATCCCGGCGTGGGGCGCGCGGCCAGCGCTGCGCGCGTCGGCTGGTACGGCCCCTGCGCCAATGCCTGGGTCACCAGCAACGCGGCTGCGGCCAGCGCCTTCATGCCGGCAGCTCCAGCGGGTAGCGGCCAAACTCGCGCACCAGGTTCACCACGTAGGTGTAGCGCTCGGCCGAAATGTCGGACGGCACCGAGTGGTCGCTCTGGAAGATCAATCCGCCGCCGCGGGCGGCCTCCAGCTTCCGCAGGACCTCGGCCCGGATCTGATCGAACGACCCGTTGGCCCATAGCTGCACATCCATGTTTCCGCAGAACGCCAGCCTGTGGCCCAGTTCGGCCCGCAGCCCGGCCACGTCCAGCCCGGCCTTGGCCTCCAGCGGATTGTAGGCGTCGATGCCGCACTCGATGAAGTCTTCGAAGATCTTTCGCGCATTGCCGCAACCGTGATAGATCACCGGCAATCCCGCGGCATGGCACGCTTCCACAATGCGCTTCACCACCGGCTTGAACCACCGCCGCCAGTACGCCGGCGAAAACAGCATGCACTTGCGGTAGGCTACGTCGCCCCACACCACCATTCCGTCCAGCAGTCCGCCGGCGGCTTGAATCTGCGCCTCCGCCAGGCCCACGCAGAAATCGCCGATGCGTTCGATCTGCGCCCCGAACCGCTCCGGCTCTTCGCCGATCCAATACATCACGTTCTCGTTGCCCACGATGCGCCAGATCATCTCGTGCGCCTCGCACACGCTGCCGTAAATGGGGAAGTCCGGGTGGATCCGGCGCACCGTATCCATCCAGGGCGGGGAATTGCGCTCGAAGCCGTCGCCGACGCCGGCAATCTGGTTGTCCCCGCCGGCGAAGAAGCGCCGCGGGTCCGCCGGCGAATCCAGTTGCAGCGCCTCCAGCTTCTCCAGCGTGTTGGTGTCGAAGCTGAGAAACGCCGGCATGGGCTGGTCGAACTTCTTGCGCAGCACCGCGCCAAAGCCGGTGCGCACGGTCACCTCGGTCTCATCTTCGTTCAACGTTTCGAAGCACCGGATGTGCGGGTCCATGTTGGGCGTGGTGCACTGCCAGTCCAAGTCGTAGTAGTCGTATGGCGAAGCGCTCTCGGGCAAGTTGAGCTCGGCGCGCCAGCGCCGTAGAAATCCCCCCCAGAAGAAATCGCTCACCGGGACACGGTCGGCCTCCTGGTGGCGCAGTGTCTTGTTCATGCGGTCCAGCTTGCGAAGACAGTTCTCGCTGCGGGGTGAATTCACTTCAGTCATGGCGGGTATCGATCGGCAGCACCTCGGCGCAACCGCACAAGGCGGAACCTGCCGCCTCGCGCCTGCGCCGCGAAAGGGGGAACATGCGCCAATGTTATCCTAGTAACGACCTGCCTTCCACCATGGATCTCTTCAAGGATTTCACCTTCGAAGCTGCTCACCGCCTGCCGAATGTTCCGCCGGAACACAAATGCGCGCGGCTGCATGGCCACTCTTTCCGTGTCCGCGTCTGGGTCTCAGGCGAAGTGGACCCGCAACTCGGCTGGGTCATGGATTACGCCGATATCAAGGCGGCCTGCAAGCCCTTGATCGATGAGCTCGATCACTACTACCTGAACGAGATCCCCGGCTTGGAGAATCCCACCAGCGAGCACATCGCCGGCTGGATCTGGTACCGCCTCAAACTCGTGCTGCCTCTCTTGTCCAGGGTGGAAGTGCGGGAAACCTGCACCGCCGGCTGCTCCTTCTCCGGGCAAAATCGTTGACAACCCCCCGCCCATACTTGAAAATGAGAGTTAGGTGTCTGGATATAGTTTGTTCGATCTGGTGACCCGCTCCGGCTTCGCATGAAAGTCCCCTCCCCAGCCGTGACTTCCAACACGCCGCGGGCGCTGCGCTTGCCGAAGGCCGCGGCCGTGCCCGGAAGCAAGCTCAAGCTGCCGGAGCCGAAAGCTTCCAGAGACGCCACGCTCCGCCTGGCGCTGGAACGCCGCCGCAGCGTGCGCGATTACTCGGCGGAGCCGATCACGGTGCAACAGGTCTCCCAGATGCTCTGGGCCGCCCAGGGCATCACGGCGCCCAGCGGCCTGCGCACCGCGCCCTCGGCCGGAGCGGTCTTCCCGGTGAAGCTCTACCTGGTGGCGTCGCGCGTGGACGGCATCCCTCCCGGCTTCTACTCCTACGATGTCGAGGAACGCAGCCTCACCATGCTGCAGGAGGGCGACAAGCAGGAACTGCTCTCCAAGGTCTGCATGGACCAGCAGTGCGTGGCGGACTCCGCCTGCGCCCTGCTCCTGACGGCCTGGTACGGACGCGTGCGCCGCGAATTCGGCGGAGCCGCCGAGAAGCTCGTTCTCCTCGAAGCCGGCCACATCGGCCAGAACTGGCACCTGCAGGCTGCGGCCCTCGGCCTGGGTTCCATCAGCATCGGCAAATGGGATACCACGGCAATGAAGATGCTGCTGCCAATGCCGCGCGACGAAGAGCCGGTCTACCTGCTGCTGGCCGGAAGACCCTGACTCCGGCTCCCCTCCGCTGACGGCTCCTCCTTTGCGCGAAGCGCCCGCCGCCGCGTCCATCTATACTCATCTGAGGAGGAACCCATGCCCACTCTTGACGATTTCAAAGCGAAGTATTCCGCTGTCCTCGAATACATCCAGTCTCACAACGTGCGTCTGGACCACCTGCATGTCGAAGGCGACAAGCTGGTGATCCAGGGCGCGGCGCCTACGGAGATCATTCGCAACGACGTCTGGAACACCATCAAAACCATCGACCCGATCTTCGGCGACCTGAAATGCGAAATCGGGATCGATCCCAGCATCCCCGCCCCCGTCCGCACGTATACTGTCGTCGCCGGAGACTCTCTCTGGAAGATCGCCGACATGTTTTACGGCAACGGCTCCAAGTACCCGGAGATCATCGCGGCCAACCCGGACAAGCTCAAGGATGAGAAGTCCGTCATCCACCCGGGTGATGTCCTCGTCGTGCCCGAGTAACCCGTTCACCACGTCCGAACCACTCAACGGCCCGGGGCAACCCGGGCCGTTTTTCGCGCTCGGACTTTCAGCAATTCCGCCTCTTATCGCGCCGCGCCCTCCCGGACAGTGAACGAGTACGAGCCCGACCCCGTCTCGAACACCGTCGCTCCGCCCTCGGTCCGCACGGCCTTCAGCCCCGCGGCTTCCGTGGCCCCCGTGCCCGGGACGTAGATGGTGGCCGTCGTGTTCGGCGGCACCGTCACCGCCAGCGTCAGCGTGCCCGCCGTGCGCCGCCATGCGCTGCCGATGACGCCGTAGGGCGACTGGTGCGACGCCTTCACGTGCGTCAGTCCCGGCACCGCGTATGGCTTCACGATCACGTGCGCGAAGCCCGGCTTCTCCGGATCGCTGCGGATCCCGGCCAGGTACTCGTACAGCCACAGGCCCAGGTCGCCGATCTGCATCACGTGGTTGCCTGAATTCATCGCCGGGTCGGCCGTGTCGCCGTTCCATAGCTCCCAGATCGTCGTCGCCCCTTTGTCCACCATGTAGCCCCAGCCGGGATACGACCTCTGCGACGCGATCGTGTAGGCCAGTTGCGCCTGCCCGTTGTCCGAAAGCGCCCGCATCAGCCACTGCGCCCCCACCAGCCCGACGCCGACGTGGTTGTTCGTCTCCTTGGAGATCTTCGTCACCAGCGTCTCGGTGAGGCGGCCGCGCGCCTCCTCCGGCACCAGGCCAAAGGCCAGCGGCAGCACGCTGGAGGTCTGCGTGCCGTTGTCGAACCGGCCCTCCTGCGGCTTGTAGTACGCCTTCAGGAACGCCGCCTGCAACTGCGCCGCCAGCGCGTCGTAGCCCGCCACGTCCTCCGTGTGGCCCGTCACGCGCGCATACCGGCTCATCAGCCCCGCGATGTGATAAAAGTACGCCGTCGACAGCAGCGGGCCCGCCGTCACGCGCGCCGGGTCCTTGGAGTGAATCAGCTGCGGATCCTCCGGCGGCACGCACCAGTCGCCGTACGTGTTCTTCGGCATCAGGCCGTCTTTCATGAAGCCGCGCATGTACTCCACCCACTTCTTCATCGCCGGGTAGTGGCGCTCCAGAATGCGCCTGTCGCCGTACTGTTCGTACACCATCTGCGGCGCCAGGATAAAGGTGCTGGGCCACACGATGCCGTCGTTGTAGAACGGCCAGTAGGCCGGAGCCACGTCCGGAATGCTGCCCGTCGGCCGCTGCGAATCCTCGATGTCGGCCACCCACTTCGTATAGAACGCCCCCACGTCGTGCAGGTAGCTCTCGCTGCGGCTTTCAATGCTGCGGTCGCCCAGCCAGCCCTGTTTTTCGTCCCGTTGCGGGCAGTCTGTCGGGATGCTGCGGTAGTTGCCGCGCATGCCCCACAGGATGTTGCGATGGATCTGGTTCAGCAGCGCGGATGAACTTTCCCAGTCGCCGGTCCGCGTCATCGCGTCGTGCACCACTCTGCCCTCCAGCGCCGCCAGCGTCGGCGTGCCCGGAAAGCCCGTCAGCTCCACGAACCGGAAGCCGTGATAGGAGAAGCGCGGCTCCCAGCTCTCGGCAGCTCCGCCCTTCAGCCAGTACACGCTCGTCGAACGCGCGCTGCGCAGGTTGTCTACATAGAGATTGCCGTCCGGCCGCAGCGTCTCCGCGTGGCGCAACTGCACTCGCGTGCCGGCCGGGCCCGCCGCTTTCAGCCGGCACCAGCCCACCATGTTCTGGCCGAAATCGTAGATCCACACCCCCGGGCGAATCTGCTTCAATGACTTCGGCGCCAGCGTCTCCGTCACCTTCAGCGGCTCCGCCATCTGCGCCCGCAGCGCGCCCGCCGGCGCCGTTACCACCTCCGCCGCCTGCCAGCCCGAATCGTCGAAGGCCGGCCGCGCCCAGCCCGGCGCCTCCATCCGCGCATCGTACTCTTCGCCGTCGTACTCGCTGTTTACCCGCACCGGACCTTCCGCCGTCACCTTCCACGTCTCATCGGAGGCGACAATCGTCTTCGTGCCGTCCGCGGCTTCCAATTCGATCTGCACCAGCGCGCGCGGCGTGCCGAAGCTGCGCGTCGCCGTCGGCACCGTGCGCCGCGGCGCATAGTAGCGGCCGTTGCCCAGAATCACGCCGGCCGCATTCCTGCCCGGCTTCAACAGCGCCGTGATGTCGTGCGTGACATACAGCACCCGCTTCTCATAATCGGTGAGGCCGGGGGAAAGCACGTGGTCGCTCACCTTGGCCCCGTTGACATAGAACTCGCTCGAGCCCAGGCCGGAAACATACACGGTGGCGCGCTTCAGCCCCGCCGGCGCCTCGAACTCCTTCCGCAGCATCCGCGCCGGCAGCGCCTGCTCGGAGTTCAATCCCACCTCCCCCCACGGGGCCATGCCGTACTGGCCCAGCATCCGCGCCGGCTGAAACTCGCCGCCTTCGCTGCGCGCCGCCTGCCACCCCGGCCCTGTCGTGAATACCAGCGGACCGCCCATCGTAAAATCGACCTGCAGCGCGGCGATCAGCCCTGCCGCATCGGCCCGGCGGTTGCGCGCCGTCACCGCCAGCGTGTTCTCGCCCGTCTTGAGAAACGGCGCCGCGTCCAGCACCGCCGGCAGCGCCGTGTCCGATCCGCGCCCCGCCTTCTGGCCGTTGATCGTCAGCTCAAAACTGTTGTCCGCGCTCATCAGCAGCGTCGCCGCCCGCATCGTCCGGCCCGCCGGCAGCGTCACGTGCGCGCGAAAATAGCGCGCCTCGGCCGGCGCCTGCCGCGCCGGATCGCCTTCGTCGAACCAGATCCACTGCGCCTGCTTCAATGCCTGAAACGGGCTGTGCGGGTCTTTGTAGAAGACCTTCTCCTCCTTGCCGATCCACTTGCCCTTCCACTCCGCCGCGTTCAGCAATCCCATTGACCAGCGCCCCGCCGCGCTCCACCCCGACGCCTGCCCCGCCTGGTCCCACACCATCACGCGCCACCACACCGGCTGCCCGCTCCGCAGCGCCTGCCCGCCATACGGCACCAGCACGCTCTGCCCGCTCTCCACGCGCGCCGTGTCCCACAGGTCGCCCTTGCCCGCCGCCAGCAGCTCCGGCGTCGAAGCCGCCTGAATCCGGTAAGCGCTCTGCCGCAGGTTGCGCGCCGCCGGGTTGGCCGCCGTGAGTTGCCAGCTCAGCCGCGGCGCCGTATCGTCAATGCCCACCGGGTCTTTCCTGTATTCGCAGCGCAGGCCCGCCGGCGCCAGCGCCGCCGCGCACACGGAGGCCGTCAGCATAAACCAACATACGAACTGCTTCATGGTCTTACCTCGAGGATTGTGGCGGAGCTGCCGGCGAGGACGGCGTGGGCACGCCATCCACCGTGCGCGGCTCCATTAGCTCGGTCCGCGTGCCGTCCGGATCGAAGAGATTCAGCTGCCGGCGCCGGTTGATGCCCGTCCGCACTTCCATCGGCCTGGTGTAGCCCGTGGCCTGCGCCCGCGGCTCCAGCCACGATTTCGACTTCTCAATCTCCGGCACGAACAGGCACAGGTGGTGCGCCGAGCCTCGCGCCGTCGGCTCCGGCAGCTTCTCGTACAGCATGAACTCCACGTAGTCCGTGCCGTCCGGTACCTGCATGTTCACCAAGTTCAGCACCTTGCCGTCGCGGCTCCCGCGCCACGTTTCCTTGAATCCCAGCACTTCCCGGTAGAACGAGTTGGCCTTGCTCAGGTCGCCCACCAGAATGCCGACATGCGCCAGCGTCGCCGACAGCCCCGCGCCCAGATGCTTGCCGCGCGTCTTGCCGCTCTCGCTGTCGGGCAGATACTGCACGAACTCCACGCCATGGCCATCCGGATCTTTGATCGTGAAGTTCAGGTTGCCCGTGCGCCCCTTCGGCGTCTTCTCGGGCACTTTGAATCCCTTCGCCGCCAGGTAGACGCGCATCGCCTCGGCATCGTCCACTTCCAGCGCAATGTGATTCAACCGGTCTGAGTTCGCCTCCCGCTCTGGAAACAGCTCGATGAACTGCCTCTCGTTGATCTTGAAAAAGGTGAGCGACAGCTTTCCGTCCGCGCCGGTCACCTTGTACGCCTCTTCGTAACCGAGAAATCCCGTGTAGAAGCGGCGCGAAGCCTCAACGTCCTTCGAAAAGACCGCAATGTGCGCCACGCCCGTGATGCGCGGGCGTTTGGCTTCCTCGGCCAGGGCGGGTAGTGTCAGCAGCAGGATTAGACTCAGGGCTCTCATGGCAAGAGCATCATACTAAGCCCCGCCGCGCGAGTGAAGGAAACATCCCGGTTCGTGGTCGGTCACCAGGCCCATCGCCTGCATGAAGGCATACACCGTCGTCGGACCCACGAATGTCCACCCCCGCCGCTTCAGGTCGCGCGCCAGTTCCTCCGCCGTGCGGCTCTGAAAGCTCCAGAAGTACGCATCCAGGGATCCGGCCTCGGCCTGCAGCTCAATGGCCCGTGCGGCGTTGTGGATGGTCGATCGGATCTTCCCGCCGTGGCGGATGATGGATGCGTCCTGCAGCAGCCGCTCCACGTCCGCCTCCGTGTAGCGGGCCACCTGGTGGAAGTCGAAGCCGGCGAATGCGCGCCGGAAGCCCTCGCGCTTTCTGAGAATGGTCAGCCAGCTCAGCCCGGATTGGAAGCCCTCCAGGCAGATCTTTTCGAACAGCCGCACATCGTCGTGGACGGGCTTGCCCCACTCCTCGTCGTGGTAGGCCAGGTAGTCAGGGGCCGACGTACACCAGGCGCATCGCAATTGGCCGTCGGGGCCGGGAGTCAGCTTGGAGGCGGTGGGCATGCCCTTTCACCGTAGCATCCGTGCCCCCGGTGCGCAGAAGCTGCGCAAGCGCCTGCACGAATTGCGGGCGCGTGATTGTCGCGTCTCAATGAAATCAATGACTTATGGAGAAAAACGAGTTGGCGCGCCAGTTGCACCATGAATTGCCGTCCACCCAATGAAGGACAAGGAGAAAAGAATCATGAATCGGAAGATGTTCCACCTACTCGTCGCCGCGGCGCTCACTGCGGCTCTCAGCCTGGCTCAGGGTCCGAAGGGTCCCGGCGCCAACCCCGACGCTCCGCGCACCGGCAGTGGGCCGGCCCTGGGCACCATCGTCGCCGTCTCCGGCGCGATTACGGCCATCCAGTCCACTGCCGGCGTGCAATATCCCACCATCGTTGTGGACGGCAAACAGATCCGCATCGCTCCGGTGTGGTTCATGCTGGAGAACGATTTCGAGCTGGCCGTCGGCGATAAAGTCGATGTGAAGGCCGCCGCCTGCACCTGTGCCGATGGCTCGCTGTACGCCCTGGAGATCGTCAAAGGCTCAGCCGTGCTGCAACTGCGCGATGCGCAGGGCCTTCCGCTGTGGATCACCCGCGGCCACGGGCAGTCCGGCGGCAATCCGTCTGCGCCTCGGACCGGCACGGGCTGCGTCGACTCCGCCACCATCAAGACCATCACCGGCACGGTGGAAAGCGTGACGATGGGCGTCGGCATCCAGCAGCCGGCCCTGGTGGTCAAAACCAGCGAAGGCGTAGTCGCCGTCAAGATCGGACCGGAGCGCGTCCTGTTCGACAACGACATCGAGCTGAAGCCCGGTGATGCCGTCACGGTCCGCTACGGTCTCGCCACCTGCTCGGAGGAAAACGTGGCGCTCAGCCTCACCGTGGGCGGAGTCACCGTGATCCTGCGCGAAGACGACGGACGCGCGGCCTGGAATCACTAATCTTCTCTGTCGGGCTCCAGCCCATTGGGGAGCGCGCCGAGGCGGCGCGCTCCCCCTTTGTGCTTTCCGTCGAATCGTGCGAACGTAGTGCCCAGCCATCGGAGTCATGCCTTACTGCAACGCTCACTGCCTCATCCGGCGCACCCGCGGCGCCTGTTCCGGCCAGGGCTGTCTCATCCAGGCTGCTCAACGGGGTGAGCCCCAGGCCTCCGACGCCCTGTTCGCCCTCGTCTCCGGCATCGTGTTGCGGCAGGCCCGCGGGCTGTGCCGCAATTCCGATCATGCCCAGGACCTCGCGCAGACCGCCCTCGTGCAGATCTTCCGGAATCTGCACCAGCTCCACGAGCCGGAGAAGCTCCTGCCCTGGGTCCGCAAGATCGTGGTGAACACGCAGCGCATGGCCCTCCGCCGCACCGGGTCCATCCGCTTCGAAGAGCTGCCCGCGAACGTGCAAACCAGCGCGCCCGCGCCGGGGCAGACCATGGATACGCGGCGCGTGCTGAATCTGGTCATTCAGGGCATCGCAGACCTGCCGCCCTTGCTCCGCCGCACCTTCGATTGCCGTGTCGTGCGCGGCCTCACCACCAGGGAGACCGCCCTGGAACTGGGCGCCTCCGAGGAGGCCGTGCGCACCCGCCTGGGCCGCGCCCGCAAGCGCCTCCGCGACATCCTGGAAGACGGCTGCCGCTGCGCGGCCCTCTTTTGCGCGCTGGCCGCGATCCCATTGATTGCCGGCGAGCCGCGCTTCCTGCCCGCATCGGACTGCGCACTATGCCATGCCAGGCTGACATCGGCCGGCGGCGCCGCCATCGGCCAGCATCCGCTCTGGTCCCAGTCCATGATGGCGCATGCCGCCCAGGACCCCTACTGGAAGGCTCGCGTCGCCTTTGAAGTCCAGCAGGCCGCTCGTCCCAAAGCGGAGGTGGAAGACCTCTGCCTGCGCTGCCACGCCCCCGCCCAGCAGTTCGCGCTGCGCTCCCAGGGACAGCGGCTGACTCTCGACGCGTTGGACGGCCTCGGGCGCGACGGCGTCAACTGCACGGTCTGCCATCAGATCACGCCGCAGGCTCTCGGACTCAGCCAGTCGTTCACCGGCGGCTTCACCGTGCTCGGCCTCGGCCGCATCTTCGGCCCCCATGAGCGTCCCTTCCAGATGCCCATGCAGCACCACACCGGTTTCACCCCCGAGTACTCCGCTCACGTTCTCGAAAGCGCCTTGTGCGGAACTTGCCACACCGTCGTCATCGAGCACGGCGGCGGCAAAGTGGTGGAACAGGGCCCTTACCTGGAGTGGCTGGCCAGCAGCCACCCCGCCGCGGGACGCACCTGCCAGTCCTGCCACATGCCGCGCACCCCGCAGCCCAATTACATCGCCCACCGCCCGCCCGGCGGTCCGTTCCCGCCCACCTCGCCGCGCACTCCCTTCGGCCTGCATGAGTTCGCCGGCGGCAACGCGGCGCTGGCTGAAGTCCTGGGTCAGGGTGACGCCGCCAGGCGCGCAATGCTCCAGCAGGAGGCCGCGCTCAGCCTGCATCTCACCGCCGGCCGGGCGCAGGGCCGCCTGTCGGCGCGCGTGGAGATCCGCAACCTCGCCGGGCACAAGCTCCCCACCGGCTTTCCCGGCCGCCGCATGTGGATTCGCCTCACCGTGTCCACTCCCTCCGGCCAGGTGCTCTTCGATTCCGGCGGCGGCGAACCGGGCGCCCAGCCGCATCACTCCGTCATCCGCCAGGCCGCGCAGGTGCAGGTATACGAGGCTGTCGCCGTCGATGACCAGGGCCAGGAGACCCTTTCGCTGCTCAAAGCCGCGCGGCACTCCAAGGACAATCGCATCCTTCCGGCGGGGTTCCGCCCGGAGCGCTTCCCAGAACTCGACATCGCGCCGCAGGGGACCCGCTCCGACGCGGGCTTCGTTCCGGGCTCCTCCACTACCCTCTATGAGCTGGCACTCCCGCCCGGAGAACTTCGCGTCCGGGCGCAGGTCTATTTCCAGACCGTGAATCCCGCCCACGCGCGCATGCTCGAATCCTCCCTCGCCACGCGCATCACGCGAGCCCGCGTCGTGGCGGAAAAGCAGATCCAGGTGAGCGCAGCCGGCGGCTGAGGCCGGGGGAATCTTTCAGTCTGCCGGGATCCGCTCAACCGTCCGGTTATCCCGATTAGGCCGCCGACGCCGCCTGCGGCGGCTTCAGCATCCTGCGAATCACCCAGATCACCAGCCAGATGCCGGCCAGCGAGGCTGCCACCGGGATCGTGTACACCCAGATCCGCTTGGCTCCTACCGGTTCCAGCAGGATCCGCGTTCCATAGATGGATCGATAGTGATCCAGAATCTCCCGGTCGCTCTTGCCCGCCACCACCATGGAAGCGATGTCGGCCCGCATCTCCGCCGCCACTGCGCTGCGGTGCACCGCGACGCTCTCGCTCCAGCAGCAGGGCGCCATCAGCTTCTCCTCCAACGCCCGCACGCGCTCCTGCTGCCCAAAACAAAAACAGGCCGCCGCGCTCAACAGCAGCGCGGCGGCGGCACTCGCAGTTCTCATCGATGTCCCCCGTTACTTCTTCGGGCTTCCATAGCGGCCCATGCGCCACAGCGGAACCCCATCCTCGCCCCGCAGCTCAATCGTCTGCTTCGCGCCCGGCAGCTCCACCGTGCGGGCGTAGACGTCCTGACCGGAACGGAACCCCTTCACCACCACCTTCTCGCCCGACTTCGGGTTGAAGTTCTTCTCCATCAGGTACCGCATCGAGCCGAGAAACACCCGGGTGGTGCCCTTCTCGTCCTTGACTTCCAGCAGCGGCATGCCTTGTCCCGGGACAATCTGAATTCGCTCGATGGTGCCTTTCAGTTCCACCGGCTCCTTGGTGGAAACCACCATCATTCCCATGCCCTTGTGCTCCATCTCGGCCTGGCCGAACAGCACAGCCCCCGGCGTCAGAAGACAGGTCAGGAGCGCGGCGGCGATCATGAATGTGCGCGGCATGGCCTGGCTCCTGTCCTCCTCTCGGCTTCCAGTTCGATCTTACTGCTTTGCGGCGTCGGGCGCTTTCTCGTTTTGCTGATTCTGGCCGCCGTGAAAGCCTTGCCCGCGGCGTGGGCACTGCCCGCAATTCTGCATCCCGCCTCCGGCCTGCTTGCCGTTGCCGGCGCGCATCCCCTTCCGACCCTGGCCCACCGCCCGCCCGGTCCTGTCGCACTTGCCGTCGTGGTCTTGATCGCCGTAGGCGTGTGGCGTAGGGGTCGCCGGCGGGGCGCCCGCACCGGCCTGTTGGGCCGGCAGAGTGAGCGTGAACGCCATAGCCGCCGTGGCCGCCAACGTGAGAATCCGATTCATTTTCCTGTACCTCCGGCAAGTCTAAATGCAATCTGAATTCCACTTGGAGCGCTCTGCGTTTTGAAGCACTTGGCAGCAGGGGGCGCACTGCCGGCTGCACTCTTTGCGCAGTCTTCCAAGCCCGGGGCGCACGCCTTGCGCATGGCCCGGGCGGCCCTCCTCCCGGTATCTTCATACCGCTAGCCCGCGCCCCGCGGCCGCACCGCTCAGCCGCGCCCCGCGGCCGCACTCTCGATTCGCCCGGCGCAGCCCCATTCGTCATTCCGCTTCCTCCGCGCCGGCCGCTGCGCCGCTGTTCCCACGCCTGCGCACCGGCTTCCTCGCAACTGCCGGCAGGCCTCGCCGCGCAGTCCTCAAATTTGTGAAAGCAGGAAGGTTTTCTGACTTTCCCACCCGCTTCCGATAGAATGGAGAATCGGATCTGGAGGCTGAAGAGGAGGGACTGGCGTGCGCGCCATGCTCGAGCAATTGCTGGAATCGGCACCGCGGCTTACGCCGACGGCGATTCTCGACATTTTGCTCATGGCGCTCCTGATCTATCAGGGCATCCTCCTCATCCGCGGGCGCCGCGCCGCCCATATCCTCTCCGGCATCGCCGTGGTGATGGTGGTTTACGGCGCGTCTGTCTTCCTCGGACTGATGGTGCTCCGCACCACCATCGAGGCGCTGGCGCCTTACACCGCTTTCGCCCTCATCGTCATGTTTCAGAGCGAGATCCGCCGCTTCCTGGCCCGCATCGGCGAGCGCAAGTGGGTGAGTTTCGGCTCGCGCCTGGAGTCGCGCGAAGTAGGCGACGAGATCATGCTCGCCGTCAACCACCTGGCCGCCCAGAAGATCGGTGCGCTCATCGTCATCGAGCGCGACATCGGCCTGCGGACGTTCATCGAGAGCGGCGTTCCGCTGGACGCCCGCGTCACCCGCGATCTGCTGCTTTCCATCTTTGAGCCCGGTGGCGCGCTGCACGACGGCGCCGTTATTGTCCAGGGCGGACGCCTGGCGGCCGCCGCCTGCTTCCTGCCGCTCACCATGAATCCCGAACTCTCGCGCAAGTTGGGCACCCGCCACCGCGCCGCCATCGGCGTCACGGAGGAGTCCGATTGCATGGCCATCATCGTCAGCGAGGAGCGCGGCACTATCTCGATCGCCGCCACGGGCGAGCTGGAAATGGACGTGCCCCTGGAGCGGCTGGCGCTGCGGCTCGGTTTGCCGCAGGCCTCGGCTAGTCCCGGGAGTCTTGCCGTCATGTCCAGGGAGGTGCGCCGGCCATGATTCGCGCCATCACCCGCAACCTGGGCTTGAAGCTCTTCTCGCTGGCCACGGCTTTCATCCTCTGGGTACTGTTCAGCGGCGCGCGCGAACTCACCACCTCCGTGCCCGCTCCCGTGCAATACCGGAACATCCCGCAGGATCTGGAAATTAGCACCGGCCTCGTGGAGCAGGTCCACCTGATTGTGCGTGGCCCTTCTCCTCTGTTATCTAAGGCTTCACTGGCTCAAGTTCCAGTAGTGATTGACCTCGGATCCGTGCGCCGTCCGGGTGTGAACACCTTCACCATCCTGCGCGCCAACGTCTCTCTGCCCTCGGGCGTCATCCTGGAACGCGCCGTGCCGGCGCAGATTCAGATCGGCACCGAACCCCGCGTGGCGCGCGAGGTGCCCGTGCTGCCCGTCTTCGAGAATCCGCCCGAAGGCACAATGGTGGCTTCCTGGACCCTGCATCCGGACAAATTGACTGTCGTCGGGGCCAGCAGCCGGATCGCCGCCATTGAGAGCGTCCATACGGATCCGGTGGATCTGCGCGCCGTGCCGGCCAGCGGCGAGGTGCAGACCGTCGCTTTTACCGGCGATGGGCAGGTGCATTTCACCGCCTCTCCGCAGGTGGTACTGCGTGTGAAGTTCGCCCCCAGTGCGACCAAATAACAACTCAACAACATGTCGAGAAAACTATTCGGAACTGATGGAATCAGAGGAGTTGCCGGAGAGTATCCACTGGACTCGGCAACCGTTTACGCCTTCGGCGCCGCGCTTGGGGAATGGGTGGCGCATCACGCTTCGCAGCGCATTGTGGTGGGCATGGACACGCGCGAATCCGGACCGTCGCTGGCCGCCACCGTGGCGGCGGGTTGCCGGCTCAGCGGCGTGGAGTGCTGCTTTGCCGGAGTGACCACCACCCCCGGCGTGGCGCACCTGGCGCGCACCGGGGAGTTCGCCGCCGGGCTGATGATCTCGGCCTCCCACAATCCCTATCAGGACAATGGCTTGAAGGTGTTCGACCACACCGGCTTCAAGCTGCCCGACGAAGAAGAGCGCCAGCTCGAGGTGCGCATCTTCGATTACCTCAGCCGCGGCCTGCAGCCCCAAAGCGAGCCGCTGACCGTGGACCCGGCCTTCGACCGGCAGTATCTCGATCATCTGGCTTCCACCTTCCGCCCCCGGTTGGATGGTGTGCGGCTGGTGCTCGATTGCGCCAACGGCGCCGCCTTCGAGATCGGTCCGCAGCTCTTCCGGCGCCTCGGCGCCGACGTGGTGGCCACCGCCTGCGCTCCGGACGGGCGCAATATCAACCTCCATTGCGGCGCGCTGCATGTGGAGAGTCTGCGCGCCAAAGTGCTGGAGGAAAAGGCGCACTTCGGCGCCGCCTTCGACGGGGATGCCGACCGCTGCATGATGGTCTCGGGCTCGGGCAAGATTCTGGACGGCGACCACTGCATGTTGATCGCCGCGCGCCAGCTGCGCCCGGCCAAGGTTGTGGCCACCGTGATGTCAAACCTGGGGCTCGAAAGGGCGCTGGCCGGCGATGGCATCGGATTGACTCGGGCGGCCGTGGGCGACCGCTACGTGATCGAAGAGATGCTGCGCTCCGAGCTGCCGCTGGGCGGCGAGCAAAGCGGCCATGTGATCTTCCGCGACTACTCCACCACGGGCGATGGCCTGCTGACGGCGCTGCGCATTCTGGAGGTCGCCATCGAGAGCGGCCGGACCCTGGACGACCTAACGCAGGACTTTAAGATCTACCCGCAAAAACTGGTAAACGTGAGGTTTAAGAACAAGCGGCCGCTTGACGAATTGCCCTCCGTGCAGGCCGAGATCCGCGCCACCGAAGCCGAGTTTGGAGATGCCGGCCGCGTGCTGGTGCGCTTCTCCGGCACCGAGCCGCTGGCCCGTGTCATGGTGGAAGGCCCGGCGCTGGACCGCGTCGAGGCCCGCGCCGCCTCCATCGCCGAGGCGATCCGCGCCGCCCTTTCCTAGCCCCGGCTACTTCTTCGCCGGAACGGTCCACATGTAGATCATGTGGCCCTCGATCTCCATCTGCTTCTCGGCCGGCCAGTCTCCCATGTCGTGGTAGTGCGAGACGATGCGCGAGCCGGGCTTGAGTTGCTCCAGCAGCCGCGGGCGCAGCTTCAGATTGATCCAAGGCCATAGGTAAAGCGTGACCACCGTGGCCTCGCGGACATCGGATTCGAACAGGTCCTCGTTCCGGAAGGTGACCAGCTTGGTGACGCCGGCCTGGCGGGCGTTCGCATTGGCTTCGGTGATGCGCTGCGGGTCGATGTCGATCCCGACGCCGCGCGTGCCGAACTCCTTGGCGGCCGTGATGACGATGCGCCCGTCCCCGCATCCGAGGTCATAGAGGACGTCGTTCTTCTGCACGCCGGCCATCTTCAACATCTGGCGGACGATTTCCGGCGAGGAGGGCTCGTAGCGGACATCGGGCGCGCGTTTCGGCGCGGTTTGGGCGAATGCCGCACCGAAGGAGAGACAGGCCAGGGCGAAGGCGGAGAACTGCATGAAACAAACATAGCAGGCCCCGCTGTTTTCGCAACGCGAAATGGTGCGCGAACAGCCGCCGGAACCCCGGTTCGCGGAGCCACTTGCAGAACTCGGCCATGCAAAATGAACAACTTACGTGGCGATGATTTGTGAGATGGGGCTTCGAACAGTTAAGATGTTGTCGCCAAACAAGCCATACCAACTGGCCGAAACCCCATATGCAGCTTACCCCGCG
>JACQZS010000006.1 GCA_016213725.1 Acidobacteriota bacterium | reverse complement strand
CGTCATCGACGATCCCCAGCCCGGCTGCTCCATCCCCTGGTCCCTCATCGAACCCAAGCTCACCCCCCGCGCCGCCATCATCGCCCTCGCCTGGAGCCAGAGCCCCTGGACCCAGTACGCCCAGTGGATCCTCCCCATCCCCGTTTTCCTCGAAACCCTCGCCGACGCTCCTCCGGCCTACGACGATCCCACCCCCCGCTTCGCCCTCTCCCCCGCCCTCCTCGCTCCCCCCAAAGACGCCATCCACGCCGCGGACTTCATCGCTCAACTCGCCGGCGACGAAACCCCCTTTGCGGATCGCATCAAGGAACGCATCAAAGCCCTCAACGCCGGCGAAAAAGAGCTCCTCGAAAGCGGCGGTTCCTGGTCCGCCTCCGCCGCGCCCCCCGCCGCCGGTCCACCCGCCCGCTTCCTGCCTGCCAATCTCACCCCAGAGCAACTCATCGCCGCCGCCAACCGACCCGCCGAGCCCCTCCAACTCGCCGCCTACGGCTGGCGCGCCGCCTCCGTCTCCCCCATGCTCGGCAAGCTCTGGCAGGAGTCCGACCTCCGCCCCGCGCCCCGCAGCGCCGCCCTCCACCCCGAAACCCTCCGCAGCCTCAACCTCGCCGAAGGCCGCTCCGCTCTCCTCGAATCCCCCCAAGGCCGCCTCCCCATCAAGGTCGCTTCTGACCCCAATCTCCCTCCCGGCCTCGTCTCTCTCTCCACCGGCCCCTCTTTCTCTCAGCTCTGCCGCGTCAACGCCAGCGGTTCCTGGATCGTCCCCGGCTCAAAGGTGGTCCCCGCATGATCGACACCCGCAAACCCGCTCCCGCCGCCCGCTACGGCATGATCATCGACCTCGACCGCTGCAACGGCTGCGGCAGCTGCTCCGTCGCCTGCGCCGTCGAAAACAACGTCCCCCCGCCTCACCCCAAGGCCACCACGCGCACCGGCCTCAACTGGCTCCGCGTATTCCGCGTCGAGCACGAAGGCCGCGACGCCTTCATCCCCATCTCCTGTATGCAGTGCGGCGAGGAAACCCCCTGCCAGAGCGTCTGCCCCCAGAACGCCGTCGCCATCGATCCGGCCACCGGCATCGTCGGCCAGATCCCCGAACGCTGCCTGGGCTGCCGTTACTGCATGGCCGCCTGCCCCTACCAGGCCCGCGCCTTCAACTGGTGGGATCCCCAGTGGCCCGCCGGCTTCGAACTCACCCTCAACCCCGAAGTCGGCGTCCGCCAGCGCGGCACCGTCGAAAAGTGCAACTTCTGCCACGGCCGCTGGCACGCCGCCCGCCAGCAGGCCGCCGCCAATGGCGAAAATGGCCCCGTCTCCTACCAGCCCGCCTGCGCCGAGGCCTGCCCCGCCCAGGCCATCGCCTTCGGCGATCTCAACCAATCCGAGTTCGCCGCCAAAGCCGCCGGACACGCCTGCTTCCGCCTGCTCGACTCCCTCCGCACCGGCCCCAAGATCGTCTACAAAACCTCCAGCGCCTCCCTCCGCAACGCCCTCCAGGAGTCCCGCCATGCCTAGCGCTCTCGCCTCCGCCCCAGCCGCATCCATTGACCGCCGCTTCATCAATCGCGGCGCCTCCCGCTCCACCCTCGCGCGCTTCTCTCTCTGGCTCCTCCCCTGGTTCGGCCTCCTCGCCCTCGGCGCTTACGCCATGTACCTCTGCCTCAGCCAGGGCCTCTTCCATACCAACATGGACAATCGCTACGCCTTCGGCCTCTGGATCTTCCTCGACCTCACCATCATCGCCCTCGGCGCCGGCGCCTTCTTCACCGGCTTCCTCCTCTACGTCCTCCGCAACAAGGAACTCAAGGCCGTCATCAACTCCGCCGTCGTCATCGGCCTCACCTGCTACTCCGGCGCCATGGTCGTCCTCGCCGTCGACGTCGGCCAGCCCCTCCGCGCCTGGTTCACTTACTACCACCCCAATGTCCACTCGATGCTCACTGAGGTCACCTTCTGCATCACCTGCTACCTCGCCGTCCTCGCCATCGAGTACGTCCCTCTGGTTCTCAAAAACCGTCAGCTCAAGCTCCGCCCCTCGTTCCTCGTCTTCGAGTGGGAGCTGCACAAGCTGATGGTCGTCTTTGCCCTGGTTGGTACTTTGCTTTCCTTCTTTCACCAGGGCTCTCTGGGCGGCCTCTTCGGAGTTCTCCGTGGCCGCCCATTTGTCTTCCGCGAAGGCTTCGCCATCTGGCCCTCCACCTTCTTCCTCTTCATCCTCTCCGCCATGGCCGCCGGACCCTCCTTCGTCGCCCTCACCACCTGGCTCGTCGAGAAGCTCGCCCGCCGCCGCCTCATCCAAGCCGCTGTCTACGACACCCTCGGCCGCATCTCCGGCAAGCTCCTCCTCGCCTACGTCTTCCTCAAAACCATCGACACCCTCCTCTGGATCAACCAGACCGCCCCCGGCCGCGGCTTCCCCGCCCATCGCTTCTACCTCGAATCCGCCTTCGGCACCTGGATGCTCTTCGCCGAAATCGTCCTCTTCGGCCTGCTGCCCGCCGCCATTCTCATCCGCCCCTCCTGGCGCGCCCGCCGCGGAGCACTCATCACCGGCGCCATCCTCGCCTGCCTCGGCGTCACTCTCAACCGCTTCGTCCTCACCATCCAGACCATGGCTCTCCCCACTCTCCCCTTCGACCGCTTCCTCTACTACTCGCCCAGTTGGCAGGAATACGCCGCCTTCGGCGCCATCATCGCCTACGCCGTCCTCGTCTACTCGTTCTCTTACCGCTACCTCACCCTCTTCCCGCAGGAGCGCGAACTCGCCCTGTCCAGCAAAAGGAGCTAACTATGTTTCCCTGGGTTTACGGCTTCCAATGGAGCTTCGGCTACGTCCTCTTCCTCGGCATCTTCTTCGCCGTCGCCGCCGTCGTCGTCTCCACCCTCATCCTCGCCGCCTGGCGCAGCTTCTCCGCTTTCCGCCGCGGCCGTGTCCCCCTCATCCAATGGGACTCCGCCTTCCATGACCTCCCACCCCAGGAGCGCGCCTGCCGCCACGATTTCACCGGCGAACTCTCCGGCCGTGTCTGCGAACGCGGCTTCGACTGCCGCGAGTGCGCCACCCACGCCAAGCTGCTACAAGTTCATCCCCCCGAACCCGCCCCCGATCTCATCGAAGTCTCCGGCCTCGCCATTCCCACTGACCGTCTCTACCACCGCGGCCACACCTGGGCCCAACTCCAGCCCGACGGCTCTTATCTCATCGGCCTCGACTTGATCGGCCGCCGCCTCGCCGGCGCCAACCCCACCTTCACCCTCCCCACGCCCGGCACCCCGATCATCGCCAATAGCCCCGCCCTCTCTCTCCACCGCCCCGGCGCCGAAGCCCGCATCCTCGCCCCCATCGACGGCATCGTTCTCGAAACCGCGCCCCCCAACTCAAACTGGCTCCTCCGCCTCAAGCCCAGCCCTTTCCTCAGCACCCGCCATCTCCTCTCCGGCTCCGAACTCCGCGCCTGGTTCGCCCGCGAACTCGACCGCCTCCAGCTCGCCCTCTCCGCCGGCGAAGGAGCACCCTCCCTCGCCGACGGCGGTGTCCTCGTCGACGATCTCGCCGCCGGCTGCACCCCCGCTCAGCTCGACACCCTCTGCGGCGCCATCTTCCTCGACGAATAGTTACCGCTCAATCCCGAACTTCTTCAACTTCTCGTACAGCGTCGACCGGTCGATCCCCAGCGACGCCGCCGCCTCTTTGATATTGCCCCCCGTCCTTCTCAGCGTCGCCTCGATCATCAGCTTCTCCATCTCCGCCAGCGTCATCGCCGCCGGAGCCCGGAACTGCCGCCCGCTCCCATTCCCTTGCAGGAACCGGAAGTCCTCCTCCCCCAGCACGCCTTCCTTGGAAGCCACAATCGCCCGCTCCATCGCGTTCTCCAGCTCCCGCACGTTCCCCGGCCAGTCGTGGTCCAGCAGAATCCGCATCGCCCCATCGGAGATCGCCGCCACTTCTTTCCCCACCTCGCGCGAAATCCGGTCCAGGAAGTGTCCCGCCAGCAGCGGAATATCCTCCCGCCGCTCGCGCAGCGGCGGCAACTGCACTTCGATCACGTTCAGCCTGTAAAACAAATCCTCGCGGAAATGTCCATCCTCCACCGCCGCCCGCAAATCCTTGTGCGTCGCCGCAATCACCCGCACGTCCACCTTCACCTCTTCAGATCCCCCCAGCCGGTCGAACGACCTCTCATGCCGCACGCGCAGCAGGTCCGCCTGCAGCTTCGGCGAGATGTCCCCGATCTCATCCAGGAAGATCGTCCCCCCGTCCGCCAGCTCGAACTTGCCCTTCTTCCGCTCCGCCGCCCCCGTAAACGCGCCCTTCTCATACCCGAACAGCTCGCTCTCCAGCAGCGTCTCCGCCAGCGCCGCGCACGACACCGCCACGAACGGCTTCTGCGCCCGGTCGCCCGAAAAATGCACCGCCCGCGCCACCAGCTCTTTCCCAGTCCCGCTCTCCCCGCGGATCATCACCGTGCTCCTCAGGCTCGCCACCTCCTGGCACAGCGTCAGAATCTCCTGCATCCGCGCGTTCTTGCTGATGATGTCGTGGAACTGGTACTGCTTCGCCAGCTTCTTGCGCAGAATCGCGTTCTCCCGCTGCAGGTTCTTCACCTTGATGATCCGGCTGACCAGCAACGAAATCTCTTCCGGATTGCACGGCTTGACGATGTACTCCTGCGCCCCCTCCTTCATCGCCGAAATCGCCGTGTCCACCGTCGCATATGCCGTGATGATAATGATCGCCGCCTCCGGCCGGATCCGCCGCACCTCCATCAGCGTCTCGATCCCGTCGATCCCCCCCGGCATCTTCAGATCGACAAAATAGATCGCATAGTCCTGCCGCCGCGCCATCTCGATCGCTTCCCGCCCCGACGACGCCGTGTCCACCGCATACCCGTCTTCCCGCAGCCACGCCGCCATCGACTCGCACATGATCTCTTCGTCGTCCACCACCAGAATCTGCCAGTTCATCTTCATCGTCCATGCTCCATCGCCAGGGCCGCGCAACCCAGACACAGCGCATCGCCCTTCAAATCCAACTGCCGGATGTTCGTCGATAACCGCATCGCGCACTCCGGCTGTTCGCAGTGCACCAGGCCAAACAGGTGGCCCGCCTCGTGCACCGCTTCTTTTCTCGCCCGCGCCGCCAGCAACTCTCCATCGCCCGGCAGCCCGTAATACTCCTGCTTCAATCTCGCCAGCGAAACCACTCCGCCCCGCCCCCCCAACTGCGCCTGTCCGTACACAAAGCTCAACATCGGAATGAACAGATCCTCCGACGTCACCCCCAGCACCTTCTCTCCCATCCCCGCCGTCCCCTCCAGCAGCGCCTTCAGCACCAGCGGAGCGCTGTACTGCCCGCGCGCCCCGTCCAGGCTCGCCTCCGGCACGCGCACCCGCACCTCCGCCACTCGCACCCGGGCCGCGAAGACGTCTTCCAGCGCCTGCCTCATCTCTTCCATCACTCCTGCCGCCGGCGGCTCCATCCCGCCTGCCAGCCGCGCCAGCGCAATCTCAGTCACCCCGCGCTCTCCTGACCCGCAACCCGCTCCTCCGGCGGCTTCAGCGGCAGCCTCACCACGAACTTCGCGCCCTTGCCCCGCGCACTCTCCACATCGATCTCCCCCCCATGCGCCTGCACAATCCCATACGTCACCGCCAACCCCAGCCCCACGCCCTTCCCCTCCGGCTTCGTCGTGAAGAACGGATCGAAGATCCTCGGCAGCACCTCCGGCGCAATCCCCTCCCCTTCATCGCTCACCGCAAACCACACATGCGTCCCGTCCCCGCGCCCGCTCGTCACTCGCACCTTTCCGCCTTGCTTGCCCTGCATCGCCTCCGCTGCGTTCAAAACCAGGTTCAACACCACCTGCTGGATCTGCGACTTGTCGCACAGAATCGCCGGCAGCCCCTCCTGCAGCTCCAGCTCCGTCTCGAGCCCCGCCAGCTTCAACTTGTGCGTGGTCAGCGAAACGGTGTGCGCAATCACGGAATTCAAATCCGCCTCGGAGCGGTGCGGGCTCGGCCGCCGCGAAAACGACAGCAGATCGCTCACTATCCGCCCCACCCTCGATGTCTCATGCACGATCTGCGACAGGTACCGCCGGTAGTCCTTCACCCGCTCCGGCGGAATCCCGTCGTCCTTCAACACCCTCTGCATCAGCATCGCCAGGTTCAACACACCCGCCACCGGGTTGTTGATCTCGTGCGCCACACTCGCCGAAAGCTGCCCCAGCGACGCCAGCCGGTCCGTCTGCATCAGCTTCTGATGCGCCGCCTTCAACTCCTGCGTCCGCTCCGCCACCTTCGTCTCCAGCCGCTGCGTGAATTGATTGATCTCCGCCATCGCGTCTCTCAATCGCACGCGCATCAGATCGAAACTCTTCGCCAGCTCCGTCACCTCGCCCGCATGAGCCGGCACCTCCACCGGCCGCTCCAGGTCCATCCGCGAAATCGAAACCGCGCTCTGAATCAAAGACTCAATCGGGTCCCGGATCATCCGCCGCGCAAAGAAGTAGATAATCGGGCAGATCAGCGCAATCTCCGCCAGCGCCCTCAGCGCAATCCGCTCCTGCATTTCCCGCAGTTCCCGGTCCACCTCTTCCAACTTCAGGCTCACTTCCAGCAATCCCAGCACCCGCATCTCCTTCGGATGCGCGTGGCACTCCCCCGTGCTGCACTGCGGCTCGTTCGCAATCGGCGTGATCACCGACAACCGCCGCTGCCCGTCCGTCATCTCCGCCACTCGCACCCGATCCTGCAACGACAGCTTCTCCAGCCTCCGCCCCTGTGCGTGACATCCCCTGCACTGCGCGCTGTTCGGATCCTGCCGCTGCCCCAAGTCCGCGCGCCGCGTCGAAAACGTGATCTCCCCCTCCCGGTTATACATCCGCAGCCGGTCGATCCCCTGCTTGTACGCAATCGTCTCCATCACCTGGTACGCGTCGCTCCGCCGGTCCGCCAGCATCGCATGCCACGTCGCGCTGCTGATCGATCCCGACAGCTGGTCCGCGCCCTGAATCACCACATTCAGCAATTGCCGCTCTTCCGACTTGTAGATCGTGATCCCCGACGCCACCGCGATCAGCACCACAATGCCGACCAGCGCCAACATCAGCTTCGTCACCAGCTGCATATGTAACCGGACTTTCCGCTCTGATTATATTGTTTTGCGCCGCGCGTGTCCCTGCTATCCGCTCACGTCCGTCACCCGCGCCCGCAGCCGCCCCTTCGCCAACCTTGCCTCCACCTCCGTCGCCACCGGAGCGTCCTCCACACCCCGCACCACATTCTCCCCAACGCTCAACACCGAATACCCCCGCTCCAACACCGCCACCGGACTCAAAGCCGACAACCCCGCCGCCAGCCGCTCCACCCTCATACTCACGGCCGAAACCCGCCCCCGCACCAAACTCTCACTCCGCGCCTCCAACTGAACCACCCTCAGCTCCGTCACCCGCACCCGAGCCCCCGCCAGCCGCCCCATCGCGTGCTCCGCCTCCACCAGCCTCTCCCGCACAGCAGTCAGCCGCACCCGAGGATCCATCCGCCTCAACCTCTGCTCCAACTCATCCACCTTCTGCCAGGCCAACCCCGCCTGCCGCCGCACCAGCATCGCCGCCCGGTCTATCCTCTTGTCACAAAAAGTGCACCAGCCCGTCACTCACTTGCCAGTAGCAAGGAGCGGCGGACTGATGCTCGCCCGGCCAGACATTGTACGAATACCGCTCGTATTCGACCTTTTCCACCCCGAATAGCCTAATGCTCAATTCGTGCAGCAGGTACAACCAACGGTGTTGTTGCAGCAAGCCGAGTACTTCGGTTGTGAGCAACTAACGCTGCAATTCAGAGGGTATCCGGAACTGCACGATGAGGCCCCCTCTCCGCCTGATGTGCAATTGGTACCCGCGCAGGCCGGAGCATTCAACAGCACCTCTGGCGACGTCCCAGTCGTACTGAAGCCTGCACTCTTAACTGCTCGGGTGCACGTCCCATTCGACTTCAGCATCGCAAGTTGGGCCGCGCTCAATGGTGAGGCCTGGCCATAGGTGGCTATGCCGTAAATCTCTACCGCCTGATCCCTCTTGAAAAATCCCCCCAAGGACGCGGGCACTTCTCGGCTTTCAAACATGAAGAGACCTCGATACCCATCATCTCCAACCACCGCCACGAGACCATTTGAGACCAAAAGCCGGCCACTTCCCTTCCAATCGATAACTTCATTCGCTCTTGACGATGCTATGTATTGCAATACAAATGCCGTTGGAACGCCAGTCTGCGCTGTGTTGTGCTCGATCAATACGCTGAATGCTGAATTCAGCCGATTCCTGGAGATCTCAATCTTGCCGGAATATCCCTCTACCGATTTCTCAGGCCGCGAGCCGGCTACTTGTCCACACAATGTCCCACACGTCGCCATTGCCAGCGCGGCGAAAAACATCGCACGCGAACATCTATTTATCACAAGAAAACTCCTTTCAACTGCAAGCTAGGCTCTATACTAGGCTGAGCCACTTACGCTGTCAATGTCCTAACACTGATGCAACTATGCACCAGTTAGTCACATTGGCATTAACTGTATGCCAACGTATAAGCAGCGGCTATTCGGCGCAACACCCGAGAATCTTCATGATCTGCTAGACGCCTCCTTTGATACCACCACGGCAGGAGCAAAGTCTCTTGGCTTCGCTCTTGTCTCCGCTGACGCGCCAATGCGGCAAGGGTCCACGATTGCACCGGCCAATGGCTGAAGGGCATTTCCACTCTCAGAGCAATCAGATTACCCTGGCGCGCAACTTCCCCCTCGCCAACCGCGCCTCCACCTCCGTCCCCACCGGAGCATCCTCCGGCCCCCGCACCACTTTCTCCCCAACACTCAAAACCGAATACCCCCGCTCCAAAACCGCCACCGGACTCAGAGCCGACAACCCCGCCGCCAAACTCTCCACCTTCCTACCAACAGCCGAAACCCGCCCCCGCACCAAACTCTCACTCCGCGCCCCCAACTGAACCACCCTCAGCTCCGCAGCCCGCACCCGGGCCCCCGCTAGCCGCCCCATCGCGTGCTCCGCCTCCACCAGCCTCTGCCGCGCCGCCGCCAACCGCACCCGCGGGTCCAGCCGCCTCAATCTCTGCTCCAGTTCATCCACTTTCTGCCAGGCCAATCCCGCCTGCCGCCGCACCAGCATCGTCGCCCGGTCGATCCCCTTCTCGTGCAGCCGCCGTCCCGCCGCCGCCAGATGATACCGAGCCCCCCGCTCCACACGAACCATCCCCACCCGCACCATCTCCAGCAAATCCGCCCGGTTCGGCACCACCACCTCCGCCGCCGCCGAAGGCGTGGGCGCCCGCAAGTCCGCCACAAAATCCGCAATCGTGAAATCGGTCTCGTGCCCAACCGCCGAAACCACCGGCACCGAGCACTCCGCAATCGCCCGCGCCACCGCCTCTTCGTTGAACGTCCACAAATCTTCGAGCGATCCCCCACCCCGACCCACAATCACCACATCCGCCCACCCCGACTCGCTGAAATACCGCAGCCCCTCGCACACCCCTTCCACCGACCCCTCACCCTGCACCAACGTCGGATACAACCGAATATGCAGCCCCGGAAACCGCCGCCCCAGCACATGAATCATGTCCCGGATCACCGCCCCCTTCGGCGAGGTCACAATCCCGATCCGCCTAGGGAACGGAGGCAGCGCCCGCTTCCGTTCGTTCTCGAACAGCCCCTCTTCCGCCAGCTTCCGCTTCAACTGTTCGAACGCCAGTTGCAGCGCGCCCAACCCCTGCGGCTCCATCGAGCTGATCAGCAGTTGATACTCGCCCCGCTCCTGCCGCACCTCCACCGATCCCCGCGCCGTCACCGCCAGCCCATCCCCCGGCTTAAACTTCAAATACCGCAGCGCGCTCTTGAACATCACGCACCGGATCTGCGCCCCGGCGTCTTTCAACGTGAAATACGCGTGCCCCGAAGACCAAACCTTGAACCCCGAAATCTCTCCCGACACCCGCACGTCTTCAAAGTTCAGCGAGATCAACCGGTGAATCGCCGCCGTCAGGCTCGTCACCGTATGCACCGCCCGCTCCTCGCCAAACGTCAACTGTTCCATCTCCCGTCCAGCCTCTCAAATCACGCCGCCCCCGGCAAATGCCCCCCGTCATAAACTGGGAGCTTGCTGAAGCAAGCCCTCATCGTCGTCGCCTTCCTCACGCTCCTCCGCGCGCCCTTCCTCAACCACCCCATCCAGGGCGACGACTTCTACTACCTCTCCGCCGCCCAGTGGGCCCAGGTCGACCCCGCCCACCCCCATCACGCGCAGTACGTCTTCCTTGGCGTCCCCATGGACATGCGCGGCCACCCACACCCTCCCGGCAACGCCTGGCTTCTCGCCTCACTCCTCGCCCTCACCGGAGACATCAAGGAAATCCCCTACCACGCGGCGTATTTCCTGCTTTCTGTCATTGCGGCGCTTTCCACCCTCGCCCTCGCCCGCCGCTTCGTCCCAGCCCGAGCCCTCGAAGCCACCCTCCTCTTCTGCGCCGTCCCCGCCTTCGTCGTCAACTCCAACTCCCTCGAAGCCGATCTCCCCTTCCTCGCCTTCTGGCTCCTCTCTTTCTCTCTCACCATCGCCGGCCGCACCCTCCTCGCCGCCCCAGCCATCGCCATCTGCTCCCTCATGGCCTATCAAAGCGTCGTCCTCATTCCCATCCTCGGCTGGTGGATGTACCGCGAAAAGACCCTCAAATCCCAAGCCTGGCTCCTCGCCATCCCGCCCATCACCATCGGCGCCTGGCTCCTCTTCGAACGCCTCACCTCCGCTACCCTCCCCATCCAGGTCCTCAACCAGCACTTCCAGACCTACGGACTCCAGCGCCTCGAAGCCAAACTCAAGAGCGCCGCCGCCCTCTCCGGCCACCTCGCCGTCATGCTCACCCCCTTCGGACTCTGGGCCCTCTTCCGCCGCCGCCACTGGTTCCTCACAACTTGGATCGCCGTCTTCTTCGCCGCCGCTCTCGTGCTCTTCTTCGCCGGCTCCGCCCGCTATCTCCTCCCCCTCGCCGCCCCCTTCGCCATCCTCACCGCGCTCTACTACCAGAACCGCCCCGTCATCCTCTACACGGCCCTCGCCCTTCAGCTCGCCCTCGGCATCGGCCTCGCCATCTCCAACTACGACCACTGGAACGGCTACCGCCACTTCGTCCGTGAAGCCCTGCAGAGAACCCAGCACCATCGCGTCTGGATCAACGGCGAATGGGGCCTCCGCCACTACGCAGAATCAGAAGGCGCCATCCCCCTCCAGCGCGGCCAGGTCCTCCGCCCCGGCGACTACCTGATCGACTCCGCCCTCGCCGAGCGCATCCCCTTCACCACCGGCGGCGGCCAACTCGTCCCCCAGCTCCGCCGCGAAATCACCTCACGCCTCCCCTTCCGCATCATCGGTCTCGGGGTCAAATCCGGCTACTCCTCTGTCGGCTTCGGCCTCCGCCCCTTCGATCTCTCCACCACCCCCATCGACATCGTCACCCTCTCCGTCCTCATTGAGCGCGCCCCCACCCTCTCCTGGCTCCCCATGACCGTGCCAGACACCGAATGGCAGCTCGTCAGCGGCGTCTACACCCTCGAAAACAGCGAATGGCGCTGGATGGGGCCCCAGGCTGTCTTTCTCCTGAAGTCCCCACCCAGCGCTACCCCATTAGCCGCCGATATCTATATCCCCGACCAGGCCCCCGGCCGCACCGTCATCCTCTCCCTCGACGGCCGTGAAGTCGCCCGCCAGTCCGTCAAACCCGGCGACAAGCTCCGCATCGCCAGCCCTCCAGTGCAACCCGCGGGCCCCACCGCCACCATCACCCTAACCATCGACAAAGAGTTCCAGGCCCCCGGCGACGACCGCCATCTCGGCATGGTCCTCATCGCAGCAGGCTTCGCGCCGCCGCAATAACCTCCTCCACCGAATCCTCAAACCGCATCACCCGCACATTCCCCCGCGGCGCCCAAATCTTTGCATCCGTCGGCCCGAACACCGCCACCACCGGAGCCCCCAAAGCCGCCGCCAGGTGCGAAATCCCCGAGTCGTTCCCCAAGTACACTCGCGCCCCGGCCAGAAACGGCATCAACTCCCGCAAACTCTCAAATCGCAAAGCCCCCGCCAACTCCTCCTCCGGCCCGCAGCAGCAACGCACCTCCATCCCCAACCCCGAGGCCACCGCCCGGAACTTCTCCAACCCCCAGTTCTTCCGCAAACTCCCCGAAAACGGCTGAATCACCGCATAAGAACCCACCTCAGCCCTCACCTCGATCCGAGGCAGGCCGCCCAAAGATGCGCCCACCTGCCCCAAGTAGAAATCACAAGCATGAACTCCGCACCCATCCCCCGGCAAAGCCGCAAAGAACCGAAACGGCAAGCCCGAAACCTGCGCCCGGAACTCCGCCCGCGCACTCCCGTACCAGCTATAAATCTCCGTGAACTCCCCCAGCCGCCCCAAAGTCCGCTCCGGCAGCACGAGCGAATCCAACCCCATCGCCACCAAAGAACGCGCCGGAGCCACATGCTCATAAACCGGAACATTCACGTCCGGGCACCAGATCTCCACCGGCTTCAAAAACGATACCGCCGGCAGCGAAACGACAGCGTCCCCAATCGCCCCCGGCCGGATCACCAGCCGCTTCACTACTGCATCAGCACCGGCAGCTTCACTTCCACCGTCTTCGGCGGCAGGCACATCTTGTCGTTGCAAGCCTGGTACCTCAACTTCCCGGCCACAAACCCCGGCCCCAGTTGCGGATTCGCCGCCCGCTTGAACTTCGTCACAATCTCAAACTCGCCATCGAAAATCGACAGCGGCTTGTCCGAGAACGAAAACTTCTCCATCTTCGCCTTCGGGAAAACCACCTCGCCCGCCGTCAGCGGCCCGGTCGCATCCCAGGTCAGTTTCATCGGAATCAGGTACTCTTCGCTCGGCGTGTTCGAATTCGCGTGGTACCCCTGCGCAATCGCCACCTTCAGCGCGAACACCGGATTCTCCGTCCGCTTCACCACCAGCTTCGCCGGCTCATGCACCGTCAGCACCGGCGCGCTCTGCCCGAACGCCCCCGCACTCAACAAAACCAGCGCCGCGGCGCTATTGAAGAAGTTGCTCAATGTCGTCTGCATACTGTTTTTTGCTCACCAGTCCCACATGCACCGCCGCGATCTTCCCGTCCCGGTCCAGGATGAACGTCGTCGGCAGGCCTTCAATCCCGCCGTACTTCTGGTCCACCTCTTCCGTGCCCAGCACCACCGGATAGTTCAATTCCTTCTCCGCGATGTACGGCTTCACCGCCTCCCATCCGTCTTCGTCCATCGACACCCCAAGCACCGTAAAACCCCGGTCCTTGTACGTCTTCTGGAAATCCTTGAACCACGGAATCTCGATCTTGCACGGCCCGCACCACGTCGCCCAGAAATTCAGCAGCACCACCTTGCCCCTGTAATCCGACAGCTTCACCACTTTGCCCGAAGCGTCTTTCAACTCGAACTCCGCCGCCTGGTTCCGCTTGCCCTTCTCTTTCACCGACGGCGCCGCCTGGTCCTGCTCCTGCGGTGCGCTCGCCGCCTTCGGCGCGCACCCTCCCAACCCTAGCGCCAACGCGCACAGTACGCCGCCCAGCCGAATCGAAAGTGAACGCATTCTTGTGGAATCCTAAGTTAAAGTCTATCAAGTCAGATGCGCAAACCGCCCCGCTGGTGACCAACCAGCTCCTCCATCCATCCCCCTCGCCGCTTCCGGAACCTCGCCCCCAGCGTGTACTCCTCGTGCTCCCCCCCCCCCGCAAACAGCCCCGCCCCCGTGGCGCAGAAGCTCTCGCACGCATACTCCCGCCACTTCCTGCTCCGCCCCGCCACATCCCTCTCGCCCAACCCCGCCTTCCGCCATTCCGCGCTCCACCCCAACTCCCCCCGCGCCCGCGCCTTCCACTCCGCCGCCAGCACACCCTCCCACGCCCGCCGCGCGCCATTCCCCAGCCGCATCCACACAAAATGCATCAGCTCATGACACACAATCCGCCGCAATTCACCCTTCTGTTTCAACAAACAACGGTCCAGCACCATCCGCCGCTCCCGCAGGAAGCTCGCCGCATGCACTTCCATCCCCGCGCCCGCGCCCGTCCAAAGACGTCCGCGGTGGGCCCGCATCTCTACCGCCCACTCCAGCCGGATCTCCTCGCCGCGCAGCGCCGGCAGCCCGCGCAACGCCTGCCTTACTTCACCCGCGGAGCGGCCGGAGGCTGCGTGACCGGCGCCTTGGTGTCCAAATACGCCGCGTCCTTGTACTCCACCACCGTGCTTTCCTGCATCTTTTGCAGCCATGCTTTCACCCGCTGATCCTGAATCGCCGTGAAGATCTGGTCCTTCACCTGCTCAAATGCCGGCGTCACGAAATCCACCATCTTGATCACCCAGAACCCGCCCGGCTGCCGCAGCGGATCCGTCACCTGCCCCGGCTTCATGGAAAACACCGCCGCCTTGATCTGCTCCGGCACCGTCGCGTCGCCCGGCTTCATCAGCGGAAAGTCCCCGTCCTTCGCCTTCGAATCCTCGTCCATCGAATGCTTCTTCACCAGCGCCACGAAATCCGTCCCGCCCCGCGCCTGCTTCACGATCTCCGTCGCCAACGCCTCGGCCTCCGCCCCCGTCATCGGCTTCTTCTCGGCGCCCTGCAGCGGATTGTCGTTGTAGCCCAGGAAGATCACCTTCACCTTGGCTTCCGCATACTCCTGCTTGTGCTCGTCGTAGAACTTCTGCTGCTCCTCCGGCATCACCGGCCGCCTCGTCGCCTCCGCCGCAATCCGCGCCTGCGCCAGGTACAGATTCCGGTTGTACAGCAGCGTGTAATAGTGCGGATCCTGTTTGTCCAGCCCTTCCTGCTCCGCCATCGCCGATAGCTTCGTCATCAGCGCCAGCGTCTTCAGAAACGCCTTCTTGTCCGCAAAGAAATTCTGCTGCACCCTCTGCGGCAACGATCGCGCCAGCCGCTCTACCTCTGACCGCTTCCACGCCTTCCCATCCAGCACCGCCACTACCGGATCATCCGCTACCGACGCTGCCGGCGCCTGCGCCGCGGCCAGGCCGGCCGCTAGAAGTATGCTCAATACCAGTCTCTTCATCGTGATAATTTGAATGTAGCACGCGCCCTTTTCCGGGCTCGCGGCGGGTACCTGCTGTGAATCCATCTCTTCCTCTCTGGCTCGACGTATCTCTCTGGTCTGCCGACCTCGCTAATCTCGAAAGCGAAATCAAACGCCTCGAACCTTTCGCCGACTCTTTTCACTTAGACGCGGCCGACGGCCATTACGTCCCGACCCTGCTCTTTTTCCCCGATCTCGTCGCCCGCCTCCGCCCGCTTACCAAGGTCCCCTTCCACCTCCACCTCCTCGCCACCCGCCCCATGGACCTCCTCCCCGCCTTCCTCCAAGCCGGCGTCGATCGCGTCACCTTCCCCGTCGAAGCCGGCAAACGCATCAATCACGCCATCGACCGCGTCAAAGAGGCCGGTAAACTCGCCGGCGTCTCCCTCGAACTCGAAACCCCCATCCAGGCCGTCACCCCCTTCCGCCCCCATATCGCTTCCGTCACCCTCATGGGCACCGCCATGGGCATCAAAGGCGCCGCCCTCGACGACCGCGCCTGCGACCGCCTCTCCGAAATGCACGCCATCCTCGATCACTACGAAATCGACCTCATCGCCGACGGCGCCATCCGCACCCACACCGCCCCCCTCCTCCGCGCCTCCGGCGCCACCGCCATCGTCCCCGGCTCCCTCCTCTGCAACGCCCCCGACCTCCCCGCCACCCACGCCTGGCTCAAGTCCCTGTAGCCGGCAGCTCCCGCTGTCCAGGCGTACTTCGTCCTGACTCCCGTATTACGCTCCCCGTGTTATCCTACCCGTGTGATCCGGTCCTTGCGCTGCAAGGAAACCGCTGCCCTGTACCACCGCCAACGGAGCCGCCTTTTCGGAAGCATCGAACTGGTAGCCCGCCGGAAGCTTCGTATGCTGGACGATGCCGCCTCTCTCGACGATGTCGCCGCTCTCCCCGGCAACCGCCTCGAACGCCTCCGGGGCGACCGCGACGGCCAATGGAGCATCCGCGTCAACGACCAGTGGCGCATCTGTTTCGAGTGGCGCTCCAACGCCGCTCACAACGTCGAAATCGTCGATTACCATGCCTGAGGAGCCTCACATGTCCCGCACTCGCCGACTCCCTCCCATCCATCCCGGAGAGATCCTCCGTGAAGAATGCCTGATCCCCATGGGGCTCACCGCCAACCAGCTCGCCTTGTCGCTCCGCGTCCCCGCCACTCGCATCCACGAAATCCTGAACGGCAAGCGCGGCATCTCCGCCGACACCGCGCTGCGCCTCGCCCGCTACTTCGGCACAACACCCAAGTTCTGGCTCAACCTCCAGGCCAGCTACGAACTCGAACTCGCTGAGGATCTCGCCGGCGAAGCCATTCAGCGCGAAGTCCTTCCTCGTCCAGCCGCCTGATCACCCCCGCGCAAAACACGCCCGAAAGCGCCCCCCCTCCTCCCCGCACCACACCTCGAATCCCGCCTGCCGCAGATTCTCCAGCAGCGGCTCCGGCCGGAACGACACCCGCATCTCCACCATCTCCCCCGCCCCCAGCGTCGCCGCGCACTCCCGCACCTTCCCAATCGGATGCACGCCCGTCGACAACATCAGATCCGCGTCGATCGCATGCTTCACCACAAACGTCTTCGCCCACTCCGGCTCCGGCCCCACCCCCACCCGCGCCGGGCCGTAGTCATGCGCGCACCCCCCGCCGCACGAGGCCGCCTCCACCGCCTGCCCCACCATCTTCCTCAGCGCCGTCACCAGCTCCCCGGCCCCGACCCCCGCCAGCCGCGCCGCCTGCTCCACCGTCGCCGACTTCAGCACCGTCTCCCGCAGCACCGGGTTCGCCATCTTCCCGAGCCCCGGAATCGCCGCCAGCAGCGGCTCCTCCACCTGCGGGAACTCCGCGAACATCTCCATCAGCTTCGTCTCTTTCTCGATCATGCTCATTGCGCGCCTCCTCTCACTTCGTCATACGCCAACAGCCGCCGCTCGCCCTCCAGCGCCCGGATCCGCGAAACTTCCTGCGTCACCTCCAGCGTCCCCAGATACTCGCCGCCCTCGCCTCGCACCGCAAAATACCGGATGTGCACGAACTTGCCGTGCAGGCTGATCCAGAACTCCGCCACGCTCTGCCGCCCGCCGCGAAAATCCTCCAGAATCCGGTCCACCACTTCCACGCTCCGCGGCGGATGGCAGTGCTGCACCTTCCGCCCGATGATGGCCTTCGTCCGCGCAAAAATCCGGTCCGGTCCTTCGCTGAAGAACGCCACCCGGTCATCTGCATCCACGAACGTGAGATCCACCGGCAGCGCATTGAACAGCGCCACCAACTGGTCCACCGTCAGATTCCCCGTCGGCAGTTGCACCGCCTCCGACGTCGCCAGCTTCACGCCCGCCCGCACCACCGCCTCCGGCGGCGCATACCCTTTTTGCGGCTCCACCAGGCACCATCCATAGCGCGGCGAATCCAGCCAGATCTGCCCCCACTCGTCGTCGGTCAGATGATCCAGACACAACGGCAGGAGAATGTTCTCCTCCTTGTAGATCATCTCCTCCATCAGCGTCACCACCGTCTCGCCCAGCGTCGCCGCCACGATCTGCCACTCTTCCACCGTCGCCTGCTGGTGCAGCGCCACACCCAGGTCTTTGAGCACCCCCCGGATCTCATCGTCCTTGCCCCACATCACCTTCGACGGCCCCGTGATCTCATGCTTCTCCAGCGCCGTAAACAGCAGGTTCTCTTTCCGCTGGTAGTGCTTCTCCACGTCCATCACATCGTTGAACGCCTTCCGCCATTCAAACAGCGCGCCTTCCGCGGCCAACCCCCGCATCGCCACCTTCATCGCCAGCAGCGCCCCGCTCAGCGCCGCATTCTCCCGCCGCATCGTGTCCACCGGATGTCCTGGCGCCACCGCCTTCGGCGGCAGCTGCACCAGCACGTCGCGCGTCACCTGCGAATGCAGGTCGCACATCGACATGATCTTCTCCACCGCCATCCCATCGGCGATCAGCTGCTGCTCCATCGCCACAATCTCGCTGTAATCCGTCTCCTTGACGATCGCCCGCAAACTCTCCCGCACCGCATCCGGAGACTCCCCGCCATGCAGCCGCTCAATAATCTCCCGCAGCGTCCGAATCCGATTCGCCCTGTTGTCAATCAGTTCGCTCACAATGAATCTCCTACGCCCACCATACAGCCCCGCCCCCACCTCCCACCATGACTCCAGTCACACTCACCCACCACCTACCCCCAAATCCCCCAGGGCCAATTTCGGGGACGGTGCACTAAATCCCCAAATTCCTAACCCCGCTTCCACCTGAAATCAATCACTTACCAGCCCCACCGGCCCAATAATTCGGGAATTGAGTGCACCGTCCCCGAAATACACTGTTTCTTCCCCCTCCCCGCCCACTCACCCCATTGACCCGCCCGCCTCCCCTTCGATATCGTCTCCCCAAATGCCCGCCTCCAACATCTTCGATTCCGCCGACCCCTCCCTCTTCTCCTTCCCCTCCCACACACCCGGACCCGCCGGCGCCCTCCCCATCACCGCCGACCAGCTCCGCCACTGGCCCTCCGGCCACCTCTTCGGCTGGGCCCTCAACGCCGGCATGGGCCTCCCCCCCGAAAAGCTCGGCGCCCCCGAATACCTCATCCTCTCCACCCACGGCGGCCTCCGCGCCCCCGACGGCTCCCCCATCGCCCTCGGCTATCACACCGGCCACTGGGAAGTCAGCCTCCTCGTCGACGCCGCCGCCCGCGAATTCGACGCCCTCCACGCCATCCCCTTCGCCGGTTATTGTTCCGACCCCTGCGACGGCCGCATGCAAGGCACCACCGGCATGTTCGACTCCCTCGCCTTCCGCAACGACGCCGCCACCATCTTCCGCCGCCTCATCCGCTGCCTCCCCACCCGCCGCGGCGTCCTCGGCGTCGCCACCTGCGACAAAGGCCTCCCCGCCATGATGATGGCCCTCGCCGGATCCTCCTCCCTCCCCGGCATCCTCGTCCCCGGCGGCGTCACCCTCATGCCCACCAAGGGCGAGGACGCCGGCAAAATCCAATCCATCAACTCCCGCTTCTCCGTCGGCGAAGTCACCCTCGACGAAGCCGCCGAAGCCCTCTGCCACACCTGCGCCTCCCCCGGCGGAGGCTGCCAGTTCCTCGGCACCGCCGCCACCTCTCAGGTCGTCGCCGAAGCCCTCGGACTCACCCTCCCCCACGCCGCCCTCGCCCCCTCCGGCCAGCCCATCTGGCTCGATATGGCCCGCCGCTCCGCCCGCGCCCTCCAGTTCCTCGACGAACAAAACCTTCCCCTCAACCAAATCCTCACCCAGGCCTCCATCGAGAACGCCCTCGTCCTCCACGCCGCCTTCGGAGGCTCCACCAACCTCATCATGCACCTCGCCGCCGTCGCCTTCTCGGCCGGCCTCTCCCGCCCCGCCGTCGCCGACTGGGTCCGCGTCAACCGCCTCATCCCCCGCCTCGTCGACTGCCTCCCCAACGGCCCCGCCAACCACCCCACCGTCCAGGTCTTCATGGCCGGCGGCGTCCCCGAAGTCATGCTCCACCTCCGCCGCGCCGGCCTCCTCAACACCAAGGTCCTCACCGCCTCCGGCGCCACCCTCGACGAAAACCTCAATTGGTGGGAACAATCCGAACGCCGCGCCGCCCTCCGCAAAACTCTCAGCGAACGCGACGGCATCCACCCCGACCACGTCATCATGACCCCCGCCGCCGCCCAGGCCAAAGGACTCACCGCCACCGTCTGCTTCCCCACCGGCAACCTCGCCCCCGGCGGCTCCGTCATCAAATCCACCTCCATCGACCCGTCCGTCATCGACCCCGACGGCGTCTACAGAAAGAAGGGTCCCGCCCGCGTCTTCACCCGCGAACTCGACGCCATCGAAGCCGTCAAATCCGGCGCCATCCAACCCGGCGACATCATCGTCCTCATCTGCCGCGGCCCCCTAGGCTCCGGCATGGAAGAGGTCTACCAACTGACATCGGCGCTGAAACACATCTCCTACGGCAAACACATCGCCCTCATCACCGACGCCCGCTTCTCCGGCGTATCCACCGGAGCCTGCATCGGCCACGTCACCCCCGAAGCCTTGGCCGGAGGCCCCACCGGCAGACTCCTTGACGGCGACACCATCGAAATCACCATCGACCGCAACACCCTCGAAGGCGCCATCAACGTCCTCAACGTCGATCTCGACGCCCGCCAACCCCGCGCCGACCTCGCCCCCGACCCCCAGCTCCCCGACGACACCCGCCTCTGGGCTCTCCTCCAGCACCTCAGCGGAGGCACCTGGGCCGGCTCCGTCTACGACCTCGACGCCATCGCCCGCGCCACCACCACCACGACTTAGCGCCGCTCTCCAGCCCCCACCAGTCCCCGACCGTAGGTTTGGGCTTCCCCAGCGAGCCCCCCCAACAAATCGCCCCCCACAACAGCCCCAGTCACAGCTCTATTCATAAGTAGAATCAACAACATACCAACATTCGCTTTTCCCGCCACTCTATACTTGGTGTCCGAGGAGCAGCATTATGCCCGAATTCAACTCGAAACTTTCCCGGTCCGAACAGGCGCGCCTGAACGGCTCGAAATCCCGCGGCCCCAAAACAGCCTCGGGCAAACAGAACTCTTCCCAGAACGCCCGCAAGCACGACTTCTTCACCCAAACGGCGCTTCTCTACTTCGAATCTCCTGATGAGTTCACCGAACTCCGCGACGACTACGTCGCCGAATACAACCCCCAGGGCCCCACCGAGATGCACTTCATCATGGAAATGGCCAACGCCCAACACCGGCTCCGCCGCGTCCGCGGCATGGAAGCCGACCTGGTCCAGAAACTAATCGTCCACGACCTCGGCTCCCCCGGCCTCGGCAACTTCGAACTCCAGGCCGAGGCCGTCCGCACGCTCTCCGACAAGTCCACCGTCCTGCCGCTCCTGCAGCGCTACGAAACCATGTTCCGCCGCCAGTACGAGCGCGCCCTCCACCTCCTCTGGGAGCACCGCGACCGCGCCGCCGCCCGGCAGAAACAGCAGGCCGCCCAGGCCCAGCAACAGGCTGCCGCCGAAACCCGCGCCGCCATCAACACCATCCACGCGATGATCGCCGGCCCGCTGCAAAACGAACCCAACTTCCCCCCGCCTCGCCAGCTCGCGGCGCATCCCCGGCCCCTCATTCGCACCAAGCGCCCCCTGGACCGCACCCGTGAACCTCTGTGACAATACCCAAAAACCCCATGCTCCACCTCGACCCCACACCCTGGCATGACGTGCTGCGCCATACGTGTGCCTGTTTTCCGAACGAAGCCTGCGGCATCCTCCTCGGCCCACCCCCGCTCGGCCCCAACCTCCACATCACCGAGGCCGTCCTGGCCCCCAATGTCCACCAGGGCGACCAAACTAAACGCTACGAAATCGGCACCCAGCTCCTCTTCGATACCCAACGTGGCGCCCGCGCCCGCGGCCTCCACGTCCTCGCCTACTTCCACTCCCATCCCAATCGCTCCGCCTACTTCTCTCCCACCGATCTCGCCCACGCGCACGCCCACTCCACCCACCTCGTTCTCTCCCTCCAAAACGGCGCATTCCAGCACGCCAAAGCCTTCCGCGTGGACGAAACGCAAGCCCGCGAAATCTCCCTCAGCTACCCTGAGAAGATGCAGGCGCCAGAGATATCGGCCAAGGTCGCAGCCACCGCCCTCGCCGTCCCCCACTCCCGCATCCGCGAGATTGCCGACATCGCCATGGCCATGGACGGCGTCCTCCGTTTGTACTTCGGCGAATCCAATCTCCCCACCCCCGCCTTCATCAAGGACGCGGCCCAGAAAGCCCTCGCCGACGGCTTCACGTATTACACCGAGAACGCCGGCCTCCCCTCCCTCCGCCAGGCTATCGCCGCCAAGTACGCCGAACTCCACGGCGTTACCATCGACCCCAGCCGCGAAATCGTCGTCACCGCCTCCGGAGTCCAGGCCCTCCAGCTCGGCATCCGCTGCGCCCTCGATCCCGGCGACGAGGCCATCGTCCTCACCCCCGCCTGGCAGAATCAAATCTCCATCCCCGCCATGTGTAACGCCGCGGTGCGCCTCGCACCCCTCACCCTCTCCGAAGGACGGTACCACATCGACTTCGACCTCCTCGATTCCCTCCTCACCCCTCGCACCCGCCTCCTCATCTACACCTCGCCGTCCAACCCCACCGGCTGGGTCGCCACCCCCGCCGATCAGCAGGCGCTCCTCGTGTTCGCCCGCCGCCACCGCCTCTGGCTCCTCGCCGACGAAGTCTACGAACGCCTCTACTACCCCGATTCCGCGCCCCTCGGCACACCCGCCCCCTCCATCCTCCGCCTCGCCACCCGCGAAGACAGCGTCTTCGTCGTCCAGTCGTTTTCCAAGGCCTACTGCATGACCGGCTGGCGCGTCGGTTGGATCGTCGCCCGCGCCGACTTCGCTGACCGCGCCACCAAACTCAACGAATTCATCATCTCCTCCGCCCCCGCCTTCGCCCAGCGCGCCGCCGAAACCGCCCTCCGCGACGGCGAACCCGCCGTCCGCGAAATGCTCGCCCTCTACAAATCCAACCGCGATTTCAGCCTCGAAGCCCTCCGCCGCCGCCCCGACATCCAGGTCCCCCAGCCCGACGGCGCCGGCTATCTCTTCCCCCAGGTCGCAGGCCTCCAGGATTCCTTCGAATACTGCCGCCGCCTCCTCCTCGAAACCAAACTGGGCCTCGCCCCCGGCATCGCCTTCGGCCCCGGCGGCGAGTCCGCCATTCGCCTCTGCTACGCCGTCGAACGCCCTATCCTCGCCCAGGCTCTCTCCATCCTCACCACCTAGCCCCCCGCCTCTTCCCACGGTGGGCGCAGCCCTACTCTCCTATCCTGGATCTATATACACCACTTATTAGTGGGTCTAACAGGTTAGCTCGCGTTACGTCTTTGCAAAGGCCGGTTACACTCAGACCCCAAAATGTTATATGATTCCAGCCGGTACCCCGTCGCCCCGTACGCGGCGGCAGGCCAGACCCAGTAATTGTCATGGATACCGTTAGCATTCCTACTTCTCCTGAAACCGCCGCACAGCAGGCCGAAGTCCAGGCCCTGCTCGCCTCTCCCCTCTTCAGCCGCGCGCCTTCTCTCTCCCGCTTCCTCGCTTACGTTTGTGAGCGCCACTTCGCTGGAGAGACTGATCGCATCCGCGAGTATGACATCGCCATCCACGCCCTCGGCCGCCCCGACTCTTTCGACCAGAAGAAAGACGCCATCGTCCGCGTCGAGGTCCACCGCCTCCGCAAACGGCTCCAGCAGTTCTACGAGACCGACGGCGCCCAGCACGCTTTCCGCATCTCCATCCCCTCCGGCGGCTACGCCCCGGTCTTCACCGCTGCCGCGGACATCCAGCACGCCGCCGACATCGATCCCGCCGCTGCGCCGGCGCCCGAGCCCGTCTCCGCCGCGGCTCCTCAAACCCGCCGCATTCCCTGGCTCTGGATCGCCGCCGGCGTCGCCGCCGTCGCCGTCATCTCCACCCTCGTCACGCTCTACGGCCCTGGCACCATCCACTAATTCCGGCGCGCCTGCATTAATGCGCCTGATACAATGGAAGTTCCGTCCCTGAAACAAGGGCGGAGGCCCTGGGAATGCGAACTCTCTTTCTGAATCCACCCTCCTTCGAGGGCTTTGACGGCGGCGCGAGCTCGCGCTGGCCCGCCACCCGCGAAATCGAATCCTACTGGTATCCCGTCTGGCTTTGCTATCCCGCCGGCATGTTGCCGGACTCCAAGGTGGTCGACGCGCCCCCGCACAAGATCACCATCGAGCAGACCGTCGAGATGGCCAAGCAGTTCGAACTCCTCGTCCTCTTCACCTCCACCCCCGGCTTCCACGTCGACGTGAAGATGGCCGAGATGATGAAGGACTCCAACCCCAAGCTCAAGGTCTGCTTCGTCGGCCCGCCCGTCACCGTCGAGCCTGAAAAGGCCCTCCAGCACTCCGCCATCGACTTCGTCGTCCGCCGAGAGTTCGACCACCAGATCGTCGACTTCGCCAACGGCAAGCCCCTCTCCGAAATCCCCGGCGTCTCCTACCGCCGCAACGGCGAGTTCGTCCACAACCCCGACGCTCCCTACATCGAGAACCTCGACGCCCTCCCCTGGGTCACCAAGGTCTACAAGCGCGACCTCGACTTCACCCGCTACAACGTCCCCTTCCTCCTCAACCCCGCCATCGCGCTCTATACCTCCCGCGGTTGCCCGGCCATGTGCACCTTCTGCCTCTGGCCCCAAACCCACTCCGGCCACCGTTGGCGCCTGCGCTCCGTCGACGACGTCGTCGCCGAAGTCGCCTGGGCCAAGGAGAACTTCCCCGGCCTCAAAGAGATCTTCTTCGACGACGATACCTTCAACTACAAGGGCGCCCGCACCATCGAGCTGTGCAAGAAGCTCGCCCCCCTCGGCGTCACCTGGTCCTGCACTTCGCGCGTCACCACCGATTACGACACCCTCTCCGCCATGAAGGACGCCGGCGGACGCCTCATGATCGTCGGCTATGAATCCGGCGACGCCCAGATCCTCAAGAACATCAAGAAGGGCGCCACGCTCGACATGGCCCGCCGCTTCACCCGCGACGCCCACAAGCTCGGCCTCACCATCCACGCCGACTTCATCGTCGGCCTCCCCGGCGAATCCAAGCAGTCCATCCGCAACACCATCAACTTCGCCAAGGAACTCGACTGCGAGACCATCCAGGTCTCCATCGCCCACCCCTACCCCGGCACCGAGTTCTACGACCACGCCCAGAAGAACGGCCTCATCCAGCTCGGCGTCTCCATGACCGACGAGGGCGGACACCAGCTCCCCAACATCATCCACCCCGGCCTCGACCGCGCCGAACTCGTCGACGCCGTCCAGACCTTCTACGACGAGTACTACTACCGCCCCAAGGCCGCCTTCCGCGTCGTCTCCAAGGCCATCATGAACGGCGACGTCAAGCGCCTCTACAAGGAAGCCCGCGAGTATCTCTCTCTCCGCTCCAAACGCAAGCAGTTCGTCGCCGATCAGCAGGCCGGCCGCACTGCCGCCGTCAGCGGAGATTAGTCTCGCAATGAAACCGGCCACCCTGCTTCTCACTGCCGCGGTGGTGCTGGCCAACGTCATCGGCAACTTCGCTCTCAGTTGGGGCATGAAGCACGCCCCCGCCGGCTCCGGTCCCATCTCGTCCTTGCTCGAGCCTTTCGTGATCCTCGGCATCGTGCTGTTGATCGCCTGGACGCTGCTGCGCATCCGCCTGCTCGGCCGCGCAGACCTCTCTTACGTGCTGCCCATCACCGCCGTCGGCTACGTGCTCAACGCCGTCATGGGCGCCGTCTTCCTTCACGAACAGATCTCGCTCTCGCGCTGGTCCGGCACCATCCTGATCGTCGCCGGCGCCGCGCTCACCGCCACCACCTCCACGCCGGAGTCCGAATCATGATGCTCCAATGGTGGCTGGTCGCCGGCATCGTCCTCTCCACCGCCTGCGCCGATCTGCTGCAATCCCACGGCATGCGCCGCGGCGGCGCCTCCTGGAAGGTCCCCTTCTCCTTCGTCTTCATGGCCGTGTCGTTCTTCTGCTTCACGCAGCTGCTCAGAATCGCCGACCTCAGCTTCGCCGTCCCCGCCACCGCCGCCAGCTTCGTACTGGAAACCTTTCTCGCCAAGGTTGCTCTAAAAGAACGAGTCACTCAGCGACGCTGGACAGGCGCCCTTCTGGTCGCCGCCGGCGTCGCACTCCTTTCGCACTGATGTTGCCGCTGCTCTTACTCTTGCCCGCCGCCGCCGCCCTGGCCTACCAGGCCATCGCGCTGCTGGCGTCGCTCGTCTTTGTTGAGCGCTCGCGCATGCGCCGCGCCAAGCCCCTGGCCGCCTGCACTCCTTCGGTCTCCATCCTGAAGCCGGTGCACGGACTCGATGAGGCGCTCGACGCCGCCATCCGCTCGCACCTCGCGCAGGACTACCCCGGCTACGAACTCCTCATCGGCGTGCAGGACTCGGACGACCCGGCCCTTCCCGTCATCCGCGCGGCCTTCGCCGCCTATCCCGCCGCGCAGGCGCGCCTCGTCGTCTGCTCCACCAAATCGCCCAACGCCAAAGTGGGCACGCTCATCGATCTCGCCCGGGAAGCGCGCGGCGAGATCCTCATCGTCAACGACGCCGACATCAAAGTCCCCGCGGACTACGTGCGCCGCGTTGCCGCGAAGCTCGCCAATCCCAAGAACGGCTTGGTCACCTGCCTCTACCGCGCTTCCTCGTCCACCTCTGCCGGCCTCTTCGAGTCCATCGTCATCGCCACGGACTTCATTCCTTCCACGCTCGTCGCGCCGCTCGTCGGCATCGACGAGTTCGGCCTCGGCTCCACGCTCGGCTTCCGCCGCGCAGACCTCGACTCGATCGGCGGCTTCGCCGCCATCCAGGAATACATCGCCGACGACTACCAGCTCGCCAAACGCATCCATGCGCTGGGCCGCTCCTGCATCATGAGCGAGGTAGTGGTCGATACGCACATGGCCGATCCAGGCTGGAAAGACGTGTGGCGCCATCAGCTCCGCTGGGCGCGCACCATCCGCGTCTCGCGTCCCGGCGGCTATCTCGGCCTGCCCGTTACGCATGCCGGCGTGTGGGCCGTGGCGAACCTCGCCGCCGGCAACGTCGGCGCCGCCACCGCGCTCTGGCTGGCGCGCTCCACCATGGGCGCCGTCTCCGGCTTCCTCGTGCTGCGCCACTGGCCTTCGCTGCTCGCCGCGCCGTTCCTGCCGCTGTGGGATCTGTGGGCCTTCGCCGTCTGGCTGGCCGGCTACTTCTCGCGCACCGCCTGGTGGCGCGGCCGCCGCATCACCCTCTCCAGCGACGGGCGCATTCAGGAGACCAGGTAGCTACTCGCGCCGGATGCCGCGCTTCGACGCGCGGATGAACTCCACCAGATGCTTCGTGTGCGGCGTCGGAACTTCCGTTTCGATGCGCTCCAGCGCCTCTTCCAGCTTCAAGCCCGAACGGTAGAGCAGGCGGTACGCCGTCTTGATCGCGCCGATGTCGGATGAGGTAAAGCCCGCGCGCCGCAGGCCCACCACGTTCAGCCCGTGCGGCTTCACGTCATGCCCGTTGTAGAGGAAGTAGGGCGGGAGGTCCATGTTCACACGGCCCACTGCGCCCACCATCACGTTGCGTCCGATGCGCGTGAACTGGTGGATGCCGATGCAGGCGCTGATGTAAGCCTGGTCGCCGATCTCGCAATAGCCCGAGGCGTTCGAGCAGCTGGCGAAGATGATGGAATTGCCGAGAATGCAGTTGTGCGCGATATGGCAGCAGGTCATCAGGAAGAGGTCGTCGCCGATGATGGTGCGGCTGTCTTCGCCGGTACCGCGCGAGAGCGTGTTCTGCTCGCGGACGCGGTTGCCGTTGCCCATGACGAGGTAGCTGCGCTCGCCGCCGAAGTTCTTGTCGAGCGGCAGCACGCCGAGCACGGTGTGCGCGCCGATCTCGTTGCGGTCGCCGATGGTGGTGTAGGGCTTGACGTAGACGTAAGGCTCCAGCACGTTGTGCGATCCGAGAATCACGTCCTGCTCGATAATGCAGTACTCGCCGATGCGGCATTGCGGGCCGATCACGGCGTCGGGATGGACGCGTGCGGTCGGCGCGACGTAGGCGGAAGGGTCAACCGGCATACACTGTGTATGATACCGGGCTTGAGAGGAGCGAACACCATGACCGTGCGCGAAATCGCTGAACGACTCGGCACGACGTTTGAAGGCGACGGTGAGCGCCAGGTCTCCGGCGTCGCCACTTTGGAGGCCGCCGGCGCCTCGCACCTCGCCTTCGTCAACAACCGGCGCGCCCTGCGCGAAGCCCACGCCTCGGCCGCCGGATGCCTGCTGGTTTGCGTGGACTTCGACAACTCCGGCGGCCGCACCATCGTGCGCATCAAGGATCCGCGCGCGGCCTGCGCGGCGGTGATCAACTGGGTGCAGCCGCCGCCGGCGGCCGCGGCCGGCATACATCCCAGCGCGGTGATCGGCGCCAACTGCCGCATCGCCGAAGACGCCTCCATCGGCCCACACTGCTCCATCGGCGACAACGTCGCCATCGGCGCGGGCAGCGTGCTGCACGCCAACGTCACTGTCTACCACGACGTCAAGATCGGCGCGCGCGCCGTCATCCACTCCGGCGCGGTGATCGGCGCCGACGGCTTCGGCATGGTCTTCCAGAACGGCCGCTACGACAAGTTCCCGCAGGTGGGCCGCGTCTCCATCGGCGACGACGTGGAGATCGGCGCCAACACCACCATCGACCGCGCGGCGCTGGGCGTCACCTCGATCGGCGACGGCTGCAAGTTCGACAACATGGTGCACATCGGCCACAACTGCCGCATCGGCAAGCACGTGGTGATCGCCGCGCAGACCGGCCTCGCCGGCGGCACGGTGATAGAAGACTACGCCGTGATCGGCGGGCAGGTGGGCATGGGCGACAACGTGACCATCAAGAGCGGCGCCATCGTCGGCTCCGGCGCGGGCATCCTCAGCAACAAGGTGCTGAAGGGCGGCGGCGAGGTTTACTGGGGCACGCCGGCGCGGCCGCTGAAGGAGTATCTGGAAGCGCTGGCGAGCGTGGCCCGGCTGCCGCAATTGAAGAAGGAAGTGGAAGCGTTGGTGCGGCGGTTGGCCGAACTCGAAAAGGCCCAGGGCGAATGAGGATCGTCGTCGGCGGCGTGTCGCGCAAGTGTGGCAAGACGTCACTGGTGTGCCGGCTCATCGAGCTGGCGCCGGAGCGGCGCTGGTTGGCCGTGAAGGTCTCGCATCACGAGCCGGACAACGGCGCCGCCTATCAACTGCTGGAGGAGACTCAGCCTGGCGAAAGCGGGGACACGCGCCGCTATCTGGCCAGCGGCGCGGCGCGCTCCTACTGGCTGCGCGGAGACCTGGCGGCGGGCCTGCCCGAACTGCGGGCCTTATTGGCGGGCGCGGAGAACTGGATCGTCGAATCGACGCGCGCCGGGTGGCTGCTGGAGAGCGATCTGTCGCTGGTGGTCCAGGCGCCGGGCCAGATGAAAGACGCGGAGCTGCTAGACCTTCTGCGAAACGGTGGGCAGGAGCATGCTGAGCGTTAGCTGAGAATCGGAGGCGCTGGCGCTGAAGCGGCCGGCGCAGGCGGCGATGAAGGCATGCACTCCGCCGGCCGGCGACGGATCTCCGATGATGCGCAGCAGATCGGCGCCATCCGCCGTGGTCTCGGCCTGAATGGTGACGCGGATGGAGTCGTCTTCCGGAACGGCGAGGATGTAGATGGGATCGAGCGCCGAGCCGACATCGCGCAGGAAGGCGATGAGATGTTCAAAGAATCGCGGAGCGGGCGTGGGCAGGCAGGCGGCGGGCAGAGGCTCAGCCACGTGCAGATCCAGGGTGTACTCTTCGTGCGCCGCCATGCGGGCGCCGAGGGCGGTGAAGAAGGTGGCCAGGCAAAAAGGCGTGGACGGAGCGGAGAGCAGAGCTACGGTCAGCGCGGCGTCGTTCAGCACCCAGTTGGCCTGCTGCACCATGCGGCGCAGGCGCACGCAGTTCTGGGTGATCTCGGGATCGGCATCGTTCAGCACCATGTCCAGGTAGTAGGCGATGGCCTCGATGCCGGAGAGCGGCTGACGCAGCTCATGCGAGAGATGGCGCAGGACGGGTTCGAGCGAGAGGGGCGCGACGGCCGCGGGTTCAGCGGCCTGAATGAGAGGGCTGGTCTCCATGAGAACCTCCCAAGGATAGCACCGGGAGGGACGAGCCGAAACGCCTACCAGCAGTCGATTCCGCCGCTCATGTTGAGCACGTTTTTGTAACCGTTCTGGCGGAGAAAATCGCAGACGCGGGCGGAGCGGCCGCCGGCCTTGCAGTGGACGACAATGCGGCGGGCGGGATCGATCTCGCTGAGCCGGCGCGGCACATCATTCATGGGGATGAGCATGGCCTGAGGGATGTTGCGGACTTTGTGTTCGAAGGTCTCGCGGACATCGATCAGGAGGAAGTCGTCTCCGCGCTGGAGCATGGCTTTGACGTCGGCGGGAGTGATCTCAGTGGGCATCATTCTGTCTGATGCGGCGGCGGTGCGATTGGTGACAGGCTACCAGGCGTTGAGGCCGCCAGCCATGCTGAAGACGTTCTGGACGCCCCGCCGGCGGAGGAACTTACAGACGGCCGCGGAGCGGGCGCCAGACGTGCAATGGACGACAACAGTGCGTCCGGAATTGATTTCGTCCAGGCGGCCGGGCACCTCGGCCATGGGAATGAGAACGGCCTGCGGGATGTTCCGGGCGCTGTGTTCGAACGGCTCACGAACATCGATGAGCAGCAGGTCGATGCCGCGGCGGAGCATGTCTTTGACTTCGGCTGTGGTGATTTCAAACTCCATCGCATTTGTAGGAGGAGCGAGGAGGGAATTTGGTTTCAGGCCTCAGGCGGAAGTGAGGCGGGCGAAGCGGCGGTTGCTGGCGGGGAAGTCGACGCCGAGCGCGAAGGAGGTAACCAGGAAGCCGGCCAGCGCGAGAGGCAGGTTCACCTGCGCGAGCGACAGAGGCGGCGCGGCGGGGACGCGCGAAGCGCAGGAGACGAGGATGCCGCCGAGCACGGAGGCGATGGCGAGCCATTGATAGAGGTGGAGGCCGGCGAAGGACTTTGTCTGCGGTTCGCCGCGGTACGCCTCTTCGACGAAGCGGCCGATGCCGTTGAGGATGAGCCAGAGCGCGGAGATCAGCTGGAGCGGCGCGGCGGCGCGCCAGAGCGAGGCGAGGACGAAGAAAGTAGCGGCGTTCCAAAGGATGGAGTAGAGCTGGGTGGCGTGCAAAGGGACGCCGTCGAGATGGGCGATGCGGGTGACGCGGGATTCGGGCCGGCGGTAAACGATGCCGGCAGCGGCGCCGCAGGGCGCGCCGTGGCAGCAGCCTTGGACCAGGCAGCGGAGCCGGCCGCAAGCCTGGACGACGGGGCCGGCGAGGGAGTGTGCGCCCCACAGGAGGAAGCGCGCGTCGAAGAGCGCGCAGGCGAGTGTGACGCCGAGCAAGCCGCCGTAGAAGCCGTAGGGGCGCAGAAGGCGCGGCGAGCCTTCGACGAGTTGAGCCCAGAGGCCGGCGCCGGCGATGCCGGCAAGAACGGTGAAGAAGACAGGCCAGGCGAGCGCCGGCGGCGTGGCGGCGGTGATGAGGCAGAGGCCGAGCAACGTGCCGAGGCCGGCATAGAATCCGTGGTTGATGACGCGGACAGGGCCGATGCGCCACTCGCGCCAGGAGTTGGCGATGCGCTGGGCGGCATTGCGCAGCGGAGGCCACAGCGGAGCGAGAGGGCGAAGCAGCGCGATGGGGCGGCGGGCGGCGGGGCCGAAGCGGGCGATGAGATCGGGTCGCTCATAGCCGAGGGCGAGGGCGGCGGCGCCGAGCGCGACGACGGGTGTGACAAGGTAGAGGCCGCTGGCGCTGCGCAGTTGCAGAGAGGCTGCGATGCAGAGCAGCGTGAAGCCGGTGTAGATGGGATGAGGCAGGAGGCGGAAGAGCCCGGTGGTGACGAGGCGGGGCGGAGGGAAGGCGTTCATGGGCAGGCCGCCGCCATCGCGCCACAACTGCCACATGCCGCCACAGAGGAGGATGGCGCCGGCGGCGGCGAACGGCAGCGCTGGCCAGGCCGGGAGAGGGAGTGGAACGAGGGATTCGGTTTGCCGGGCCCAGCCGTAGAGCAGCGCGGGCAGCAGCACGACGAAGAGGACGGCGTAGCCGAGTTTGGCGAGGGGTTGCTTCATGGCCAGTTCACCGTTTCATGAATGGCCCAGCCTTCGCCGGGCGGATGATGGAGCCGCGCGCGGCTGAGCAGTTTGTGTTCGTGGATCTGGAGCAGCTGCACGGGCGCGGGGAGGCCGGGGATCGCCCGCAGGATGCCTGGCCCGATGGGGCCTTGGCGGATGGTGGTTGCGTTGTCGAAGGAGCACAGCTCAGGAAACGGTTGCGGGACGGGCTGGCCGTCGCTAAGGGTAAGGCGGAGGGGATGCGCACCGTGCCACTCGATCCAGACGAGCGAATGGCCGGGGGTGAGAAGGCGGCCCCAGAGCAGAGTCTGGATGGGCAGGCGCCAGGGGGGAATGGTGAGTTCGATGCGTTCGAGGTAGCCGCGGCCTGCGATGCGATTCATGACGACTTGGGCGGCGGGGGCGAGGCAGTGCCAGCGGACATGGCCCTGATTGGTGGTCAGGAGCGTTTGCTCGAAGGGCGGCGCGGAAGGAAGGAAGCGCCACGCGGCTGCGAGTTTGGGCTCGTGCCAATGGTCGATGCCCGGCTCGGGTCCGGGCCGCAGAGTGGTTCTGGCGGCGGCGGGCGAGGAGGGCGCGCCTTCGATGAGGGAGGCATAGCGGATGCGCAGGCTCGCCTGCCGGAGTTCGGCCCAATAGCCGATGGCGTAGCGGCCGTCCGGGGCGACGACATCGGCGTACCACTTGACGAGGTGGAAGGGCATGGGTCTGGATTAGGAGTAGCAGGGATCGCGGCGGGTGTCGAGGCGGCGGCGATGAGCGGCTGCCCGGCGGCGTTGAGCGGCGCGGTGTTACTGGGCGCCGATGCGGGCGATGGCGGCCTCGGCGTTCCACTGGACGCGCGGGATCTTGCGGAGAGTCTGCAGAGTGGGGATCGCCGGACGGGCGGGCGGGCCGATGGCGCCGAGGGCGTCGGCGACGCTGCGCAGAACCTGGACGTGCTCGCCCGCGCGGCTGCCGGCGGCGATGAGTGCTTCCAGTGCGGGGGCGGCGGCGGAGCCGAGAGCGGCGATGGCTTTGGCGCTCATCATGCGGACGCCGGTGTCGGGGTCCTGGAGGGACTTGGAGAGGGCGCCGAGGGCCGGGACGGCTTGGGGGCCGAGATTGCGGAGGGCGGCGGCGGCGAGGCCGCGCACTTCATAGCTGGCGTCGGCGAGGGCTTGGGACAACTGGGCGCGGCCGCGGGCGGCAAGGGCGGGATCCTGGGTGGCGCGCCAGACGGCGGCGGCGCGGACGAAGGCGTCGGGGCTGGCGAGGCCGGATTGCCAGAGCGGATCGGTGATGGCGCCGGTGCGGAGGCGCTCAGCGGGGGCGCCGCCGGCGGGATCGGGCGTGGCGATGCGGGCCAGGACGAGGGTGTCGAGACCGAGGTGGTAGGCGGTGGAGCGCTGGTCCTTATCGACGCAGATGAAGGTGAGGGTGTGAGGGCCGCGGGTGAGGCTGGTCCAGGCGAGGACGTGGTCTTCGGCGACGTAGAGTTCGGTATGCCAGGCGTTGATGAGCGTGCCGTCGCCGGTGTTGGCGCCGGGCTCGTGCTCGAGATCGGAAGCGGTCTGCACGGGTTTGCCGTCGAGCAGGACGCGGTAGGTGCCGTAGTCCGGAGCGTGGGCGACCTGGGCGAGGAGTTCGTAGCGGCCGTCTTCGGCGACATCGAAGGGGATGTCAAAGCGCGCGCCTGGGCCTTCGGCCTGCAGGAAGAGAATGTCGCGCGACCAGAAGACCTCCTTCTGCACGGAGACCTTGCCGCGCTGGGCCTTGACCTGGGCGGCGGCGTTCTCGATTTCGATTTGAGTGGCGTTGCCATGGGGCAGGCGGGCAATGCCGTAGGGCGGCGTGGCCAGGTTCCGGGCGATGCCCTGCTGATACCAGAAGGCGACGGTGGAGAAGAGATCGGCGCGCTCTTCGAAGCCGGAGCGGACGGAGCCGTCGGGGTTGTAGGTCCAGCCGGCGTGCTCGATGTCGAGACGGAGGGAGGAGCGGAAGGGGACGGGGTCTGGGACGTGCCAGCGGTAGGCGGTCATGCGGGAGGCTTCGCCGGTGCCTTCGGCGACGGGAACGCCGGTGTAGGGGCCGTTGGCGACGCGGAGGCTCCAGGCGTCGTTGAAGTAGTCTTCGGTGCCGGTGCCTTCGATGGAGGCTTTGGGATTGCCATCGACGTAGAAGAACTCGTCGCCTTCGCCGAACCAGCCGGGCTGATTCTGGACGACGCTGAAGACGGTGCCGACGTAGTGGCCGCGGCCCTGGATGTCGAGGATGGGGTAGTGGCGGCCCATGGTGGCGGGGAGTTCCTGGCGGTACCAGGCGTGGAAGTAGGCGACGTCCTGGGGGAGCGAGGGGAGCTTGCGGTAGTCGACGTGGAAGTCGAGGTTGGAGCTGCGGCGGCGGCCTTCGTTGGTGACGGTGATGCGGCACCGCTTGCGGAAGGGCATGGGCCAGTAAGAGTTGCGCGAGCGGCCGCTCGATGCGTTGCGAATCAGCAGGGACTCGACGCCGCGTTCGACGCCGTGGCCG
>JACQZS010000125.1 GCA_016213725.1 Acidobacteriota bacterium | reverse complement strand
GTGACCGGCGGCAACTGAAGCTTGGAAGCGATGAGGCGGTCGGGGGGCGTGTCTTTGTGGGTTTCGGGGCTGATGCCGTAGGTGACTCCGACGGAGCGGACGCCGGCGTTGCGGGCGGTGAGGATGTCGGTGTGGGAGTCGCCGACCATGATGGTGTTTTCGGGGCGCGCGCCGCACTCCTGCATGAGGGTGTGGATGCCAATGGGGTCGGGCTTCTTCTGTTCGAAGCTGTTGCCGCCGTAGATCTGGAAGAAGTACTTGCCGAGACCGAGGCCGGCGCACATGTCGCGGGAGAAGCGTTCGGGCTTGTTGGTGAGGACCGCCATGCGGACGCGCTGCTGGTGGAGTTGCTCGAGGGTTTCGACCACACCGGGGTAGGGGCGGGTGTGATCGAGCATGTGTTCGCGGTAGTAGGAGAGGAAGTAGGCGAGCGCGTCGGCGACGGTCTGGTCGCTGGCCTGGGGGCCCATGGCGCGGCGGATAAGAACGGGCGCGCCGTTGCCGACGTAGGAGGCCACGGTGTCGTAGGGGAGGGGATCGAGGCCGAGGTTGAGGCGGGTGGCGTTGACGGCTTCGCAGAGGTCGCGGACCGAGTCCACGAGCGTGCCGTCGAGATCGAAAATCACCAGTTGCATGGGAGCCTGCTACCAGTTTAGCGGCTCCCATGCGCAGCCATGTTACCCGAAGATGGAGGCGAAGCCCATCTTGAGAACCACCCAGACGAGCCACGGCACGGCGACCCCCACGAGGGCGCGGCCGAAGGGCATCCTGCGCTCACCGAGGAAGGCGGAGAAGCCGATGGCGACAAGGGCGATGTTCCACAGAGTGAAGATGTCGAGCGAGCCGGCGAGGCTTTTCAGCCAGGCGGCCGAGGTTTGCGGAATGAAGGAGGCCGCGCTGAGGCCGGAGGCGTTTTGCGGGTCGAAGTCTTCAGGGGCCTTCAGGAAGAGAAAGGCGATGAAGGGGATGGCGCCGACCAGGCTCGGCGGCAGGGACGCGTAAGAGGTGATGTTGAGCACCTGTTTGTAGCTCAATTCGGCATCGAGCAGGAGCCGGAAGGTGAACAAGAGGCAGCCGGCGATGACGAGCACGCCGACGAAGACGCCGGCAACGGGCATGACGCGCATCATGATGGGCATGAACTTGCGCTGCTGCTCCATGGCGGCGGCCTTCTGCTCGGCGGAGAGCTGCTGCACGCGTTCGTTGCTGTTCATGGCGTTCTGCAGCATCTGCTCGACGCCGACATGGCTGATCATGAGCTGGACGGAGAGCGAGCTGAGAATGATGAGGATGAGCACTGGGAGAAACCAGCGGCCATTGGCGGCGATGTCCGGGAAGGCTGCGCCGGGCGAAAAGCAGACGCCAGTGAGCCGGCCGACTTCGGAGGAGGAGGAGGGAGCAGTTTCAGAGGGTTGCATATTTGCAGACCCGATTCTACAAGGTGTCGGGGCCGAGGGGAATCACATTTTGTGGGAATGTTACTTCGGCAGGGGGAAGCCGGAATCGGGACGGAGGATCGCCTTCAGTTCGGAGAAGGGCAGGTGGAGGCGAGTGGGGCCGAGGGCGTAAGGGGCGACGTCGTAGGGGTTGTAGAAAAAGAGCAGTCCGCGGGTGTCCGCACCCCACTGGCCGGACAGTTTGAACTGGCCGTTTTCGAAGGTGAAGCCGGCTTCGGTGAGGTTCTGGTTTTCTTCCAGGGCGCGTTCGGCCCGGAAACGCTTTTCGGCCAGAGCGAGGAGCTTGGGCTGGGCGCCGGGCAGCAGCAGTTGGGGGAGGTCCACGCGTTCTCCGGTGGCGGGGCGGAAATTGAGATATTCGCGGCGCGAATTGGGGTGGGCGCCGCCATGGAACTCCTCCGTGGTGATTTCGATGCAGAGGAAGGCCGAGTTGGAAAGCAGGATTTCGGCGGCGCGGCGGTCGAAGTAGGTGATGGAGCTGGCGGGGAATTCCTGGCGGAGATGCTGGTAGTCCTCGATGGTCTGAGCGGCCTCGGCGTCGAAGCCGCGGGGGGCTTCCTGGGGTTGGAGGGCGGCCATCAAGGCGGCGTTGATGCGGCTTTTCGCCTCGAGCGAGGAGGATTGAACAACTTCGGGCCACTCGACGCGGAAGGTGACGCAGGGCTCGGGGCGCTTTTCGGTGTCGCCGCAGCCGGGGAGAGACTTTTCGAACTTGCGGGCTTCGAAGGTGAGCGGCGGGGGCTGGGCGGCCGGATCCTTGCGCGAACAACCAGAGAAGAGGACACAGGCGGCGGCGAAGGGAAGCAGGAATCGATTGCGCATGAGGTCAGAAGGCTCCGCGGGCAAGCGAAGCCTTCCTACGATTTTAGCTCGTGCGGCGGCCGATCAGGATTGCGGGCCGGGGCGCGTGGCCTCGATATCGATCTGAATGGAGACCTCGTCACCGACGGCGACGCCGCCGGCTTCGACGGCCATGTTCCAGGTGAGGCCGAATTCCTTGCGGCTGATTTTGGCGGTGGCGGAGGCGCCGCGGCGGGCGCCGCCCTTGGCGTCCTTCAGCTCGGCGGAGGGCTTCTCCACGGTGAGCACTACCTGGCGAGTGACGCCGTGCAGGGTGAGATCCCCGGTGACGAGGATGACGCCGCCGGAGAGGCGGGCGGACTTGGACTTGAAGGTCATGGCGGGGAACCTGGCGGTGTCGAGGAAGTCCGCGCTGCGGAGGTGCTCGTCCCGCTTGGGCTCGCTGGTGTTGACGGTGGTGGTGTCGATGGTGGCGTCGATCGTCAGGTCCTGGGGCTTGGTCTCGTCGTAAGAGATGCTGCCCTTGACCTTGCTGAACTCGCCGCGCACGTTGCTGATCATCATGTGACGGACGGCGAACTGGGCCTTGGAATGGTAGGAATCGATGGAATACTCAGCCGCCTGCAGGGCGGGCGCGGCGGCGAGCAGGCCCGCCAACAGGGAGGTTTTCAGGTGTGTCATTGGTTGTGTTGCCTTTCTCTGATTCGTTCCAGAAGCTGCACGAGGCGTTCGGCCTCGGGGGTTGAGATGGCCTCCGCGAAGAGCTGTTCGAGGGAGTCGACGGAGGGTTGGAGGATGTCGAGCAGGCGGCCGCCCTCAGGAGTGAGGAAGCAGAGCACCTGCCGGCGGTCCTGCGGGCAGCGGCGGCGCAGGGCGAGGCCCTTTGTCTCCAGGCGATCGAGGAGGCGGGTGAGGCCCGGGGTTTCCTCGATGAGGCGTTCGCCGATGGCCAGGGTAGGGATGCCCTCAGGGCCGGCGCCGCGGAGGACGCGCAGGACGTTGTATTGCTGCGGGGTGATGCCGTGGGGCTCCAACCGGGTGGAGAGACTGCGACGGAGCAGGTCTGCCGTTTTGAGCAGGGACAAGGCGGCTTCCTGGTAGATGGAGCGGAAGGGACGCGATTGCTGGAGTTCCTGCTGGAGGCGGCTGGTGGAGCGCGTCATGCTTAGTAGATGTCGAAACGATAGATGACGCATCAACTATTTTCGCAGTGAAGGGGGAAATCAGAGGCGCAGACGGACGGAGTCAGGCGGAGTCTTTGGGGAGACTTTGGGTGGGGCGGTGCTTGGGGGAATCGATCTCGGCCCAGATGCCGCGGAGTTTGTCGTAAGTGGTGAGGAAGCCTTCGCGGAGCTCGCGGGGGCAGAGGTAGGCGAGGATGTGGGAGGCGCCGATGAGGTAGGGGGCGGCCTGGGAGGTGGCGATGGAAGCGGGCACGGGCTTCAGGGGGAAGGCGGTGATGATCAAGACGAGGACGATGCCGATGAGAGCGGCTTTGACGGCGCCGAAGAGGGCGCCGAGGCCGCGGTCCAGCCAGGAAAGGCCGGTCCACTTGAAGATGGTGGCGAGCAACCAGCCGAGCAGGGCGCCGGCCAACTGGATGGCGATGAAGATGAGAAGAAAGCCGGCCAGGCGGGCCAGGGAGACGGAGCTGAGGTAAGGGGTGAGCAGAGCGGCGGCCGAGCCGTAAAACCAGGCGGCGAGGAGCAGGCCGAGCAAGGTGGCGGCCATGCCGACGACGATGCGGGCGAAGCCCTGCCGGACGCCTTCGAAAACGAAGACGGCCAGCAGGACGCAGAGGAGGATATCGAGCCAGTTCACAGTTGTTTGCCGGTGAGACGGAAGTAGGCGTCGCGGTACTTTTCCGAGGTCTTTTCGACCACTTCGGGAGGCAGGCTGGGAGCGGGCGGCTGCTTGTTCCAGGAGAGGGTTTCGAGGTAGTCGCGCACGTATTGTTTGTCGAAGGAAGGCTGGGCGCCGCCGGGCTTGTACTGATCGGCGGGCCAGAAGCGGGAAGAGTCCGGGGTCAGGACTTCGTCGCCGAGGGTGAGAGCGTCGCCGATGAAGCCGAATTCGAACTTGGTGTCGGCGAGGATGATGCCGCGGGTCTCGGCGTAGGCGGCTGCCTTGGAGTAGATGCCGAGGGTGAGGTCGCGGAGGCGGGTGACGACGCCGGCGCCGGCGATTTGGGCGGCGGCCTCAAAAGTGATGTTCTCGTCGTGGCCGGATTGAGCTTTGAAGGCGGGGGTATAGATGGCTTCGGGGAGTTTGGAGCACTCTTTGAGGCCGGTGGGGAGGGAGATGCCGCAGACGGTGCCGCCAGCCTGGTATTCCTTCCAGCCGGAGCCGACGATGTAGCCGCGGGCGACACACTCGATCTGGACCATTTCGGCGCGGCGAACGAGCATGGAGCGGCCTTCGAGCTGGCTGGCGAAGGGGTGGAGGGCGGCGGGGTAGTCGGCGACGTTGGCGGAGATGAGGTGGTTGGGGACGACGTCTTTGAGGAAATCGAACCAGAAGAGGGAGAGCTGGGTGAGGACGCGGCCTTTGTCGGGGATGGGGGAGCCGAGGACGCAGTCGAAGGCGGAGATGCGGTCGGTGGCGACCATGAGGAGCTTGTCGTCGCCGATGGCATAGACGTCGCGGACTTTGCCGCGGGCCAGGAGGGGGAGGCCGGGGATATCGGTTTGGAGAAGGGTTTTCATAGGAGTCCGGGGAGGGGCCGCCGGAAATCAGGAAAGCGGCCTTAACCCATTGTTGGTACCATCTTGCGGGGCGGGAATCAAGGCGGCAGAGATGAAACAATTTCACATGGAATTGTTTGATGCAAACAAGTTTAAGATGCGGTATAGTGAGAAGGTTGCCATCCGGCAGCATGGACCCCCGGTTTCATCGCCTGGGGTACCAGCGCCAAGAAATGGACAGGTGGCCGAGTGGTTAATGGCAGCAGACTGTAAATCTGCCGCTCCTTGCGAGCTACGGAGGTTCGAATCCTCCCCTGTCCACCATCCCCCCCAGGCGTGGGGTGAGTGAGGGCGGTGCCGGGAAATGCGGGATGGCGGCGCGCGAGTTCCGGAGACGTCCGGAGTGCGCTAAAGTAGATTTTGACGGGCCGATGTAGCTCAGTTGGTAGAGCGCGTCCTTGGTAAGGACGAGGTCACCAGTTCAATCCTGGTCATCGGCTCCAGAATTTTGTTTGGAGGCCCTCAGGCAGAAGCCGTGGGCCGCAGTGAGACGAGCTGGATCCTTTCAGAGCCCGGCCGAGGCAGCAGCAGAGGCCGGAAACTTCCCAGGCTGACAAATCCGGAAGGCGCGAGGATGGCCTCGGAGGGCGAACCGGGACCGGGCGAACGAAGGCAGCGAAGTCAGCAACAGCGAAGTGAGCAGCGAAGTGAGCTGAAGTGAGCTAAGGAGCCGTAAGCATGGCGAAAGAGAAATTTGATCGCAGCAAACCGCACGTCAACATCGGCACGATCGGGCACATTGACCACGGCAAGACGACGCTGACGGCGGCTATCACGAAGACGCTGGCGAAGCACAATCCGAAGGTGCAGTTCCGCAG
>JACQZS010000122.1 GCA_016213725.1 Acidobacteriota bacterium | reverse complement strand
GGACAAGCCGACGCTCTCCCCCCGCTGCTATACCTACTGGGTCACCGTCCACTGCGGCAACCTCCCCGCCGGCACCGAAGGCCGCTTCGAGGTCGAGATCACCGCTGAATCCCAGCCTGACTCCGCCCCCGCCGCGCTCGCCATCGACACCGCCCTGCCCCGCTACCGCTTCCAGGGCTTCGGCGGCAACTACTGCTTCCAACTCGAATCCCCCGTCACCGAATACACCCTCTCGAACCTCACCGTCCGCTGGGCCCGCACCGAGGTGAGCCTGGCGCTCTGGAATGGCCCCGCCTCAGATCAGCCCGGCACCCGCCTCCGCGCCGAACTCACACTCATGCGCCGCCTGCAAGACCGCGGCATCCCCTACGTCGCCTCCGTCTGGCATCTTCGTGACGGCTTGAAAGACCGCCTCCAACACATCACGTCTTACCTGCTCCATGCCAGAGAGCGCTACGGCGTCGAGCCCGATCTCTTCTCCTTCAACGAGCCCGACCTCGGCATCCATGTCCTCTTCACCCCCGAAGAGCACCGCTGCCTTCTTCGAGACCTCGGCGCCCGCTTCGCCCAGCTCGGCCTAAAGACGAAGCTCCTCCTAGGCGACCTCAGCAACCCCCGCAACACCCTCGGCTACCTGCGGCCCGCCCTCGACGATCCCGATGCCATGCGCCATGTCGGCGCCGTCGCCTTCCACTCCTGGGGCAGCACGCCGGCAGCTCAATACAACGAGTGGGCCGACCTAGCCGAACGCCTCGGCCTGCCGCTGCTCATCACCGAACTCGGCGCCGACCCCGAAGCTTACAAGGGCCGCGCCTACGACTCCTACGACTACGGCCTCGTCGAACTCCGCCAGTTCCATGAGCTGCTCCAGCACGCCCGGCCGCGCGCTGCCATCTACTGGGAGTTCACCGCCGACTACGCCCTCGCCAACGCCACCAGCGCGGGCGTCCAGCCCACCGGCCGCTTCTGGCTGATGAAGCACTTCACCTGCCTCACGCCGCCGGACTGCGAGGTGCTCGCCGCTTCCTCAGACCACCGCGACACCCTGGTCATCGCTCTCCGCAAAGACGGCGCCTGCACCGTCCACATCGCCAACCTCGCCGCCGCCCGCACCGCCACCGTCACCGGCCTGCCGCTGGAGTCGAAGGCTTGGCGAGCCGTCCTCACCACAGAGGAGCAGGGCTTCGCGGAGCAGCCTCCGCTCGAAGCCGCTGCCGGTCAGCTCACCGTCAGTCTGCCGCCGCGTTCGCTCCTGACCTTGCTGGCCGCACCGTCTCCCACGGCTCTACCTGACAACGCTGCGCCCAGCCCTGATAGCGCTCCGTCATCTCTTTGACCCGCGCCGATTCGGAGGCCGCCAGGTCCCGCGTCTCCGTGCGGTCTTCCTTGAGGTTGTAGAGTTCCCACGGCTTGCCGCGTTCGGCCACCAGCTTCCAGTCACCGGCCCGCACGGCCCGGTTGCCTTCGTGCTCCCAGCCGAGCGACTCGTGCAGCGTCCGCCGCTGGCCTTGCATCAGAGGCAGCAGCGACGAGCCTTCGCCGCCCGCCGGCGCAGCGGCGCCCGCCACCTCCGCCACGGTCGGCATCACGTCAATGATGTGGCCGGTCTCGCGCTGTAGCGCGCCGCCCTTCAGACGCTTGCCCCAGGCCGCGATCAGCGGAGTGGAGATGCCGCCCTCGTGCACCCACATCTTGTGCCGGCGGAAGGGTGTGTTGGAGACGTGCGCCCAGTCCGGCCCGTAGCTGGCGTAGCTCCACGCAGGCCCCGGCGAAACGCCGCGCACGTTGCCGCCGGGCTTGTTCGCCTCCGGAGTCCAGACGCCTGCGCGGCGCTCTTTGAGGATCTCGGCGCTGGCGCCGTTGTCGGAGAGGAACAGGAAGAGGGTGTTGTCGAGCTGGCCCGCCTGGCCGACGGCATCGACAATCCGCCCCACATTGCGATCCAGGCTCGAGACCATCGCCGCGTGCACCGCCATGCGCGAGGCCTGCCAGTCTTTGTCCTGCTCGGCGGCCCACTCGAGGACGGCGGGGTCGCGGGGCGCGAGCTTCCACTTCGGATCGATCAGCCCCATCTTCACCTGGCGCTCATGGCGGGCCTGGCGGATGGCGTCCCAACCTTTCCTGTAGCGCTCCTCGAAACGGCGCACCTCTTCGGCCGGAGCCTGCAGCGGCCAGTGCGGCGCGGTGAAAGCCGCGTAGTGGAAGAAGGGCTGCCCCGAAGCCGCGCTCTCCCGGATGAACTTCGCGGACCACTCGCCGAGCATGTCGGTGTAGTAGCCGTCCAGCAGCCCGACATTCTGATTGCCGTCCATCAGCGGACCGGGCTTGAAGTAGTTGCCGCCTCCGGCCATCGATCCGAAGAAGCGGGCGAAGCCGCGCTGCAGCGGCCAGTTCTGCCGGTGCTTCTCGCTCGCCGGACAGACGTGCCACTTGCCGGCCATGGTGGAACGGTAGCCGGCGCCGGTGAGCACCTGGGCCAGCGTGCGGCACTCGGGGTTCAACGATCCGCGATAGCCGGGCTTCTGCCAATCCTCCACCATGTGTCCGACGCCGGCCTGGTGGGGATAGCGGCCGGTGAGCAGAGAAGCGCGGGTGGGGCAGCAGCGGGCGGCGTTGTAGAACTGGGTGAAGCGCACGCCGCGCCGGGCGAGCGCGTCGATGTTCGGCGTCTCGATCTCGCTGCCGTAGCAGCCGACGTCGGAGAAGCCCATGTCGTCGGCCAGGATGAGCACGATGTTCGGGCGGACCGCCGGCGCGGCGGCGGCGGCCAGGCCGCTGAAGAGAAACTGTCTGCGTTGCATGAGTGGCTCAGTTGAGAGCGCTGTGGCTCTCGACCGTACGATATAGGATCTCGAGCGTCGAGTGCAGTCCTCGCCGGGCGAGGAAGACGTGGCGGAAGGCTTCCAGTTCCTCGGGCGCCTTCTTGCCGTAGTGCAGAGCATAGAGGGCGGAGAGGTACTCGCACCAACCCTCCGGAGCCTTGAGGCGCGGGTAGTAGAGCAGCCGCAGCAGGTAGCCGTCGAAGAGCAATTCGAACTCGCGCTCCATCACCGACAGCGCATCCACATAGAAGGGGGCGGCGTGGCGCGTGAACGCGATGCCCTGTAGCAGCGAATACTCCAAAAGAGAGTAGGCGGCGATGCGCTCGTAGAAGAGCGGCCGGCCGATACGCAGCACGCCGGAGGTCATCTCCAGCGGTTCGAGCCTGTGCGAGAAGGCGCAGAAGTACCAGCGGGAGAGCCGGCACTGGTGCAGGGCGACCAGCTGGGACGCCTGGCGCACGGGCTGGTCTCCGGGCGCGGGCGGCAGCAGGTAAGTGAGGGCGTAGTTCGCAATCCACTCCGCCGATTCGAAGCACAGCGCGAACTCCGGCAGTTGCAGGCCGAGCGCCAGACCCTTGAGCTTGGCCACTTCGAGCGAGAGCTTGGATTCGTTGAGGCCGATGTTGAGTCCGGGAAAGAGGTCAGTGTGCGCGGCGGCGTAGACCTCCGGCGCGGAGGGCTCGCCCTCCTCCGTGTTGCGGAGAAACCAGACCTGGCGGCTGCGGAACTCCACGCCATGCTGCAGGTGGTCCAACGCCGCGCAGAGCTGTCCTTCGCCGCTGCGGTTCACGCGGCTCATCCAACGTTTGGCCGCCGTGCGGGAGAAGCCGCGGGCGGCGGGCAGGCGGGCGAAGTCGAGGTCTGCCGCCGCGGCCATCTGGTGGAGGCAATCCACCATCCACGGCATGCCGGCCAGCATCCGAGGCAGCTCGCGGAAGCCCTGGTTCTCGGCCGGTTTCGGCCCGGTCATATGCGAGGCGACATCGGTGTACTGGCGCGCCAGTTTCCATTGACAGGAGGCAGGCAGCGGAGAGAGCTCGTGCATCATCTCGAGGATGAGGGTGAGGAAGCAGCGCAGCACCAGCGCCATGGCCTCGGGCGAGGGCGAATCGAGCAGCACCTTGGAGGCCTGCCGCAGCTCGACGGCGTAGCCTGAAAGCGAAGCCGAGAACTCGAAGGCAACCAACTCCTCGAGCCGCAGGGCGACGTCGAGCAGCTCGCCATCGAAGATGGCCGGCAGGTCTTCCTCTTCGAGATGCAGGCCGGCGGCGAACTCATTCAGCGTGTCGCGAATTTCGACCAGTGCCGGCAGAGCGGGCTCCCTTGGCTCAGGCCTTCCGGCCCGGCAACACTTCATTCATGGCGCCTTGGCGGTAGCCGTTGACGTCGAGGGCGACGTAGGTGAAGCCGAGGCTCTTGAACAACGCGGAGAAGGCGTCGAAGGCCTCCATGGAGAGGGCGTTGGGCATCTCGTCGCGGGCGATTTCGATGCGCGCGAGTTCGCCGTGATAGCGTACGCGGAACTGCTTGTAGCCCATGGCCCGCAGCTCTTCCTCGGCCGTCTCGACCTGGCGGATGTTCTCGGGCGTCACCTTGGTGCCGTAGGGAATGCGCGAGCTCAGGCAGGCGGCCGCGGGGCGGTCCCACGTGGGCAGACCGGCCAGGCGGGAAAGCTCACGGATCTCGGCTTTGGTCAGCCCGGCCTCCACCAGCGGCGCTTTCACCTGGTGCAGCTTGGCGGCATTCTGACCCGGACGGTAGTCGCCCAGGTCGTCGCAGTTGACGCCGTAGGCCATGACGGCTCCGCCGTAGGCCGGAGAGATCTCTTCCATGCGGCGGAAGAGCTCATCCTTGCAATGGAAGCAGCGGTCAGGGTTGTTGGCGGAGTAGGCCGGATTCTCAAACTCATGCGAAGGGATGAGTTCGTGCCGGATGCCGAACTGCTGAGCGAACGCGATGGCGTCGCGCTTGTGCGAAGAGGGAATGGACGGCGAATCGGCGGTGATGGCGATCGCCTGATCGCCCAGCGCCTGCCGCGCGGCCCAGGCCAGGTAGGCAGAATCGGTTCCGCCCGAATAGGCCACCAGCACGCGCCCCATGCCGCGCAGCACGGAGAACAGCTTCTCCTGCTTCGCGTGAAGCAGCGCAGGATCCAGCACGGGCGGGGCGCCCAGCGAGACGAGGCCAGTCATGTCTGCATTATATCGACACGCAGGTATGGAAAGGAGATATGAAAAACTCCCGCCGCGGTGAAAATGGCAGCGAAAGGGCCGGCTGGCGTGTGGGCGGGAACTCCGGTGGCAGCCCTTCGGCCCGAGGAGGCGGCAGCCGAAACGGGATGGTCCGGCGGCCGGCGAGGGGGTGGCCTCGTTCCGCCTCTGGGGAAATTGAGGAGGAGGCTGGCGCCCGGGACGGGCGCGGGAGTCTAATTGGAAAGAAGGAACCTTAGTACAACATTCCTAAGGGAATCTAAGGTAAACCAAATAGGGAACATTCAGGGAGTACCTGATTCAACGAAGTACTGGACCCATCTAGAATCAAGTTGGAAAGGTCGCGACCCCTGCTTATGAGTCTGACTACCGAGCTGAGCAACGAATCGAGCATCAACATGAATCCGGCACCTGAGAACAGTCAAACCAAGATCCGGGTGATCATTGCGGACGACCACCCCATAGTGCGTGATGGTCTAAAGAAGCTACTCAGCCTGGAGGAGGACGTGGACGTGGTGGGCGTAGCCTGTGACGGCCGCGAGCTGATCGAGCAGGCCGACCAGATGAAGCCGGACGTCATCCTGCTGGACCTGCGCATGCCGAACCTGGACGGGTTGGGCGCGATGCAGACCCTGCAGCACATGAACTCCAAGGCGCGGGTGATCGTGCTGACGGCGTCAGAGGACAAGAACGAGTTCGTACAGGCGATGAAGCTGGGCTGTGCGGGCATTGTGCTGAAGCAGACAGCCTCCGACCTGATTGTGAAGAGCATCCGGAAGGTGCACGCCGGCGAGATCTGGCTGGATTCGCACACGACCGCGGCGGTGATGAGGCAGTTTGCGGCGCCTGGAGAGACGGGCATGACGTCATCCGGCTCGAAGTCCCGCGAGCGTTCCCCGCTGAGCACGCGCGAGCGAGAAATCGTGGCACTGGTGGCGCAGGGTTACAAGAACAAAGAGATGGCGGAGAAGATGTTCATCAGCGAGCAAACGGTGAAGAACCACCTGCACAACATCTTCGACAAGCTGGGCGTCTCAGACCGCCTGGAACTGGCCCTCTATGCCATCCACAAAGGCATCCACCTGCAACAAAACGAACGCTAATCAAGGCGTGGAGCAGAGGCCCGTCAAATCCTGACGGAAGCCTCTTGCATTCCACGGGCCCGAAGGCATAGGATCGTAGTGCAGGAGGATATTCAGATGCGGATGTACGTGATAATGCTGGTGGCGCTGATGGTGGGCGCCGTGGCTGTTCCTCCTCTGATGGCGCAGGACGCGATCCCCCGCTGCACGACGGTTGAGCCGACAAGCGGGAAGGTGGGCACTGACATTGTGGTCACCGGCGAGAACCTCGACAAGAACATCGTCGCGAAGCTGTATTTGACCGACGGGACCAACGACATCGAGCTGGCCATTACAGAGCAGGCGGCGACGACGCTCAAAAGTAAGATTCCGGCCAAGGCCAAGGTGGGTGAGCGCTACAAGCTGATGATCCTGACCAAGGGCAAGGAACCGAAGCTGATCGAACAGCCAGTGCGGTTTGAAGTCGAGTAGCAGCACCCCGGCGCGGCCAGCACAGGCAGCCTGTTAAGATCTGAACATACCTGGGGTTTCTCCAGGTTGGACCTCAATACATGGCTGCGCCAAACCCAAACTACAACTACGATCTGCTGGTGATCGGCTCCGGCCCGGCGGGGCAGCGGGCAGCCATTCAGGCCGCCAAGCTGGAGAAGCGGGTGGCGCTGGTGGAGAAGCGGTCTGTGTTGGGCGGGGTCTCCGTCAACACGGGCACAATCCCTTCGAAGACATTGCGGGAAGCGGTCTTGGATCTGTCGGGATACCGAGCCCGCGAGTTTTACGGCCGCTCATACGTGGTGAAGCAGCGCATCACCATGCAGGACCTCATGCAGCGCGTGGACACGGTGATCCGGCACGAGATCGACGTGACGCGCGCCCAGCTTCTGCGGAACCGCGTGGAGGTGATCCCGGCGCTGGCCTCGTTCGTGGACGCGCATACGCTGCGGCTGGAATCGGTGGAAGGGCAGGGGCAGCGCACGGTAACGGCCGACACCATCATCATCGCGGTGGGGACGGAAGCCACGCGAGACGAGCACATTCCCTTCGACGGCCGGCGGGTTCTCACGTCCGACGACATCCTGGTGCTGGACGAACTGCCGCGGACGCTGACGGTGATCGGCGCGGGCGTCATCGGCCTGGAGTACGCCTCGATGTTCGCCGCCCTGGGGGTCAGGGTGACTCTGGTGGACAAGCGGCCGCGGCTACTGCCCTTTGTGGATGCGGAGATCACGGACACGCTGGCTTATCATTTGCGCGAGAACAGGGTGACGCTGCGGCTGGGCGAGAGCGTCCACGGCGTGGAGATGATCGAAGACGAGACGGGCGAGAAGGTGCGCATCGTGCTCGATTCGGGCAAGCAGATAGTCACCGAAAAAGCGCTGTACTCGATTGGCCGAACGGGCAATACGTCCCGCCTGGGCCTGGAATGCGCCGGCATCCAACCGGACTCGCGCGGCCGCATCAGCGTGGACGAGCACTACCGGACCTGCACCGGCTCCATCTACGCGGTAGGGGACGTGATCGGCTTCCCCTCGCTGGCCTCCACGTCGATGGAACAGGGCCGCCTGGCGGCCTGCCACGCCTTCTCCGTTCCGGCCAGCAGCGTGCCGGAGCTGTTCCCGTATGGGATCTACACGATTCCGGAAATCTCGATGTGCGGCCGGAACGAAGAGGAACTGACGACGGCCGGCATCCCCTATGAGGTGGGCAAGGCGCGCTACCGGGAGATTGCCCGCGGGCAGATAGTCGGAGACACGACGGGTCTGCTGAAGCTGCTGTTCCACATGGAGACCCACCAATTGCTGGGCGTGCACATCATCGGGGAGGGCGCCAGCGAACTGATCCACATCGGACAGGCCGTGCTGGCGTTCGGCGGCAAGGTGGATTACTTCGTCAATACGGTGTTCAACTACCCGACGCTGGCGGAGTGCTACAAGACGGCCGCCTTCGACGGCGTGAACCGGCTGGGCAACGCGCACTGCATCACGTCGTAGGCTACTGCTGCTACTGCTGCTGTTGCTGCTGCTGCATCTGCTCGAACTGTTCGCGCGCCACCATGGCCGCGGTGGCGGCGGCGAATTCGCGTTCCAGCGTTTCATCGCGTTCCAGCACGAGTTCGGCGAGTTCCGGGGGCAACTCTTCGCAGGCGCTCACGGCGACGGCAACCGACAGCTTGGTGGACGCCTCCCCCTTGAAGACGCCGCGGGTGGGCGGCACGTCGGCATAGTCGCGGCCGATGGCGGTGCGGATGTGGCGCTGGCCGGCGACGATGTTATTGGTCGGGTCGAAGCCGACCCAGCCTAGGGAGGGCAGGAAGGCCTCGATCCAGGCGTGGGTCGCGCCGTCGGAGGAGCGATCGTGGTCAGTGGCGCGGTGGCGCAGGTAGCCGGAGACGTAACGCGCAGGAATGCGCACCTGCCGGAGCATGGAGATGAGAATGTGGGCGTAGTCCTGGCAGACGCCCTTGCGGAGGCGTAGCGCATCGTCGATAGGCGAATCCACGTGGGTGGCCAAGGGCTCGTACTCAATGGCCCGGGAGAGCCTCTCAGTCAATTCCCGCACCAGCATGAGCGGATCGTCCCGGCGGGCTAGCCCGAACTCGACTCCGAGGTCCACCAGCAGGGGTGTGGGCTTGCAGAAATGGCTGGCGAGCAGATCTCCGATGTAATCGCCGTTCTCGATGAGGGTGTCGAGCTCGGCCCAGGCGTCGGGGGCGAGGAAGTGAGGCAGATCGACGAAGTCCTTCATCTCGACGACGCTTTCGGCGGTGATCTGGAGTTGGCGGTGGGCGGAAGGGATGCCGAAGTGATGGATGGAATTGCCGAGGAAGTCGCGGTAGTCGTGGACGTGCGCCTTGGGGGTGATGACGAGCTGGTAGTCGAGGCAGCGCTGGTAGGATTCCGTCCGCGGGTGCATACGGATTTCCATCAGACTTTCGCTGACAGGCGCGTTGTACTGGAAGCGGGTGAGATGGCGGATGCGATAGTACATGGCTAAGCCTCGATGGCGGTCTCGATGGGATAAGACAGAAACGCCTGGTAGATGCCGGAGTGGATCTGGGCCAGCTGGCGGCCCACATCTTCGAGCATGTGGTGAATGCCTCCCTCGATGATCTCGTCCACCTGGGAGAAGCCGAGGAGGGCCTGCAGACGTCCGCTGCGGCGCATGACACTGGTGGAACGGCGGCTGGGGGAGGCGTCCGAAATGGCCGAAAGCGCCGAGTGCACCATGTCGGCCGAGAAACGGATGGAGTGCGGGAACGTGCCGTCGAGAATGAGGAACTCCGCCACGCGCCCGGTTTCAATGGACGCGGTGTAGACCTTGCAGTAGGCTTCAAAGGCGGTGGCGGACTTCAGCAGGCCGATCCACTCGAGGTAATCGGCGGCATCGGCGCCGGCGCCGGGGCGGAGGGCGGCCTCATCGCTGGCGTAGTGCTCGAAGTGCACGTCCACGAACGACGCGATGCAGGCGGCGCGCTCAATGAAGCGGCCGAGCTGGATGAAGTGCCAGCCTTCGCCGTGGTTCATGGTGGAATCCGTGACGCCCTGGAAGAGGTGGGCGCCTTCCTTGATGGTGTCGAGGAAAGCGACGGGATCGTCCGAGGCGGGATCGTGTTCGGAGCTGACCTGCACCTGGTGGTAGAGGCGGTTGAGCTGCTCCCACATTTCGGAGCTGATCTGTTCGCGAACCTGGCGGGCGTTGTCGCGGGCGAGGCGGATGGAGGCGACGACGGAAGCGCGGTTGGCGAGGTCGTAGCAGAGTTCGCTGCGGAGCGACGCGGAGTCCAGGTCGCGCGCCGTTTCTTTGTCGAGGCCGAGCGAACCCAGGACGCGGGCCCAGCGGCCGAAGCTGGCGTCGCGCGGCTGCTCCAGTTCGAGGTTGATGTGCACGCCGATGAGGCGCGCGGTGTTTTCGGCCCGCTCCAGGTAGCGGCTGGTCCAGTAAAGGCTGTCTGCGACTCGGCTGAGCATGATTGCTTTCTTCTCCGCGCGGCTTACTATTCGGCCAGCACCCAGGTATCCTTGCTGCCGCCGCCCTGCGAGCTGTTGACCACCAGGGAGCCCTTGCGCAGCGCCACGCGGGTGAGGCCGCCGGGCACGATGGTGGTCCTGGCGCCGTGCAGAATATAGGGGCGCAGATCGACGTGGCGGGGCTCGATGAGTCCGTGTTCGACGAAGCAGGGAGCGCGACTCAGGGAGAGCGTGGGCTGGGCGATGTAGTTGCGGGGGTTGTTGATGATGAGGCCGTGAAACTTCCTGCGCTCCGCCTCAGTGGAGTGCGGACCGATGAGCATGCCGTAACCGCCGCTTTCGCCGACGGCCTTGACGACCAGCTTGTCGAGGTTGGCCAGCACGTGCGAGCGCGAGGCGACGTCGTCCAGCAGATAAGTCTCGACGTTCGGCAGGATGGGCTCTTCGTTGAGGTAGTAGCGGATGATCTTCGGGACGTAGGCGTAGACGGCCTTGTCGTCGGCGACGCCGGTGCCGACGGCATTGGCGAGAGCCACGTTGCCGGCCCGGAAGGCGTTGAAGAGGCCGGGCACGCCGAGAATGGTGTCGCGGCGGAAGGCGAGGGGGTCAATGAAGTCATCGTCGACGCGGCGGTAGATGACGTCCACGCGGCGCAACCCGGCAGTGGTGCGCATGTAGACGAAATTGCCGTGGACGAGGAGATCGCGGCCTTCGACGAGTTCGATGCCCATCTGACGGGCGAGGAAGGAGTGCTCGAAGTAAGCCGAGTTGAAGACGCCCGGGGTCATGAGCACGATGGTGGGATCCGGCCGGCCGCCGGGCGCGAGCGAGCGGAGGGTTTCGAGCAGCACGCGGGCGTAGTGATCGATGGGCTGCACGTTGCAGAGGCGGATGAGGCTGGGAAAGACGCGCTTCATCACCTGCCGCGAGGTGAGCATGTAGCTGACGCCCGAGGGCACGCGCAGGTTGTCTTCGAGGACGGCGAATTCGCCGGAAGGCAGCCGTACGAGGTCAGTGCCCACGACGGTGACGTAAGCGTTGCGCGGCACGGTGACGCCGCGCATCTCCCGCCGGTAGTGCGGGCAGGAGTAGATGAGCTCGCGAGGCACTACCTTGTCGTTGAGGATGCGCTGCTCGTGGTAGATATCGCGCAAGAACTCATTGAGGGCGGTGATGCGCTGCGTAAGGCCGGATTCCAGGCGCTTCCATTCGGCGGCGGTGATGATGCGCGGGATGAGGTCGTGGGGGAAGATGCGTTCGGTGCCTTCGGTTTTGCCGTAGACGGTGAACGTGATGCCCTGATGAAGGAAGCTCTGGTCGGCGGCCTGTTTGCGGCGGCGCAATTCCTCCGGGGGCAGCGACGAGACCAGGGCCAGCAGTTCCTGGTAGGGGGGCCGTACCTCAGCATTCGGCTGGAACATCTCGTCATAGGCCGAATCCAGAAAATAGTGTTGAAACGGAGGAGGAAGAACGCTTTCCGATTGCACCTGAGAAACCTCTGAATCGCAGCTTGGCGCGCGCGTTCAGCCTGGAACGATCTTCGGATTGTAGCACGCGATAGCGGGCGAAAGTCTTATGCTGAAAGCAGATGCAGAACGCCTTGGCCATTCTGCTTGCGGGCGGCGCCGGAGAGCGGCTGCATCCGCTGACGAGAAACGTCGCCAAGCCGGCTGTAGCATTCGGCGGTTATTACCGGATCATCGATTTCACGCTATCGAACTGCGTGAATTCGGGCCTGCGCCGCATCTTCTGTCTGACGCAGTACAAGTCACTGGAACTGGCGCGGCACGTGCGCGAAGGGTGGAACCTGTTTTCGGGCGAGATGGGCGAATTCATTGAGGTGGTGCCGCCGATGAAGCGCGTGCACGAGGACTGGTACCTGGGCACGGCGGACGCGGTTTACCAGAACATCGAGAGCATCGAAAGCGAGCGGCCCTCGTACGTGATCATCCTGGCCGGCGACCACATCTACAAGATGAACTACGGCGAGATGCTGGCGTGGCACGTGGCGCACGGGGCCGGGGTGACACTGGCCACGATCCAGGCAAATCCGGAACAGGGAAAGCACTTTGGCGTGGTGGACATCGACCCCGGGAGCTACCGCGTGAGAGGATTCAAAGAGAAGCCGCAGCACGGCAGCCCCGCGCCTTCCGCCTTCGACCCCGCCATGATATCGGTCTCGATGGGCGTGTATATCTTCGACAGGTCCGTGCTGCTGGAAGGGCTGCGCGCGGATGCGGCAGACGCGGATTCCGAGCACGACTTCGGCAAGAACGTGCTACCTGCCCTGCTGGAGCGCTGCTATGTGTGCGCCTACGACTTCCGCGACCTCAACCGCAAGTGCGTCCGCTACTGGCGGGACGTCGGCACGATCGACTCATACTACGAAGCCAACATGGATCTGGTGAGCGTCTCTCCGGAGTTCAACCTGTACGACACGGCCTGGCCGATCCGCACGCGCATGCCGCAGGCGCCGCCGGCCAAGTTCGTCTTCGCGCAGGAGGGGCGCCGCATGGGGGTGGCGACGGATTCGATCGTTTCGCCTGGGGTGATCGTCTCCGGCGCACGGGTGCACCGCTCAGTGCTATCGCCCGGCGTGCGGGTGAACTCCTACTGCAACGTGGACTCGTCGATTCTGCTGCAGGATGTCATTGTGGGGCGCTATTCGCGGGTGAGCCGGGCGATTGTGGGCGAGGGCGTGCACCTGCCGGAGGGGTCGGTCATCGGAGAGGACCCGGTGCGCGACCGGGCCGCGGGCTACCATGTGACCGAAGGCGGTGTTACGGTAGTGTGCGCGGGAGGCTCATAGAGACTATGCGTACCCTGCTGGAGGTGATGACGGAGGCGCCGGCCGAACTCACCGAGGGGCGGTTGAAGCGATTGGGCGAAGGCGTGGGCAAGGTGGTGTACGCCTCCAACCACTGGGTGGTAAAGCGCGAGCGCACGACGAGCGAGATCTTCTCGATGATCGTGGCGTGGAAGATGATCCGCCGCATGGAGCGCCACCTGCCGGGAGATTGGGGACGGAACATGCGGCAGCATCCCTCGCGCCAACTGCGCATGCTGCGGGTGGCGGCGCGGGCGATGGTGGCGGTGGTGCCGCGCGGCGTCTGGTACTCGTCGCACGTGGGCGACATGTGGCGGCTATACGCGCACCGCGATACGCGGGGCGAGCACCTGGCGGTGAAGCACCTGGCCGGAACCTCAGTGGTGCCCGAGACCATTACCTTCCCGCCCACGCGGATCCGCATCAGCGGATGGCCCGGCTACCTCACGGTCTCCGAGGCCACCGAGCGAGTGGAAGGCACGCTGTACGACCGAGTGGCCGTGCTGGCGGCGAAGGGCCTTTTCGAGCAAGTGGAGATCTGGCTGGAGCGGCTGCTGGAATTGCGGCGCGCGGCGTGGCGGCGGGGCGTGTTCTCCGTGGACGCACACCTGCGCAATTTCGGCGTGGTGCACAGCCGGGTGGTGTTGTTGGATGCAGGCGGACTCACGGACCGGTGGGAAGAAGTGGAGCAGCACCTGGCCAAGCTGGCGGCGGCGGCGCAACCGCATGTGGAGATGGGATTGGGGGAGATCCTGCGCGACGCGCCGTCGGTGGCGCGCCGCTTCGACGAGAAGTGGAAAGAGTCAGTCAACCGGGAGGCTGTGAGCTATTACTGGCCGGACCGGTACCGTTGAGTTTTTCCTGGAGAGCGGCGAGGGCCGAGCATCCATGGCCGGCGGCGATCAGTGCTCGACGCGGCCGACGAGGCCGGCGTCGAAGAGGCGCTTGTCCATGGGTTGAAGGCGGCGGATCTGAGCGGGCGTGAGCAGCGGCGTGTGGGCGACTTCGCAGAGGTACTCGGGGATGTACCAGACGTCCTCTTCGCTGGCCATCCAGTTGCGGGCGTCGAAGCGGCGGAGGTTGATAGGGCGGGTGGAGTAAGCTCGGAGCGTCTTCTCGCCCTTGAGGTTGTAGTAATGGGGGAAGTAGCTGAGCGCGAGTTCGCGGAGGTTGCGGTAGACCGGTTCGCGGAAGCGTAGGCCGGAGTAGTTGGACTTGGCGATGGCGCCCCAGCAGCGGTCGATCTGGTAGATGGCGAGGACATGGTCGTCGTCGCGGACGGATTCGAGATCGAGGAGGAGGGGCTGATGGCCGGCGGCGCGCAGGGCGGCAGCGGCGAGCATGGCGCCTTCCATGCAGTGCGCGTGTGCGTGGCGGAGCGCTTGCCGGGGCGAGAGGCAGGTGGGACCGTTCGCCTCGACGTTGTAGCTGAGATCGTCGAGGAAGCGCTGGATGCGGTGAGGCGTTTTCAGGCCGCGCAGCGCGCTCCATTCGGCGCGGGTGAGGCCGTAGGTGTTTGCGCCGCTCATTCGCCGAAGAACCCGGGGGCCTTGATGGAGATGGTCTTCTGCGTGGGGGCGTACTTCCTGACCACGGGGGCGACCTTGGCGGCGTTGCCGATGAGGCAGAACTGCAAGGCGGAGGCGGTGTAGTATTTGCGGGCGATGGCGTTGGCCTGCTCGAGATTGACGGCGTCGATGCGGGAGAAGAGGTCGTCGATTTCGCCTTTGTTGAGGCCGTAGAACTCGAGTTCGCCGAGGACGTCGGCGAGCTGATCCGCGGTTTCGAGGCGATCGGTGGGGAAGTTGCCCTTGATATAGGCTTTGGCGGAGGCGAGCTGGGCGGCATCGATGCCCTTGGTGCGAAGGCGGTCGAGGGTAGCCAGGGTGAGATCGAGGGCTTTTTCGGTGGAGTCGGTGCGGGTGTAGGAGTTGATGACGATGGCGCCGGTGAGGCGGTCCTGCTCCAGGATGCATTGAGCGCCGTAGGTGAGGCCGGAGTTGACGCGCAACTCGTCGTTGAGCATGGAGGTGAAGCGCCCGCCGAAGAGGGTGTTGACGATCATGAGGGGGACGCGGTCAGGGCTGGTGCGGCTGATGCCGGGCATGCCGATGCGGAAGTAGGTTTGGGTGGCGTCGGGCTTGTCGACGAGCAGGAGGCGCGCGGCGGTGTGGGCGGGGGCATCGACTTTGGCTGGGGAGAAGACGCTACCGGCGGGCACGGCGGCGGCGATGGCGCTGATGCGGGCACCGAGCGTGGCGGGATCGAAATCCCCGGCGGCGATGAGGATGAGATTACGGCCGGTGTAGGCGCGTTTGTAGAAAGCCTCGATGGCGGTGCGATCCATCCTGGCGAGCGAGTCTTCGGTGACGGCTCCGGAGGTGCGGTAGGGGTGGCCGGCGGGGTAATAGAAGCCGTTGAAGTAGCGGCCGATGGCCATGCCGGGATTGTCCTTCACGGAACGGAGCTGGTCAGCAGACTGGGCAAGAACCTTCTTCACTTCAGCCTCGGGGAAGGAAGGGTGGAGGAGGACATCTTCGAAGATGGCGAGGGCCGGGGCGGAGGTGCGGGCCATGAACTCGGCGGCGACGGTGGACATCTGGCGGTTGGAGGCGAGCTGGAGAGTGGCGCCGAGAGAGTCGAGTTCGAGGGCGATCTGATCGCTGGAGCGGGCGGCGGTGCCGCGGCGCATGAGTTCAGAGGTGATGGCCGCGATGCCGTTGAGGTTGGCGGGTTCGGCTTCGGCGCCGCCGCGGAAGACGGCGCGGATGCTGACGAGAGGGACGTCGGGCTTGCGGAGAAGGATGACAGTAGCGCCGTTGGGGAGCGTGCGCTTTTCGACCTGTGGGAGGCGTACCTGCGCGCTGAGGGCGGAGGCGGCAGCAAGCATCAAGAGAGCGGAGCGGGCGTTCATCGCGCGGCCTCCTTTTCGCTGTCGGGAATGAGCGTTGCCACGGTGCGGTTTTTCGCGGTGAAGATCTTGGCGGCCACGCGCTGGATGTCTTCGGGTTTCACTTTGTCGAGTTCCTGAGTGACCTGGTTGAGGCGGCTCCAGTCGCCGTAGAAGACTTCATAGGTGCCGAGGAGGTTGGCCTTGCCGGCGATGGTCTTGAGACTGCGGTAGTGAGCGGCGAGGATCTGGTTGCGGGCCTTGTTGAGTTCGTCGGCAGTGACGCTCTGTTTCGCGAGGCGATCGAGTTCGTCGTAGAGGGCGGCTTCGGCGGCCTCGGGGGTTTTGCCGGAGCGGACCTGGAAGGTGAAGTTGAAGAGCGAGGGGTCGAGCGCGGGGCCGACGCCGCCGCGGATGTTGAGGGCGAGCTGGTCCTTTTCGACCATGCGCTGATAGAGGCGCGAGCTGCGGCCGGTGGTGAGAATGGTTTCAATGAGGTCGTAGATGGGGGTTTCGGCGCCGCGCGTGGCGCCGACGTGGAAGCCGATCATGACGAGCGGAAGATTGGCGGGGCGGCGGACCACGATGCGGCGCTCGCCGAGCTGCTCGGGTTCGATGGTGCGCACGGCCGGCGGCGGCGGCTGGCTGGGGATGGGCTCGATGTACTTTTTGGCCAGGGCGAGGATTTCGGCGGGAGTGACGTCGCCGGTGGCGACCATGACGCAGTTGTTGGGGGCGTAGCCCATTTTGAAGTGGGCCTTGAGGTCGTCCATGGTCCAGGCTTCGATGTCGGAAGCCCAGCCGATCACGGGCCAGTGATAGGGATGGGCGATGAAGGCGGCGGCGTTGAACTGCTCGTCGAGAACGCCGAAGGGGCTGTTGTCGACGGAGGTGCGGCGTTCGGAATAGACG
>JACQZS010000120.1 GCA_016213725.1 Acidobacteriota bacterium | reverse complement strand
GATCGAGAAAATCCACCGGTCTTTGAAATCGGCGGAGCGGCCCAGCACCACCAGCTTCTTGCCATCCTCAGACCACTCCGGCCGCTGCATGGAAATGGCACGATCCACCTCCCGCTCGCCCTGCTTCTCTTTCATGCCGTGGTCCACCCACTTGTATTCGCCTGTGGCCACCTGGAGGATGGCCATGCGCGCTCGGCCCTGCGTATCACCCACTTTGGTGCGGGCGCTCAGGTTCTCGGTGTAGGCCGATTCTGTGACGTAGCTCGGCACCGCGGCGGTCTTCGCGTCCGTGGCTTGCTCGGCAACGGTTGCCAAAACGTAAGTCTCGTCCGGCGAGAGCTGGAGGCTTACCACCGTCTGCCGGGGGGCCAGATTCCAGGTCTTGCGGGGATTATCCGCCTTTCGTTCCGCCTCCCGCTCTTCGCGCTTTTTGGCTCGGCGCTCCACCACTTCCAGCAGTGCCCGCTCTTGTTTCTTCAGGCTCTCCTGGCTGTCCGTACCCTTTCGTTCGCTGCCGCTGGCGGCTCCGCCGCCCATGCCTCCGAAACCGCCGCCGAAGCCGCCGCGGGGGCCGGCAGCGGGAGCCGCCGCCGGCGCTTCGCCGCCGGTGCGGATATCGGTGATCTGCTCCAGGAAACCGGTTTCCAGGCTGATGGAATACAGGTTGCCGCCACGCAGGAAGGTGACCCGCTTGCCGTCGCGCGTGAAGCGCGGCCCGCTCTCAACGTCGCCGGTTTTTGTCAGTTGCCGCCGCAGGTCGGTTCGGCGATCGTAGAGGAACAAATCGCCATTCTCGCTGTAGGCCGTAGTCTGGTGGTCGAGGGAGTGCGATCCGTTCGCCGGCGGACTCAGTTTGGCCTCCGCTTTGGTGAGCTTCTTCAAGCCCGAACCGTTGCGCTGCACCACCCAGGTCTCGTACTCCTGATCCAACGCGTCGCCGGCCTGTTTCCACTCGAAATAGACCCGCTGGCCGTCGCCCGACCAACGGACGGAGCGCGGCGCGTAGCCGAACAGCTCCGGGCCCTTCATGATCCAGTCCACCGTGAGCGGCATGGCCTTCGGCGCAGAGGTCTGGGCCGGAGCAGGACAAGCCATCAGAATTGAGAGGAGGAGCGAGAGTGTCTCTTTCATGGCGTGAAACTGGTAGTTTCTCACAGCCGAGCATGCCGCCTTCGAGGTGCGGGATAATGGCTTGCCATGCGGAGGATATTTGCGACGTTCTGGGTGGTTGCAACATTGCTTGCCGCTTTGGCGGCAGCATGGCAGAAGCCCGACGACTTGCTGGCGCTGGAAGGCAACGTCATTGCCGATTATCCCCCCAGCTATGCTTTCCTGCTTCGGAACCTGGCGATCGCCGAGTACCACAGAGCGGGCCGTCCGGCAATTTCGTCCAGCATCGCAACTTTGGATCAGGCCGCCACCGCCGCGTTCTTCTCAAACCGGCACAACGATGCTGCCCGCTACTTCCTCCGGCTGTTGGTCGCCCTGCGCGGCGACAAGCCAGGCGAATGGCTGGAAGTAGCGAGCTCCTTCCGGTTTCAACTCGACCGGCGGATCGCCGCTCCCGGCACGCTCGTTCATGCGGCGCTCTCCCCGGTTTTTCTTTCCACTACCGTGCTGGCTCAGCCGGTCACTGTTAAGATCTCCATCCTCGACGCTGGCGGGAAGGCCGTTCTGACCCTGCCGTCCGCCACCTTGGAGCGGATCGAAGAGCGCGACATCCGCCTCGTCACGCGAGGACTGCCGGAAGGCGCCTACAGTGTGCGATACGCTCTCCACGACCATGCCGGAAAATTTCTTGCCGGGGCGAACCGCCCATTGTTGCTCGACGCCAAGGTCCAGGCCCGCGTGCAGGCCCTCGAACAACAGGCCGACCGGCTGGCCGCTGCAGCGATTGCAGCAAAGAGCCCTCGTCACGCGGCGGCGGTCGAAACTGTGCTGCATTTTGCCGATCTCTATCGCCGCGCCCTCAGCCAGCCGGTCGCATCGTTCCACCAGAACCTTCATCCTCTCGTGCTAACCCTGGCCGGAGACTGGCCCCCCGTCGATTCCACCGATCCCATCGCTCCTGACCGCGACTTGGCCTTTGCCGAGGCCACTGCCGCGGCACTGCTCAAGGGCGGTGATCCGCTGGCGACAGCCACCGGCCATCTCCGCCTCGGCTACCGGTCCGGCGTGGAACGGCCTTTTGAGCCATACCGCCTTTACGTCCCTCCGAATTACGATGCTGCGCGGAAGTGGCCCCTCATCGTCGCATTGCGTTCCGACACCGGCGACGAAGGCAGCCTCTTCGACCTCTGCCCGCCAGGCCAGGAGAGCCAACTGCTGAGTCTGGCGCGCGAACGTGGTTACATCGTAGTCTCGCCGGGAGGCATGGGCCCCTACAGCTACTTCAGCGGTACAGCGGCCGACGACGTCTTTCGCGTCATCTCTCTGGCGCGCTCCATCGTTTCGATTGACGACGCCAATGTCTATGTTGCGGGCAATGCGATGGGCGGAATGGGCGGCATCATTCTCAGCCTCGACGAGCGCGCGCGCTTCAACGGCGTTGCTGCGGTCGCTGCCGCGCCCTTGCAGCGCTATGAGTACAAACGGGCGCCTGGCAAGCCCCTGTTGTTGCTCCAACCCGGCGCCAGCCGCATCATGTCGCCGCGCGAGTCGCGCGTCTTCGCTTTTCTCCTCGCCAAGTACTATAAGCAGTTCGATTACGATGAGATCGCCGGCGCAGACCACTTCGCCGTCTTCGCAAGCTCTCTTCCGCGGATCTTCGCGTTCTTCGACAGCGTTCGAAACGGCACCTGGAAACCTTCCGGCCGCCCCATCCCGCTGCCGGAGGATCAACGCCGCCTACCCGAGCGGTAGACTGTACCCATGCCAATCACGCGTCGGGCATTCAGCTCTCTTCTCACCACCGCGCCCGCGGCCTTCGCTGCCTCACCCAAACGCCCCAACCTCCTGGTGATCCTGGCCGACGACCTCGGCTACTCGGACATCGGCCCCTTCGGCGGAGAGATCGCCACTCCCAATCTCGACGCGCTGGCGCGCAATGGCGTCCGCTTCACGCAGTTCTACAACTGCGCCCGCTGCTGCCCGACGCGGGCCGCTCTGCTCACCGGCCTCTACAATCATCAGGCCGGTGTCGGACACATGATTCAGAACCGCCGCGTGCCCGCCTATCAGGGCTATCTCAACGACCGTTGCGCCACCATCGCCGAATCGCTCAAGCCAGCCGGCTACTCCACTCTCATGTCCGGGAAGTGGCACGTCGGCGAAGATCCGGACCACTGGCCTACCCGCCGCGGCTTCGATCACTATTTCGGGCTCATCAGCGGCGCATCCAACTACTTCCGCCTGGAAGAACCGCGCCGCATGGCTCTGGATGCGCAGCCATATGTGCCGCCTCCCAACGCTGCCGGCACCAAAGTGGGCTTCTACATGACGAACGCGATCGGCGACCACGCCGTTCGCATGCTCCGGGAAGCGCCCAAAGACAATCCGTTCTTCCTCTACCTGGCCTTCACCTCCCCGCATTGGCCCCTCCATGCCTTGCCGGAAGATATCAGCCGCTATCGCGGAAAGTACCTGCGAGGTTGGGACCGCCTGCGCCTCGAGCGCCACGAACGCCAGCTCGCGGCAGGCATTGTGGATCGTCGTTGGCCGCTCTCACCGCGCGATGCCGGCGTGCCTGCCTGGGATACCCTCTCTCAGTCCGAAAAGGACCAATGGGACTTGCGCATGGCCGTCTATGCCGCCCAGGTGGACTGTATGGACCGCAACATTGGCCGCGTGCTGGGCCAACTCCGCCAGTCCGGCCAGCTCGACAACACTATGGTGATGTTTCTCGCCGACAATGGCGGCTGCGCCGAGGAGAACATCGGAGGCGAGGCTAAGGCAAAGGACCCCATCCCCGGCGGACCAGACTCATTCACCTCCTATCGCCGGCCATGGGCAAACTCATCCAACACCCCCTTCCGGCTTTGGAAGCAGTTCACGCATGAAGGCGGCATCTCCTCACCCTTCATCGCCTCATGGCCAGCCGGCTTCCGCCGCTCCGGCCAGCTCGATTCGACGCCGGGCCACGTCATTGACGTCCTGCCCACCCTGCTCGATGCCGCCGGAGCCGCACGGCCCACTCAGATTCAGGGCAGGGAATTGCTGCCGCTTGAGGGCCGCTCGCTCCTACCCGCGTTTCGCGGCGCAAAGGCGGCCGTCCGCCCCGTCACCGGATGGGAGCACCAGGGGCACCGCGCCGTGCGCATGGGCGAGTGGAAGCTCGTCTCCACCTACCGCAAGCCCTGGGAGCTTTATAACCTCGACGCGGACCGTACGGAACTTCAAGACCTGAAATCCAAAGACCCCGGGCGCGCTACCGCCATGGCGGCAGAATATGACAAGTGGGCGGCGCATTGCGGAGTGGAATCCTGGGAGAAGCTCAACGCGAAGGGCTGACGGAAATCATCCTCGCGCAATAATCTACGCGGATGGACCCTGATCTCCAGTCGCAATCCGACAGTCCCATCGAGCACCATCCGGGGGCATCGACTTCTGGAAGTCGATTGCCGCACAGCTCCAGGATCAGTGTGCTCTTCGGCCACTATCCCATGCCCACGTCATTGCAGTCCCACGGGAAGCTCCTGACGTACTGCTTCGGTGATGCCATTCCGGAAGTTGGAGACAATCGAGGCGCCATCTCCGTGTCTTGCTACACACTTGATTCCGCGCTGAAGTTGGCGCGCGTGGCGCCCTCAGATGGGAACCAGACGATGGTCTCTCTTCTGAAGACCAGGCGGATCGTTCCCGCGTCGTTCACCATGGATTGGATGGAGGAGATAGCGCTGATCAGTTGCCTTATGCCCTGGACTCCAGCACCAGTACAGAACGCGCCCCTAACTCTACGAAGTTCCCGCTGATCTGCTCCGCCCGCCCCGTGTCGAAGACAGGCACCCAACTGCCGTCACCCGGCAGCTCGAAGCGCAGCTTCTCCCAATACGAATTCGCGATGACGTAGATCCGCTCCGCCCGCCATTTCAGCTCTGCCGCCAATGCGTGCGAGTTCTCCCCCCAGTCCGGCTGGAACGGCACGATGCCGTGGAAGATCACTTCGGTGTGCTCGGCGCCCGCCTCCAGGCCCCAGTTGATGTGCGCGAAAGCGTCGTGACCACGCCGAAACGCGGCCAGCCGTCGCACGTATTCCACCAGGTCAGCATTCTCCTTCGCCAGCTGCCAGTTCACCCAGCTGGTGTCGTTGTCCTGGCAGTAGGCGTTGTTGTTGCCGCCCTGTGTGCGCGCCATCTCGTCGCCTGCCAGCAGCATCGGCACGCCGCCGCTCATCATCAGCAGCGTGAGGAAATTCCTGATCTGGCGTCGGCGCAGGCTCAGCACCTCCCCGGCGCTGGTTTCACCCTCCACACCGCAGTTCCAACTGTAGTTGTCGTTCGCTCCGTCCTGGTTGGCTTCGCCGTTGGCCTCGTTGTGCTTTTCGTCGTAGCTCACCAGATCAGCCATCGTGAAACCGTCGTGGCAGGTGATGAAATTAATGCTGTGCTGGGACTGCCGCTCGCTCACGGCATACAGATCCGGGCTGCCCTGAATTCTCTGTGCCAGACGCGGCACCATGCCGTTATCGCTCTTCACGAACTTCCTGAGGTCGTCGCGGTACTTGCCATTCCACTCCGCCCAGCGGCCCCAAGATGGAAAGCTGCCCACCTGGTAGAGGCCTGCCGCGTCCCAGGCCTCCGCGATTAACTTCGTACCGGCCAGGACGGGATCGTAGGCCAGTCTCTCCAGCAGGGGCGGGGAAGCCAGCGGCTCGCCATCCCGGCCGCGGCCCAGCACGCTGGCCAGATCGAAACGGAAGCCGTCGACGTGCATCTCCATCACCCAGTAGCGCAGGCAGTCAGTGATCAGCTTTCGCACCACGGGATGGTTGCAATTGAGCGTGTTGCCGCAGCCTGTGAAGTTCAGATAGCGGCCCTGCTCTCCCAGCAGATAGTAGACCGGGTTGTCGATCCCGCGGAACGATCTGGTCAGGCCGCGCTCGTCGCCCTCGGCCGTGTGGTTGAACACTACGTCGAGAATCACCTCGATCTCCGCCTCGTGAAACGCGCGCACCATCTGCTTGAATTCGTGCACGGCGGATCCGGCCTCGCGTCCATGCGCGAATGCGGCGTTCGGAGCGAAGAACCCGATCGGCTGATAACCCCACAGGTTGAGCAGCTGGTTGCCCAGCATGGGATTGCTGCGGTTGGTGTCGGCTTCTTCAAACTCGTACACGGGCAGCAGCTCCACCGCCGTCACGCCGAGGTCCTTCAGATAGGGGATCTTCTCAGTCAGGCCCAGGTAAGTGCCCGGCGCGGCAACTCCAGATGACGCGTGCCGCGTGAATCCGCGCACATGCAGTTCGTAGATGATCGATTCCGCCAGCGGCACGTTCAGCGGTTTGTGTCCGCCCCAGTTGAAGTGCCCTCGCGCCAAAGCACAGCGCCGCTCCGAGAGCGAACCCCATGTCTCGCCGCCCACCAGCACCGTGGCGTAGGGATCCAGGAGATAAATGGAAGGATCGTAGCGGTACACCTCCGGCTGATCGTTGGGCTTGCGGTCCATCCGCCAGGCGTATTCCACGTCCTCCGGCAGCCCGTCGATCCAGACGTGCCAGATGTTGCCTGTGCGATGGATGTCGCCGCTCAGAGCCAGCTCATGAAAAGGTTCACGGGCACCTGGGCGAAACATCGCCAGCCAAACTTGAGTGGCATGTTCGGAGAAGATCGCGAAGTTGATCCCCCCCTCCATCCAGGTTGCCCCCAGCGGCAGCGCCTTGCCCCGATCCACGCAAACGAATCCACTCATACAGTCATGCTACTCTCTGCCCCAATCTCGCCCACTCGTGATTGGCCCGCCGTTTGCACACAGTACGTATCCATGCCTCCCGGCGCACAGTTCGCCCTTTCGGAAGCCGGCTCCTGAAAGGGCGACCGCCTGGCGCATCAATACGGCTTTCTCCGGGGCGATACGGCCTCAGCGGGAGCGGGTCCCCCGCTCGCCTCAACTCTCGTGCGACTTCGACGCCGCGCCTACGGTCTGAACGCCAGACAGCAGGACGTTGATCACATGCTCCGCGTTGTAGGAGTCCGCTCCTTCAGGGATGTAGCGCGCCAGCAGCGCCACCTCATCGCCCGACGTCACCACGGCGGCTTCCAGGTGCTTGCCGGCCCGGATCTGTGGATGGCCGGCGGTTGCCATCAGGGCATTGCAAATGCAGGCGCGCCCAACGGTGTCCTCTTCTTTGCCGCCTTTGGAGAGATAGATCGAAACCGGTTCCGACGGGCAGCGGAACGCCACTTCGCCTTCGGGCGATTTGTAGGCTTCTCGCAGATAACCCAGGTCACAGATTCGCGGACGCGCCTTCTGCACCGCCGGATCAGAGATCGTTCCCGGAACCTGCGCCACTTTGAATGGAAATCCGGAAGGCGAAACGAGACGGTCTGTGTACACCCGCGCCTTGGACTCCTTCGCCATGGCGATGACCGCCGCCTTATACTCCGCGCCCATCCCGGATTCATTTGAGTAGGCGAAGGCCGTGCCTACCTGAATCCCCGCCGCGCCATCGCTCAGCGCTTCCGCCAGCCTCTCCGGAGAACCGTAACTTCCGGCCAGCCAGAACGGCAGGCCGAGTTCCCGCATCTTCGCCAGGTCCACGACGTCGCGCTCGCCGTAGACGGGCTCGCCGATTTCATTCAGTTGCAGCTTCCCGCGCGGAGGCGCGTTGTGTCCGCCTGCGGTGGGCCCTTCAATGACGAAGCCATCCACGCGGCCGTTCGCTTTTCGCGCCATCGTAATGGCCAGCGTGTTGGATGCGATGATCGGGAAGAAATACGGGCGGTCGAGCGGCGCCAGGTCGCACTCCATGTACTCTCGCGGGTCGAACACCATCGTGGTGTCGTCGTCCGCCGTGGCGCCCGCAACATACAGCGGATAAGTGGCGGTTTCATGCACCGCCAGGCGGTCCAGCGCGCCGGGCATCCGCATCGGAATCCCGGCGCCCATCAGGACATAGCCCACGCCCGCCAGCATCGCCCCGTAAGCCGAGGCCAGATGCGGCGTCTGGATCTTCTCCAGATAGTTGATGCCCACCGGATTGGAGTGCCCTTCCTTGGCCAGGAAGATCTCCACGAAGTTCGAGATGATCTGCAGTTCGCGAGACTCTCGAGGTCCATCCTTCGTATGCATCGGCAGTTGCAGATACGACTCGGTCTCCTTCTTGCCGCCATCCACAAAGTACTTCTGCCAGATGCGCTCCGCCATCTTCTTGAAAGGAAACTGGTCGAATGCGCGGCGGATGTGTCCGCCGATGTCGCCATCCTGCAGGCGGCGGACCATCACCACATCCAAAGCCGTGCCGGACACCACTCCCAGTTGCCCAAGCTTCGACACGGCGTTGGCCAGTCTGAAATTGGAGACGGACACACCCATGCCGCCCTGTATGATCACCGGATGATTAGGCATTCAAGTCCCATTCTAATCTAGACGCTGGGATCAATTCTCCCCTCCTGAGTTGATCCTAAAGTTAGAACAGCCCCCCGGCACACTGCGCATGTGACGGGGGGCTGAAGCGTTCCTGCTCTATCGCCGGCGCCTCAGGGCACAGATTAGCACTCCTCCCAGTGCAACCAATGCCAGCGTGCCGGGTTCCGGAATCACAATGTCCGTGTTGGTTAGAACTACCTGCATCGTGCCGCGATCCCAATAGTTGCCGTTGTTGGTACCCATCGCGAAGTACACCGTATCGCCTTCGTTGAGAGAACCAAGCGCATAGTTCAGCCCGATGTGGTCCATGGTCCAACCATAGACAATGCGATCGATCAGCGTATTGTTCACATAAACCCGGAGATCCCAGCCGTCTGAGTTTCCGCTGGATCCCAGCACGTCATCACCGCCAAATTCTCCGGTGAACGTGATGTGGCCACCCTCGCCATTCTGAATCGTATAGGCCAGGACGGTGAACTCACCGATCCAACCCACATTCATGGTCCGCTGCCGAATGTAAGTGTAGCGCCCGTCCCAAGGCCATATACCGCTCGCTGATACCGCGTAGCGGCCACCTACAATCGGGTTCCACAACAGTACGTCATAGGCGCCCGTGCCTATGTTGTCCGCTCTGCTCCACAGGTATGACCATCCGGCCGGGGGATTGATTTCCGTGTAGTCAGCCTGGTGATCAGCGATGATCAGACTCGCACCGGCGGGGAGACACAACCCCACCAGCAGAAGGCAAATCAACTGCCACCTCAGTGTCAACTCATCCTCCTCCTGTCCGAGAACCTCTCCTCCTCGGTTCTCCCATACACTAACATGTCTAAGCCTCCAATTCACGCCAAAAATGCGCATGAATAGGGCGTCTCTTCCGCCCCAGGAAGGGCTCGTGTATTCACCGGATCATCGCCCTCAGTGCATCGCCTGGGATGCATTTGTAGTAACACCTTCCGTGATACTGTCTTACGCTCTCTTTGTGGTTTGTTTGTAGGGGTTGAGGGAGCCCGGAGGCTGGGTTTGGGGGATGGTGGGCGCGACAGGACTCGAACCTGTGACCTCCTGCGTGTGAAGCAGGCGCTCTAACCAACTGAGCTACGCGCCCCGAGGCAAGCATTTTCAATATAGCAACCGTCCCTCAGCCTTGTCCAATCCCAACCGCCACTCCCGCTACAATCGCACCGTCACCGTCAGATCGCGCCCCGGGTAACTACCCCCGCCCAGGCCGACACTTTCGATCTGCGCTCGGATGCGGTCTCCTTCCCGCAGTGCTGCTTTTCCAAACCCGCTCACCGCATTCGAGTTCCGCGCCCCAGCTGTCACCACCAGGGAAGCAAACAGCACATCGTTGACCAGCACCCTGACCGCCACGGGTTCAGCGATCGGAGCTACCCCCAGCCGCGCCCGGACATCCAGCACTACTCGTGTCGATTCCACCACCAACTCCGGCGCAATCGAATCCATCACCGCCAGCTCTCCCTCGTACTGCATGCTGTACTGCCCCCCGCTCATTGTCCTCAACCCGCCCATCGCCGTCATCGTGAACGCAAGCGCGCCCGTCGGGCCATTCCCCCTGTCGTTTGTCATGAACAACTCCGCGGCGGCAACTCGCGCATTCGCCAGATCGATGGACTGCGAGTAGCTCCCGCTCGCGCTGCTCCCGAAGAAGCCTTTAGAGAACGGTAGCACCACCGTCCGCCGGCTCAGCCGGTAGACACTCGCTGCCGCGCCATGTGCCAGGGCAGGCGTCCCATGGCAACCCCGGTCCACGAGATACTGGCCGCCACTGGCCTCCAATACCCGCACCAGCTCGCCCTCCACCTGCAAAAGGTCCCCAATCGCAGCCGCCAACCCGCTCACCGCCAGCGTTTGCCCCAAATCGTCCACTCCGCTGCTCAGCATGGCCTGGCACGGGCTCAGCACTTCATTCCAGTAGTGCAGCGTAAGCGTTCCGCTGCGGACCGTCACCGTATTGACTAGTGTCGGGAAACCGATGCCGGCAATCTCCAGCGTGCCTTGCCCCGACGTCGCCAGGCCGAACACCGGCTCCGGAGGAACGTCGGCGTCGCGCGCCTGCAAGTCCCCCTCAATCCGATGCCTGTGCACAATCGCTTCCCGGTCTCCGCTTTCCGCGCCGGCCGCGCTCACCGCCGTGCCCAGCACTTGCACTACCTCTCCGGGCCGGTTCGGCACCAGCATTCGAATCTCGTCGCTGGACGTGATCCCCGCCGGTTTCCAACTCCCCTCCGCAATCGTGAACCAGCTCGTTCCGTCAGGCGGCTCACGCCACGGCTCGCTCACTTCGATCACCTCGGCCGTGTGGCTGGCGATCAGCTTCTCCTGACCCGCGCCTTTGCCCTTCGTAATCCGCACGACGCTGCCCGTAAACTCATTCGGCAACAGACCCAGGCCGTGCTTGCCCAGCGAACTCGCGCCTGCCATCTCCACGCTTGTTTCCGGCAGTTGTTCGAACCGCCACCGGAATAGCGCATGGTCGTAGTTGGCATCCGGCGGCGGCGCCAGGCTGGCCTCCAAACCCGTGTCAACAAACCTTGCGGCGGCCGCCGTGTCGGCAATCCGGCGCAACCGCCAGGCGGAACTCCCGCGATAGATCCGCATGCTGACCTGGCCGGTCGCGCACCGGATCTCCTCCAGTGCCACCGAGTAACCCACGCCCACAGGCAGTGCCGCCTGCACCACGAACGACAACGCCGTCTCGATGCCCTGTGGGTCCACGCCGCTCACCGCGTAATACACCACCTCGCCGCCCGCCAAGCTCCCACCGCCCGCCGCGATGGTCGCCTTCAGGCTCACCACCGGCGGCGTCCCAGCTTGCAGCGGGATCCCGGCCGGCTTGCCAAACCGCACTGCCAGCTCCACCTGATCCAGACCGCCGGTATTGGTCTCGGCAACCTCGAACAACTCCTCGCCCTGCAGGCCCTTCACTCTCCCGGCCAGCGGCCGCGGAATCCCTGACCTCTCCAGCGCTTCCCGAAAGCGGTCCTGCCAATCCCCGCTCGCCCGCAAGTACCACTCGTCTTTGTGCAGTTGGGCTACGATCTTCACCCTCTCGAAATTCAACGCCGGCGCCACTTTCAACACGCGGAACACTGTCCGGTCCATCCCCTCGCGCGAATGGGAGATCGCGATGAGGTCGCCCGGCCGCAAGCCCAGTGCCTGCACACTGCTCTCGAACTCCACGAACCGGTTTCCGGCAATCCCGCGCTCCAGTTCCAACCGTACGATCCGCGCCGCCTGGTCCACATGCGGCAGGCCGAGCGCGCTAGACGCCGCCGCAATCTCGCAGCCCTGCGCCGCTGCATCTTCAAAGTCCACCAGCGACAGGCTGTCCTGCTGGTAGCAGTTGAAGGCATCCTGAAACTCCACGCTGATCCGGTTGGGCGTTGCGCTCGTCGCCCGGCGCCAGATGCGGAATGTCGACCGGCCGCTCTCGCTGCGCAGAATCGCGCTCTTGCCGTTCATCCCGTCGCCGAACTCATACGCAGGCCATCCCCCCAGTAGCGCCTCCGTGCTGTTGGACCCCGCCGGCTTACTGGCCCCCTGCACCGCTAACGTCGATTCCGGCCGGATCGCAATCCGGCCCTGCTCATCAATCGCCGCCATGAGCCCCGCCGCGCTTCGCACCCCCCGCACCACCTCGCTCAGGCTCCTCCGCTGCGTCAGCGCCAGGTTCACTTCGAAGCGCGGTCCTTGTGCCGTTTGGCCGCCCGGCATCCGGATTTCGACAAACTCATCGCAAAACGAGGCCGCCGTCGCAAAGCTCTGCAGGTCGATCTCATCGCCGCTCCATCCGCCACGCTTCAGAAGGTCCAACAGTACCCAGCTCGGATTCCGCGTGAACGCCGTCCCCAGGTCCTCTCCTAGCGTCGAGTAGCGGCTCAACTGCATTCCGTCCAGCAGCACCTCCACCTTCGGCAGCCTGCCCTGCGTCACAATCGCGTTCGGCAGCACCACTGCCAGGCAGGCCATGCCTCCATGCGGATCGCCCGCCGGCTTGCCTGCCGCGTCGAGAAACGTCAGGTTGAATCCGCCGTTCCGTCCGCCCGTACTCAGCACGTTGTACCAGCCGGTTGCCGTCATGTCCTTGCCGTACTCGCCCCGCGGCAGTTCCACTCCGTTGGCGATTACTTTCTGCACGCCTTCGATCGGACCGGAGCAAAGCAGCACCTCGCAGTGCGTCAGGTTGCCGTCGTTTCTTCCGAACACCACCGGCGCATTGATCCACGCCGTTCCGTACACCAGCGGCACGGCGTCGTTTGAACGGGCCCGTCCGTCCAGCGCCTCCGCCACCGTCCGCTCGCCGGTCGCGTGTGACCGCACTTCCACGCCGGGCGGCAGGTATGTGAATCCTCCGAACCGCGCCGTCTCCCTTCCGCTCGAATCTACTGCGAACATCCCGCGCGCCTGGCATTCCTCGCGACTCCGCCCGCATGCAGTGTAGGCGGCCCCGTTGTCGAGGTTGCCCGCACCACCCTGGACATCCGCCGAGTACCCGCACTTGCCGAACACCGTCGCGCCGTCCACCGCCGCCGCGCGTTCATCTGCAGTGGCCGGGAACCGCCACGGACACCGCGCCTGAATCCGCTGCGTCGGTACGCTCAGTCTCTGCAGGCTCAGGCGGTTCGTGAAGCTCATGCGCGCCTCCGTCTCCGTCAGCTCCTCCACTGGATTCGCCACGCCCGCATACACCGCAATCAGCTCGCTTGCCGGAAGACCCGTCTGCAAGTTGAAAAACGCGAACCGCACTCGCAGCTTTGCCCCGTTCCACCGGTTCTGGCTGTCCAGTTGCGATACACGCCGGTCCACGTTGCTCAGCGTCAGCGTGAAGCGCGCTCCGCTGTCCACCGCCTCCTCTCCGGCCAGCCGCATTTCAAACCCGCTGTGCCGCAGCGCCCGCGGTTCGTATACGTGCTCCTCGGCTGTCACCCGGTGCGTGGACCAGCGCTCCACCGTCCCGTCCGTCAGCGTGCATTCGAACAGCAGCAGCGGCGTTTCCAGCACCTCCAGCCTTTTCATCTCGTGGATGGAACTCATGCCAGGCTCCCCCGTCTGCCGCGCAGTCGCACCACCATCGTGTTTCGGTCCGGACCCGTGGTCTCCGTCTCCAGCCCGCCCGCGTCAAAGCGAGCCAGGTACACGCCTCCATCCGGATCTCCGCTCTTGTACGCAGTCGGCTCCATTTGGTTCTCGGCCTGCAGCCGCCTGACCGTGACGCTCCCCGCCGCCGGCACAGTCAACCCGCACACCACGTCCTCTCCATTCGCCACGCTCGTTACCCAAACCCTCTGCCACTGCGGACTCAGCCTCACCTGGACCACCTCGCTCCCGCACCGGATGGCCGCTTCCGCGCCCGGCAGTCCGCCCACCTCGCAACAGAAGCAGACGCTCATCCCCGGCACCGTGCCCACGCTC
>JACQZS010000119.1 GCA_016213725.1 Acidobacteriota bacterium | reverse complement strand
GGAGGCGGTGTAGGGGTAGGCGTCGATGCTGGCGTCCACGCCTCGTGCCCGCGCCTGTTCCACCAGCAGCAGCGTCTCCCGGCTCCGGCCCCAGTTGGCCTTGCCGATGATCTTGTGGTGGGTCACCTGGGTGGGCAGATGGCCTTCCTCGCCGATGCGGATGGTCTCTTTCACGCTGTCGATTACGCGGGCGGCTTCATCGCGCATGTGCGAAGTGTGCAGGCCGCCGAAAGCGCCGGCCACCCTGGCGATCTCGATCACCTCTTCGGTGGCGGCATAGTTGCCGGGGACATAGAAGAGGCCGGTGGAGAGGCCGAAGGCGCCGTCGAGCATGGCCTGCTTCATGAGGGCTTTCATCTGCTCGATCTCGGCGGGCGAAGCATGACGGTTCTCGCTGCCCATGACCTTGGAGCGGATGCTGCCGTGGCCGGCGAGCATGCCGAAGTTGACGCCGATGCTCTTGCGGGAGAGATCGTCGAGGAAGGGCCGGAGGGGCAGAGGCGAGGAGCCGTCCGGCCCCTCAATGATGGTGGTGACACCCTGGCGGATGAGGTTTTCGGCGGCGGGATAGACCTGAATGCCGGCGCGGCCGTGACTATGCGTGTCGATGAAGCCGGGGGCCAGAGTCAGGCCGCCGGCGTCGATCACTTCGCGGGCCTTGGCATCGGGCAGGAAGCCGACGGCGGCGATGCGGCCGCCGGCGATGGCGACGTCGCCGAGAAACCAGGGGGAGCCGGCGCCATCCAGAATGTGGGCGCCGCGGATGAGGAAATCGTACTCAGGCTGCCGCGTCTGGCCGGACACGGCCACGAGGAGGGCCAGGGTGATCAGAGGGAGACGCGCCATGAGGCATATTCTACCGACCCGACCCACCATCCGACACACCCGCCGCGACGATCAGTCCCCCTGGCGTCCACCGCTGGGGCTCGACCCGAGCATTGATAAGAAAAGCCCGAGGATCATCAGCCCGACTAGGATTGCTCCAATCAACATATGCGACCCCGATTCCTGTCAACCTTCCTAATGCAATCGACGCGCCAAAGCGCGGGAAGTTCCAGAAAATCCTCGAAACTCTTTGTGCTAGGGTGCTTCATATGAGAGTGGAATTTGCCTTTGGCAAGACTGGGTTGGAAGCACACCTGCCGCCGGGCCCGGAATACCGGGTGTTGGAAGCGGTCTGGACAGAGCCTCTGGCGGATGAAAACGCGGCGCTGGAACGGGCCATGGATCATCCGGTGGCGGGCCCGCCGCTGGTGGAGCTGGCCCGTGGCCGCAAGAGCGCTGCCGTCTCGGTGTGCGACATCACGCGGCCGGCGCCGAACCGCCGGACGCTGCCGCCGCTGCTGAAGCGACTGGAGCAGGCGGGCATCCCGAAAGCAGCCACGCACATCCTGATCGCCACGGGGCTGCATCGTCCGGCCAGCGAATCAGAGATCGTCGAGATCCTCGGTCCAGAGATCGCCGCGGCTTATCCGGTCGTCAATCACAACGCGCGCGAACTCGCGGATCACCGCCATCTGGGCGAGACGAAATCCGGTACGCCAGTATTCATCGACCGGCGGTACACCGACGCCGAGCTGCATATCACGCTCGGCTTCATCGAGCAGCACCTGATGGCCGGCTTCTCCGGCGGCCGCAAGCTGATCGCCCCCGGGGTGGCCTACCAGGACACCATCCGGACTCTGCACAGCCCGCGCTTCATGCGCGATCCGCGGGCCGTCGAAGGCTCCATCGAGGAGAACCCGCTCCACCAGGAACTGCTCGAAATCGCGTCCATGGCTGGACATGATTTCGTCCTCGACGTGGTGCTGACCCAGGGGCGCAAGATCTCCGCCGCCTTTGCCGGAGAGCCGCGGGCGGCCCACCAGGCCGGCATCGATTTCGTGCGCGGCAACACTACCGCCTGGCTTCCGGGCCAGGTGGACGCGGCGGTGACCACCTCCGCAGGGTACCCGCTGGATTTGACCTTCTATCAGGCCGTGAAAGGGGTGACGGCAGCTTCGCATATCGTGAAACCGGGAGGAATCATCCTGGTGCTGGCCGCCTGCTCCGAGGGGACCGGTGCCCACGAATTTTCCCGCCTAATGAAAGAGTCGCCCGAAGCCGGAAGGTTTCTCGAATCAATTTCATCCAAACCGGTAACGATCGACCAGTGGCAGCTGGAAAAGCTGGCACTGATCGTGCAGACGCACCGGGTGTGGTTTTATACGCCAGGGCTACCCACGGAATACCACGCCAACCTGTGGGGCCCGATTTTCGGCTCCGCCCAGGAAGCGATGGAGAAACTGGCGGCGGAGGTGGGCGCGGGGGCGGAGGTGGCCGTGATTCCCGAGGGCCCGTACGTCTTTGCCCGCGCGAGGAAGTGAGCGTCCGGTGAGCCCACGGTGAGTTTAGGAACGGCTCATTTTGCTCACATTCAGCGCATGCAAAGGACATGCCTGCGAGCATGAGACCAGAATGGCGCTCAGGCAGCGCGGAACAGCGCTCCGCCTGCCGAAAGGAGTTGCGCCATGAAGAGACTGGCTGCATTCTTCGCTGTGGTGGCCATCTGCGCTCCGGCCCTGGGTCAGATCAGCCATCACCTGAAAGCAAACATCCCGTTCGATTTTGAGACAGGGGATCGCGTCTTGCCTGCGGGCGACTATGCCTTTGAACACCAGACGTACTCAGGCACGCCAGTGGTTCAGGTGAGGTCCCAGGAGGGCTCCGGCGTTGCTATGGCGCTGGCGCATCCGGCCACGGCGCGGCCTGGCGAGATGGAGATCAAGCTCACTTTCAATCGCTACGGCGACAGGTATTTCCTGGCCGGAGTGGTGGCTCCGGAGAGATCCGTGCAAATGGTGAAGACCCGGAGCGAGAAGACTCTGGTGACCTCGCGGATGGTCAACGTCGCCTCCCATCCACCTCAGCTGGTGGAGATTCGGGCGTCGTTGTTCTAAGACCGCGCATACAGAAAGAGATAGGACCACAGAGCCAGGAGCAGGAGGAGCGCCGCGGCCGCCAGCGCAGTGATGCGGCGAAACCGCACTGCCACCCAGGGCAGAGCCGCGGGCGCCCAGCGGACAGGCACCGCGAGGCGGTACCCGTAGCGCGCCACGGTTTCCACACAGCCCGCCCCGCCAGGGTAGGCCGCCAGAGCTTTACGGAGCAGAGAGACGGTTTGCGTGAGGCTGCCTTCTTCGACGGCGGCGTCGCGCCATACGGCGTGGTGGATCTCTTCCTTGGAAAGGGCACAGCCGGGGTGGGCGGCCAGCAGGGCGAGAAGATCAAATTCCTTCGGCGTGAGATGGACCTCGCGGCCGCGGCGGGTCAGCCGGCGCGAGGCCGGTTGTAGCGCGAAGCCTGCAAAATAGGCGGTCCCGGATGGTTCCATGGCGCAGAACGACTCCTCGGCGCCTGCCCTGAATGTAGGACCGCCGTCATCCGCTGTAAAGGCCCTTTCGGCACGCTTTCGAGGAAACAGCCGGAGAATCGGCGAGGCGGCTGCCGGAAGGGCGCTGCGCGGGTTAAGCTGATGCCATGCGTCTGCTGTTTGGCCCGCCTGGATCCGGCAAGACCTCTCAGATCCTCAGCGAACTGCGGGCCGAGGCGCGGCGGCGGGACGTGCGCCTGGTGGTGCCGGTGGCTACGATGGCGGAACACCTGCGGAACCGGCTGGCGAGGGAGGCGCTGCCGGTGGCGCCCTCATGCGTGGTCACATTGGCGGGCCTGCTGCATGAGCTGGCTCCGGAATGGAAGGTGGCGGATTCGGCCCAACTCTCGGTGCTGGTGGAGCTGGCCCTGGCCGCGGAGCAGCCGGCGGCGTACCGCGAACTGGCGGGCAGCCCCGGACTGGCGCCGGCGCTGGCCGCCGTGATCGGCGAGCTCTCCAACGCCGGATGCGACGCGCTGCAATGGCAGGCGCTGGGCGGAATGGGGCTGCAGACGGACCGCGCGCTGGGAGTGATCTACGAAGCGGTGGAGCAGAGGCTGAAGCAGGCCGGCACGGTGCTGCGCGCCGAGCAGGTGGCCTCGGCCGCGCGAGGCGTGGCCGAAGGCCGGACGATTCCGAGACGGATCTGGTTCGACGGCTTCTTCACGTTTTCGCGAGTGGAGCTGCAACTCATCCTGGCATTGAGCCGCAAGTGCGACCTGACGGTCGCGCTGCCGGAGTGGAAAGGGGCCGTCGAGGCACGCGAGTTCCTCCGGCAGGCCGGTTTCCGCGAGAACCGGTTGCAGCGTGTGCGGCCCGCCCCGCGGCTGAGCCTGGTGGCCGCTCCCACCCGCGAACGCGAAGCCGAAGAAGCGGCTCTGCGGCTGCTGGAGGAGCGAGTGAAGGGCCGGGCGTGGCACGAGATGGGGATTGTCATCCGCGGGCCTGAGCCGTACTGGCGCCTGCTGCGGACCACGCTGGACCGCCTGGGGATTCCTTGCCGCTGGTACTTCGCAGAGCCGCTGAGCCGGCATCCGGTGGGCCGGTTTCTGGCTTCGCTGGTGGAAGCCGCGCTGAGCGGTTGGACGGGCGAGCAGGCGCTGGCCGCGCTACGTTCCGCGGTGTCGGTGAGCGGCCGCGGCCAGGCTGCCGATGAGTGGGAATACCGGGTGCGGAAGGCCCTGCCTTTGACGGGCCTGGCCGGCTTGCGCGAGGTGCTGGGGAGCGCTCTGCCGGATTGGGAGAGATGGGAGAGCTGGACGGCGGCCGCGCTGGCGCCGCAGGAGTGGGTAGCACGCCTGGGAACGCTGACGGAGGGCGTCGCGGGTCCGGAAGGGGACGGGCCGTTCACGCCGGAAGAGATCCGGGCCTGGCGGAGCCGGGCCGCGGCCATCCGGGCATGGCACGACTGTCTGGCCGGCGCCGCCGCGGTGCTGGACCAGGAGCCGATCCTGCTGGAGGCTTTCTGGCGCCATGCCGCGGCGGCGATGTCCCAGGCCAGCGTGCGCGTGACGGAGACACGCCGGGATGCGGTGTCCATTCTGGACGCGGTGGAGGCGCGCCAGTGGGAGCTGCCGGTGGTGATCGTCTGCGGGCTGCTGGAGGGCGAGTTTCCCTCCGCGCCCACGGCCAATGCGCTGCTCAGCGAAGAGTTGCGAATCCAGTTGCGGCAGCGCGGAGTCATGGTGCGCAGCCGGGCGGAGCGGGAGGCCGAGGAGGCGTTTCTGCTGGAGATGGCGCAGACGCGGGCTACCTCCGAGCTGATTCTGAGCTGGCCCCAACAGGACGACGAGGGGCGGCCGACGCTGCGCGCGTTCGCCCTCGATCATCTGGACGCCGGCCCGGTGGCAGCCCGGGCGGTGAAGGTGGAGCCGTGGGCCGCGGCGGCGCGGCCGCCCCGCCCCGCGCTGGGCGACGCGGCCATCCTGGACGCGCTGGCGCAACGGCACGCGCGCTACCGGCCGACGGAGCTGGAGCAGTTTCTGCAATGCCCGTTCCGCTACCACGCGGAGCGGCACCTCGGGCTGGAAGAGCCGCCCGCATTGCCGGCTGGACGGCTGGACGGCCGGGCGCTGGGCACGCTGGCGCACGAGGTGATCGCCGAATGGCACCGCGGCCAGGCGGGGATGGAGGAGATCCTCGAGCGGAGATGGGCGGCGATGATCCGGAAAGAGCGCATCCCCGCATCGCACCGCGTGGAAGTGGCGCGGCTGACGATGCTGCGCAGCCTGCGCTTCTACGAATCGAACAACCGGCTGCGGGACGGCTGGACCACGGCAGTGGAGGTGCCGCTGCAACTGGAAGCGGCCGGCGTCCCGGTTCATGGGCGCGCGGACCGCGTGGACGAATCCGCGGCGGGCGAGTGCATCGTCTACGACTTCAAATACTCGGGCGGCGGCAGCGTCAAGAAGAAGCTCAAGAAGCTCGACGAGGGCGTGCTGGTACAGGGCGGGCTGTACCTGGCGGCCCTGGAGCAGACTGGCAAGCAGGCAGCAGGATTCTACTTCACGGGAGTCCGCGGCGAGCCTTCGTGGGCCGGAAGCGAGAAGGCCGACGAGGTGCGCCAGTGGATGGATCAGTCTCTGGAATCCGCGGCGCGCGCCATTAAGGAGATCTCGCAGGGAGAGATCGGGGTGAAGCCCGCCGATGAGGATGGGTGCCGCTACTGCGCCTTTTTGGACAGCTGCCGCATCCAAGAAGAGACATGGCTTTCGAACGAGATGGAATCCGCATCGTCCTGATCAACGGCAGCGCGAGGCCCGGCAACTATACGGGCAAGGCGCTGGCCGTGGTGGCGGACGAGTTTCAGAAGCACGAGGGCGTCACGGTGGTCACCCTGGAGCCGGGCCTGCTGGGCCTGCCCTTGCCGGGAGTGGACCCGGGCAGCGAGGCCGCCCGCGGATTTGCCGAGCAGGTGGCGTCCGCAACGGCCGTGGTGCTGGCCACGCCCGAGTATCACGGGATGTTTTCGAGCGTGATCAAGCTGGCGATCGAGAACATGGGTTTCCCTTCGGCGCTGCGCGGCAAGCCGGTGGCGCTGCTCGGTGTGGCGTCGGGTGCGATCGGGGCGGTGAAGTCGCTGGAGGCGCTGCGCGGCGTGGTGTCGCATGTCGGGGCGCTGGCGCTGCCGCTGTCCATCTCCGTGGCCAACGTGCAGCAGGTGTTCGATGCCGAGGGCCGCTGCCTGGACCAGGCGTCGGAACGGCACATTCGCCGGCTGGCGACCGGAATGATGGAGTACGTCCACGGCCACATTTGCCCGGCCGTTACCCTGGAGCGGGTATTGCGAGAGGGCTTGACGGCTGTTTAGAGCGGTAGTCCGCCGCACGCCACCGCGGTTTAGAAGGGTTCTTCCCGGGAGGCCGGCCCTGGAGCGATCGCCTTCCACTTCAGGCCGCCGCTGAACTCGAGTCCGATTCGAAAGTCCAGCCCGGCCCGGGTGCAATGGCGGACCGTGGCGGGGCCGAACAGATTCAGGTCAACGGATTCCACACGAACCAGGGTGTGCGACGGAATGGCTTTGTCGGCCCGCAACAGCATGCCCGACTCGGAGACGTCGACACACCGGCCCGACTGCCAGATCGGCACGCCGCTCGGGCTCGGCCAGGCTACCTTCACTTTTGCATTGCGCGGGAACCGTTCCTTGACTCGTTTTTCCTTCGCAGTGACGTCACGCATGGCGGCCACCTCGGCAGAACCGGATATTGCACAGTTGTTGGCCCGGGATGCGGCGACTACCACCCGGACGGTATTCCGGCGCCGGCGGACGCCGGCGTGGATGTTACCCGGAGATGTTAACAGAAGCCGGCTGGATGCGCCATCGTTTTCGTGGCCGTTCCTGGCCGTGTCTTCGTACCCGCCCGAGGCGCGCGCCGGAGCTCCCCCTGTTCGCCTCCGGCGGCATTCAATCTTGCGCCTGAGAGCTGCATTGGTCATCTGCCTGTGCCTGTTCTTCCCCGATTGACTCGCGCGTGCGGCAGAGTACAATGTGCGTGGTTTAGAAGAAATTCAGCACTCTGGGGGACACTCCAATGAGACTGTTCGCCGCGCTGATCTTCATCTCCCACCTTTTGGCGGGCACCATCAACGGCGCGCCGGTCACGGCGCAGGAAACCGATTTCGGCGCGTGGACGGTCAGCCTGGACTTTCTCGGGTTGCTGCCCGGCACGCCGGTTCTCGATACCTTCAGCTCCTCCGGAGTAGAATTCGCTCCGGGTCTGTTCGCCGCCGCGGAACTCTCCACGGTGACGAACTACTATTCGTTTCTGCCGGTGCTGCCGCTGGAGGCTGCGTTCTCCATCAACCCAATCCGCGTGGGCTTCCTGGTGCGCGGCGGCGACGGCGACCGCCTCACCCTGACCGGCTATGACAACTGGGGCAACCTGAGCGGTAGCGTGGACTTCTTCATCGGCTCCAGCTACAGCTTCGCGGGAATCTCCGACTCCGCCGGCATTCAGCGGCTCCTCATAGACAACATCAGCTTCGGAGACGGAACGCTCCACATTCAGCAATTCCGCTTTGAGCCGGTGCCCGAACCGGCTGTCACGTGGTTCACAGGCGCCGGCCTGGCGGCTCTCTCCCTCGCCGGCAGATGGCTGAAAGGAATCTCCCATGTCCACTAGCCGCTACCTGCGCGGCATTCTCTTCCCCTTGGCGCTTCTGGCAATATTCGCTCTGCCTTGCCAGGCCGGAACTGCAACCATGGCTGTCACCTCCATGAATGGATGCGTCATGAATCCGGATCGCGGCTTCATCGGAATCACCATCCTGAACCTGAGCATTGGAGGCGATCTCATTCAATCCGGCACAACCACACGTGCCACGCTGAACGACATCAAAGTCATCAAGAGCCTGGACGAGTGCACCGTGCGCCTGTTCGATGTCTACACGAAAGCGACACGGCTCAAGGAAGTGATCGTCCGGATTTACGACAACGCCAAGACGGAAACCATCCGCATCACGCTCACCGATGTCATCGTGACGGGCATCGACTACGGACCCGCGCAAGAGGGGATCAGCTTCTCCTGTGTCCGGCTCGAGATCCGGCACCTGCCGTCGGGCACGATCGCCCATTACGACGCCAAGGGCAAGGTCTAGGGCCGGCGCCGCGTTCAGGGCAGTAGCGCGCCCGCATGGTTGCCGCGACAGCGAATTCTGCTAAACCGCCTCCACTGCGCATTGCGGACGTGCGCGCCATGAGATGCAATGAGGAAGGCCCGCCATGCAGCTTCCTCGCCTCAACGTCTCCAAGCGCGTCCTCGTGAGCGCCCTCGTCGCCTCCGCAGCCTGTCTGAGGGCGCAAACCGCCGGCCCTGACCCGCGCGAGATCCCCATTCCAGCGATTCATGCGCCCATGGGCACGCTGCCTGGCGCGAAGGAACTGCCCGTGCGCAGCGAGCTGCCCGGCGTGCTGCTGCTGAACGATGGCAAGCGCGTCACCGGCGCCAGGCAATGGAAGAAGCGCCGCGAAGAGATGAAACGCATCCTCTCCTACTACGCCGTGGGCCAGATGCCGCCCGCGCCGAAGAACGTCAAGGGCCGGGAGGTGAAACGCGAAGCGCTGCTGGGCGGGACGGTGCAGTACCGCCTGATCCATCTCACCTTCGGCCCCGGCGCGAAACTCTTCCTCGACATCGGCATCTTCGAGCCTTCCAAGGGAGGACCGTTCCCGGCCATCATCCTGCAGGGCGGCACGCCGCCGGGCGCCACGCCGCTGCCGCGACTGCCGCAGGGCCCCAACCAGGGCCGCGGGGAAGATGTCCTGCTGCTGGTGGGGCCGGGGCCCGCAATGGCGTCCAGGCCTGCGCCGCCGCCAGCCATGGCGGAGAAGCTGGCCGCGCAGTATGAGCAGGTGTTCCGGCGCGGCTACGCGGTGGTGCTCTTCAATCCGAACGACTGCGCCGAGGACACCACGCTGCGGAACGCCGACGGCAGTTGGGCGTTTCGTACCACGCGCTTTTTCCCTGCCTATCCGGGCTACGATTGGGGCATCCTCGCCGGATGGGCCTGGGGCGCCTCGCGCGTAGCCGATTACCTGGAGCGCGACCGCAGCATCGACAAGACGAAACTGATCATCACCGGAGCGTCGCGCAACGGCAAGTCCGCCATGGTCGCGGCGGCTTTCGACGAACGCCTGATGGGCGCGCCGGTCGTCACCGGCGGCGGCGGAGTGGGCGCCTACCGCTTTGCCGGCCCGCGCAGGAGCGAGACGCTCGACATCATGCAGAAGAAGTACCCCAACTGGTTCTCCCCCCATCTGCACGAATTCTGGGGCCAGCGCGAGAGGCTGCCCTTCGACCAGCACTGGTTCCTGGCGCTGGCCGCGCCGCGGCCCTTCATTGCACTGGAGGGAATCACCGATACCATCTCCCTGCCCGAGGCCGTGCGCCAGTCGATCCTCGCCGCGGAGCCCGCCTACGCATTGCTCGGCGCCAAGGGCAAATTGGGCGTGAACTACGCCCAGCACGGCCACGCGTTCAACGCCGAAGACTGGACCGCGATGATGGACTTCTTCGACCATAACCTGCGCGGCAAGCCCGCAACCCGGCGCTTCGACCGTTTTCCTACCGAGAAGGAACTGGACGAGGCCTTGGCGTCCACGGCCGCGCCGAGGAAATGACTGGAATTTCGAGGAAGAAAAGGCGGGAAGAGAGATGGTGGCCAGGGACGGACTTGAACCGCCGACGCCGGCCTTTTCAGGGCCGCGCTCTACCAACTGAGCTACCTGGCCATCGGCTGTATCCATCATTGTACCAGACGCGGCCGGGGCGGGCGGCTGGGGCGGCGGACAGACGGACAGAGACCGCTCCCTGACGGTCGCGGCTCAGTAACACGAGCGTTTTCAAGCACATTG
>JACQZS010000121.1 GCA_016213725.1 Acidobacteriota bacterium | reverse complement strand
GCGGTGTTGTTGGATTCGTTGGATTCCGCTACTCCATTCACTCCATCGCCGGCCACGCCGATGTAGTAAGTTGTACCCGGAGCAGCTCCCGATGGGATTGTCGCCGTCACGCTGCACGGAGAACTGCCTCCAGCCACCAGCGTACTTACGTTGCAGTTCGCCAGTTCGGTGTCCGTCCCGTAGGTGATCGTAGAATCTGTTGACCACAGCACAGGGTTCGCAAATACGCCAATGCCGTTGGTGGGGCCATTCCCTTGGTTTTTCACTGTGTAGGAAACCGTGACTTGGCTTCCCGGCGCTGCGGGGTTGGGCGCCACCGTGAGATTCTGAATCACCACGTCTGGCTTGACTGGTACGAATGTGGTGCTCGCCGTATTGTTGCTCTCATTCGACTCGGAGATTACATTTGTGGCATCACCGTAGACGCCGATGTAGTAGGCAGTGCCCGCCGTCGCCGACGAGGGGACGGTGATGGCGTAACTACAAGTGGTGGTCCCATTGGCGGCGAGACTGGCGACAGGACAGTTGGCGAGCTGCTGATCTGCTCCGTAAACGATGGCGGCATCGGCTGACCAAAGCACGGGATTGATGAAACTCGAGGAGGCTGCTGCGTTCCCTTGGTTCTTCACTGTGTAGCCGACAGTCACTTGGGCGCCAGGCTCAGCATTGCTCGGCGTTATCGTCAGATTCTGGATGATAATGTCAGGCTTCCCACTGGGCACAAACGGCGTGGACGCTTTGTTGTTGTTCTCGTTCGACTCGCTCACTGTGTTGAGCGCGTCTCCTGCCACTCCAATGTAGTAGGTAGTCCCCACCACCGCATTAGCAGGGATCGTCGCCGTTACATTGCAGGCCGAAGTGGCCCCCGCTGCCAGCGTACCGACATTGCAATTTGCCATTTCGGAGTCCGTGCCGTAGGTGATCGTTGAATCTGTTGACCACAGGACAGGATTCGCAAATACGCCTATGCCGTTCGTGGGACCATTTCCCTGATTTTTCACTGTGTAGGAAACCGTGACTTGGCTTCCCGGCGCTCCAGGGTTGGGTGTCACTGTGAGGTTCTGAATCACGATATCTGGAGAGCCGCTCACTGTGAGACTTGCCGATCGTCCATTGTTTGTTTCAACAGTCTCGGAAACAACCGACGTGGCGTCCGCAACTGCCAGAATGTAGTAGCTTCCTGGAGTGGTGTTCGAAGGGATGGTTATGGGAATGGAAGAATAGTTGCGGGTTGCGCCGGCCGTCATTCCTGAAGGAGAATGGCTGTATAGTTGAACATCCCCCCCATCCCACGTGGCATTGGTGGACAGGTACAACCGGTTCGCAAAGGATATATTAACGTCTTGTCCGCCTTGGTTCTTTACGGAAAACGTGACTGACATTGAACCGCTAGGTTCAACGCTCGGCTGAGACAGATTGAGCGAAGGGACAATGAGGTCCGGCGGAGCCACGGCCGTTGCATCAACCATATTAAACGTAAACTGACTGCCCTCGTCCACTCGCGCAAAATATTGCCCCGGGCCAGAAAGTTGAGTAAAGGACCAATAGCTCGCAGATGTTCCAGTTTTCGTGAACACTGCCCCAGTGTTGAAATTAATCAGCGAATAAGAGTAAGGCGACGTGCCAGCCGAACTGCGGGTCAACTTCACGGAATACTGAGTTCCCGTGTCAAAGGTAACGGTCTCATACGCATTGACTACATAATTGCTTATAGTCTGTCCATTCCGAATGTAGGTGACCGAAACACTCTGCAATGTTCCATTTGTCGCATGAAGAAGATTGCTCGCCGAAAGAACTATCAGGCTCATCAACAGAAACTTAGTGATGTAACGGTTCAACATGTGTCACCTACTCGTACGAATTGATTAACTTGGTGCCCACTGTAGTAAACTGGGCTGACTTTGACCGCGTGCAAACCTGCGAGGCGGAAGCCGCTTGGTTTGCAATCGGAAAGGTGATGAGCGGCGGCCAGTGATGGGCGCTACCTCTTGATCGCCCGGTGCCTGCTGCAGCCACTGTCTCCATCAGCTTTGACGAGGCAGAGTCTAGGCTTCCATGCTTCATTCCGTCCACCGCCTGTCTTTGTCCTATGAGCGCAAACGAAGTTGCACACCCGTCTCTTGCGGGACCCCTGTCGGAATCCTCGCCCACTTGAGTACCGCTATTGGCAGTGAAGCCGCCCTCGCGTGCGACGCTCGAATCGAGTTGCGAGTTCCCCAAGACAGTGCCAAAGACTTGGCCACAAGTCCGGCCTCGGCCTGAAGAGGCTAACCAGACCGGAATATATGGTTTTAGGTTTCGCAACCCCTGCTCCTGGATCTCGTCAATGCTGCCTGCTCTGATTCTCACGCCGGCAACACCGGCCAAGGGGTGGTGATGATGTCCGAAAGAGAAGCACCCTACTCCTTAGCCCAGGCCCGGTTGCCTCCGATTGAAGCCGTATCTTAGCTTTCGTTCCACCACGCACACAAGCGAAATAACACGAAGAACACGCGAACCCTCGTTACACATCCGCACGTGCAGGCCAGAAGCTACCGGCGCCCTTTCGGCGCCGAAGAGTAGCCGTTTCAATCTTCCGACCACTCTGACTCAGATCCAGAACAAAAATCTTCCCACCACGTAAGTTGTTGTTCTACTTGCCAGACCCCCACCACTCTCCCATCTCGCGGAACGACGTTACATCGCGTGTAACATCCCTTTGGCCTGACCCAAAGAATGTGCGGCTGCGGGCACTTCCACCCCATTGCCGTGTCTGTCTAGACGATCAGAGCTTTTCCACGGTCCCAGTTCCCAGGACGACTACGATCCATTGCTAGCGCAGGCGGTAGTCCCCACGGCTAAAGTGTTTCTCCAGCCAGCAATACAAGGCGATGAACAGGTAGCGGCTGCCCATCTCCTTGAGCTTCAACTTGGACACCCCGAAACGGCGGTTCCTCCAAGTGATGGGCATGACCGTCCAGCGGTAGCCGCGCACAATCGTCTTGAGCGGAAGCTCCACCGTCAGGTTGAAATGCGGGGAAAGGTAGGGCCGGCAACCTTCGATGGCCGTCCGCCGGTAAGCCTTAAACGCATTCGTCGTATCGTTCAGAGGAATCGCAAACAGCGTCTTCAGAAAGAAGTTCGCCATGCGATTCACGATCAGCTTGTGCCAGGGGTAGTCGATCACGCCGCCGCCCTGAATGAATCGCGATCCGAACACCGCGTCCCATCCCTGGTTTAGGATCGTCCAGTAGGCCACTGCGTCGCGGCAGTCGTCGCTCTCGTCGGCCATCATGATCACCACCGCATCGCCCGTGATATGGGCCAGCCCGTACGTGATCGCTCGGCCAAACCCGTGCTCCCCGCTATTCTGGATCGGTTTCAGTGCCGGCAAACGTTCACTCAGTTCCTGCAGAATCGCCCAGGTCCGGTCTGTGGATCCATCGTCCACCACCACCAGTTCGTGCTCGATGTCGTGCAACGACAACTCCAGGTCTAGGTGCTCGATGGTCGCTCGGATACAACCCTCTTCATTGCGCGCCGGGATGACAATGGAGAGATGCTTCAGTGGCGCTGCATCTTGTGGCGGATTCGTAGTGTCGTATTTCATACGCCGCTCAATTCCAGCCACTCCGGATGCTGCGCGGCGTGGTGCGCGATTCCTTCCAACAAATCGTCCATGGACACTTCGGGACGCCAACCGAAATCCCGCGTCGCATCGGCATTGCTCATCGCCACCCAGGGTATGTCAAAGGGCCGGGGCCGCGGATCGGACTCCACACGATGTGCGCCAAAACGGCCGTCGCACCACTCGGTCAGTTGTGCCAGCGAACGGCAGCGTGTCACGCCGCCGCCAGCCGTGTACACTCTCTGCCCCGCCCGGCGCTGGCATCCCATCTGCGCTGCCAGCAACGCAGCCAGATCACGGGGATGCAGAGCGTCCCGAGCCTGCAGCCCTTGGCCATTGAATCCCACATACCTCATCGGCCTCCGCCTCAAGTGAGCGTTGATCCAGTATGCAAAAATGCCTTGCGCTGGGGTGCCAAACTGCCCCGCTCCAGCCAGAACTCCACAGCGCGTTACCCAGACAGGAAAATCAAAGGTAGCGCCATACTCCAACGCCATCACCTCGCACGACAGCTTGGTCGCTCCATAGAGCGAGACGGGCACCGCCGTCGAGAACTCCGGCCCGATGCCGTCTGCCGTGATGCCATGCGGAAGCGCGGCGGATTCATCTAGCACATAGGCGTTTTCCCGCTCACGCAGAGGTAGGCCGCACAGTGCCGGGATATTATAGACACGGCTGGAACTCAATAAAAACAGCCCCGCTGAATGGGTCCGGCAATACTCAAGCACGTTCGCGATGCTGGCAAGGTTGTGTTCGAACAACTGGCGGCTGCTCGACTTGCCATCCACGCCGGCAAGTACGCTTGGATTAGCCGCCGCATCGATCACCCAATCGGCCGCTGGCAACGACGCCATGTCGGATGCCATCCGGATGTCTCCATGCACGAATCGCACACCGAGGCGCCGCAACCGGTCGACATTTACGGCCGCTCCCGGCCGCATTAGATTGTCGATGCCGGTAATCGACAAGCCCTCTATCCGTCCCAGCAGGGCTTCAGCCAGTTCGGCGGCGACAAAGCCGCAGGCTCCGGTGATCAACAGCCGCATTAGGCCTGCGCCACCTTCCTCTGCATCCAACTCCCGGCTATCTCTTCAAAAATGTTCGTAAGCGTCTTGGTCAGTTTCCAGCCAGGATAATGTTCCTGCATCTTCCGCAGATCGCTGTAGTAACAGATGTGGTCGCCGATGCGGTTGGCTTCTTCGTAGCTCCAAAGCATCGGCTTGCCCGTAATGCTCTCAGCCATCTGGAACGCTTCAAGAATGGAGCAGGAGTTCGCCTTGCCGCCACCGAGATTGTAGACCTCCGCCACTCTGGGAGCGCCGAGGAACCGCTCGATGAAGAGGGCCACGTCTTCGGAGTGAATATTGTCCCGCACCTGTTTGCCCTTGTACCCGAAGACCTTGTATTGCCGCCCTTCCACATTGCACTTGATCAGATAGCTCAAAAATCCGTGCAACTCGACGCCGGAGTGGTTGGGTCCCGTGAGGCAACCGCCGCGCAGGCAGCATGTCGGCATGTTGAAGTAGCGCCCGTACTCCTGCACCATCACGTCTCCCGCCACCTTGGATGCGCCAAAGATCGAGTGCTTGCTCTGGTCGATGGAGAACGTCTCGGCTATGCCCCCGGCATAGGCCGGATCTGCATAGTCCCAACGGGTCTCCAGTTCCTTCATCTCGATTTGGTTTGGCCGATCTCCATAGACCTTGTTCGTGGACAAATGCACGAACGGCGATTCGGGGCAGAACTGCCGGGCAGCCTCCAGGAGATGCAGAGTGCCCAATGCATTCACTTCGAAGTCGAGGAACGGAATGGCCGCTGCACGGTCATGCGATGGTTGCGCGGCCGTGTGAATCACGGCTGATGGGCGCAGCTCGCGAATCGCGGAAAGAACCGCGTCGCGGTCGCGGATGTCGATGGCGAAGTGCCGGTAGCCTGGAATCTCCGCCTCAAGCTGATTCAGCACCCAACTGGTGTCGCCATCCGGTCCGAAGAATACCGCTCGGTGGTTGCTGTCGATACCCGCTATTTCATAATCCTGCCTGCCAAAGTGCCGAACTACTTCCGAACCGATCAGGCCGCAGGAACCAGTTACCAAGATACTTCGCTTCGCCATTGGAATCCTTCATTCAGTCTAACTTACAGCGACATGCCCCCGATTACTCCGGGGCGGCATCCCCGCGTCCCTCACGGCTCTACGGCACGTTGATCCAAATCGCACTCGACGACCGATAGAGCTTACCGCTCTTCCTGACTCGGCCAACGAGGTAGCACGCCATCGTGCCTTTCGGCAGTTCGGACGGCTGGACCGAGACCCGGAACCCGCTTTGGTCCAGAGCCGCGTTCTTGAAATAGCGGCCCACATCCGGTCGCGGCGTTGCCCGTGCTTGGAACACCCGCATCCCGATAGTCAGGTAGACGTCGTCAAACGTCTGCCCGCCAGCCCCATCGGTGGCCACCCACCCAGCCACCTCCAGAGGACGCCGCGGCGCGATCGCGAGAGGATTGGCGTCGGACGGCGCGGGCGTCGGCAGAGGCTGCCCGCCGAACGTGTCGGGTCCGCCAGCCAGGACCGACGGGATCTGATTGGGATTCGTCAGTCGAAGTACGTCGACGACGGAACCGTTCGCAGGCCGTTCAATCCGGACAAGGTCGTCGTTCTCCTCCCAAAAGACGATCTCAGGTTGCGCATAGTCCGCGCCGTCTTTGGGCCTTGCGATTCTGATTCTTTCGATCGGGAAGGAGGCAACCCGGTCCTTTTGCAGGCGATGAAATGCTTCGATGTCGGGCGAAAACTTCGTGAGGGGAAACGGCGTCGCCATATTGCGCCGTACGACTTGATAGGACTCCACGAGCCCACCGGCGATCTGAAACTCGAGGCTCAGCCGCTCCGCCCTGAGTAGCGTGCGCTTGACACGGCCACGAACCGTCGGTTCAATCGAGATGGACGCCCAGGTGGGGCCTCGCATCCTCGGCACCTCAATCCACCCGCCAAACGCCAGCGGCCTTCGAGCCCGCATCTGGAATTTTGGCAGAGAAGCATGAGGCTTCCGGCGCATCAAAAGGTGGTTGCCAATCAGGATATGTGGTTCAAAAGAACCGCCAATTGCCGCTGCGGTGGCCGGCAAATCAAGCAGGGGGTGGCGCCCATCGATCGACTCCCAATCGAGAAGGAGATAGTCGGCCGAAGGCCTCGCATTCGTCAGGCGGAGCGCCGTCTCATGATCAAGCCAGGGTGTGTACACAGAGTACCCCTGATAGACGAAAATCGGCATGAGTTGAAAACGGCCGCTAGCTGCATACGACAACTCCTGGGGAAACACGATCGACCGGGTAGTTTCGATCTCTTGACGAATGCGCACTGGCAGATTTGCCCACGAAGACGACTTTTCCGCCTCCGCCTTCTGGCGCGCGCTGGTCTCGGGCCATTTCGTGAGGTCCTCCCATGGCCGCATGTTCTCGGCAATCAGCCACGTACGTGGTCTATATCCGGAGTCGATTGAGGTGAGCGCCGTGTACCCGATGAAAGCAATCGCGCAATATAGTGGAACAGCCCAGGAAAAACCTGAGAGTCCAGGCTTTTGAATACAAAAGCTGACGGCTGACAAAACCATCGCCATTGCGAAAAAGTGCATGACATGCCCATCCGCCCTGACAAAGCCGTGCTTGAAGTACAGCAACCCCATCACGGCCAGGAGTGCGGTCTCAGGGAGGGGCGTAACCTTGCGGATCACGCCCAAGGCCAACTGAAAACCGAAAAGAACGATGATGATGAGCGCAAACAAGGAGTCGCGAAACGACGCCTCCAGTCCCATCGTTTCCATATAGCCAGAGGAGAGCTCCAGTCCACCACGGATGTACGTGAACAGGTCGCTGAATGAGAAATGATAGCAGAGGTAAGCCATGGGTCCAGCCGCAGTGATCGCGAGCGCGCCCGCACCGTCCGCGATTCGCTTCTCCGCAATCCACGAGCGCGCGTTGAGCGAGATGTGCAAAAACACAATCAACAACGCGCCGACATACCCGGAAAACTTGTACAGCATCAGCACCCCGGTCAGCGCCGCAAGGAGAATCGGCACAGCGATCCGCCCTCGCCCGCGCCAATACACGAGAACTAATGCGTACATGGCGCACAAAATAAAGTAGTCGAAGCCAAAGAGCAGAATCCGCCCTGCCAGTACTACTGCAAGCAAAAATGTGCCCGCCCGAAGCAGATCTTCCCATCCGCGCCAACCAAGGACCCCCAGAGCGCCCAGCAGGATGCACCAGCAGCCCATCCGGATTGCATTCGCAACCACCAGGTTGTTGCCAATGTCCTGTGGATCCTGCAAGTAGCCCAGCGGACCGTATGTCCAAACCACATCGCGGCCGAACACGACCCCATGATTTGGGTAGTAGTTGGTGGCAAACAGATGAGAACCGTCAACACCGCTCCCGGCGGCTGAGACTTTGACCGGCGGCAGCAGCAATGCCGCGTAGAAGAGCATGAGGATGAACACGATATGCAGAAAGCGCTCGACCGAATCGGGCCGGCATGTGACGCTGCACCGAATTACCTCAATCTCAACCGTCTCTTTCTTTACTTCCATGGATCTTCCTTCTAGTCAGGCCCATTGGCAGATCGCCGGTTGGCGCGTCGCGCCCAATGACGATACTGCTGATCGCCTGCAACTCAGCACTCGCAAGGTCAAGTCATATGATGGCACAGGCAAGCCTGCATTCAGTCACAGCACTTCTCCGGCGGCTATCTCCTTTCCTTGCAACAAAACCATCTGCCATTTTCCGGAAAACACTTGACACTCCATGCCATCCTTAAATCGTGAGCAGGCCTACGCGCCTGCTCTTCCCCGGGTGTAAGCCCGGGGCTGTCTATTTCCCGCCCCGGGCTAACCCCCGGGGCTTCTTATTTCCACCCACGAAAGGACTCGAATCTTATGGCATCCGCAGCTCAAATCACCGCCAATCAGGCCAACGCCCGCCTCTCCACCGGACCCCAATCCCCCGAAGGCAAAGCCCGCTCCGTCGCCAATTCCACCAAAGACGGTTTCACCTCCAAGAAACCAGTCTTCGACCTCCACGAGTCCCCCGAATTCGAATCCTACCGCCTGGCCCTCCAACGCGATACCCGCCCCGAAGGCCCCATCGAAGAAGAGTATTTCCACCGCCTCCTCACCGCCGGCTGGAACCTCCGCCGCGCCCGCAAGGTCGAAACCTCGCTCCTCGCCGAAACGGACCCAACCTACGACGAGGTCGATGCCGCGCGCCTCAACCGCACCGCCCGCTACCGCCGCGAACTCGAGCGATCCTATGACCGCGCCCTCAGCTGCCTCCGCCAGCTCCAGACCCAGCGCATGGTCCTCCTCCAGCAGCCGGCCAACATCGTCGCCGCTGTCGCTTCCATCGCGCCGCTCGCCGAACTCACTGAGATTACGAAACGAACCGATCCTGTCATCGGCCGCACCAATCCTTTCCTGGTCAACGAAGGCAAAGTCCATGCCTCCCGGGAAGCGGCCATCCGCGCCTCCAAGTCGAAGAAGGCCGCACAAAACGAAGCCATCTCCCCCAAAGACGCTGACCTCCACCCCGATCTCGTCAAAGCCGCCAATTCGCCCGAACTCAACCACCACGACCGGCAGCTCTTCGTCGACCTCTACCAGGAAGCCAACCGCAAGTGCATCCAGGAAACCGGCGCCCTGCACCAGAAAATGGCCAGGCAATAACGCGCCCCCACCGCCAGAGCCCCCTTGCTCTCACCTCGGATGATTGCCGCGCGGGCGCTCAAGGATCTTTGAAAACTTCATGTCTGCGGGATTGCCGGCTTTGCCTCTGTCTCCGCTGGACTTAGAGCGCTCCTCAGTGCGAGTTGGGGAGCGCTCTGAGGCCTGAAGGTCCAGAATTGCTTGCTTCCTGATTTGACGATTGCACTCGGAGGTTGTGCGCTTCGACTTCCTTGCAAGCGGCCTGCCGCTTCTTGCGCCCTGGGTTGGGAACTAGCTATCATTGATGTTTGGCCGCGACACCGCTCATCTAAGCGGCTGATCAACCAACAGTCAGGCGTTCACGCAGGATCTGCTCAAATGTGGACAGGCGATTACTTTTATCTCGTTCGAAAACTAGTCATCAAGGATTTCACGATCCGATACCGGCACATGTCTCTCGGTATCTTCTGGTCCCTCCTGAATCCGCTGGTCATGATGGCCGTCTGGACCTACGTCTTCACTACGATCTTTCGCAATTCCATCCCGCACTTTCCGCTGCACATCCTCTCTGGGGTGATCACCTTTAACTTCTTCACTGTTGCTTGGCAAAGCGCCACCACGTCGGTTCTTGATAATGCCGGGTTGATCAAGCGGAACCCTTTCCGGCGCGAGGTGATTCCCATCGCCTCGATTCTCTCCAACGTGCCCCACCTTCTCATTCAATTGGGTCTGCTCGTCGTCTTTGTCTTCATCGGCGGCTTGGGGATGAACATTCACTGGCTGTGGCTGCCCGTGGTTTGGGGCCTCGAGTTGTTGTGCCTCATCGGCCTGGGGCTCGCCTGCTCCGCCATTTATGTGGTGGTGCGAGACATGCGCTACATCGTGGAGTCGATCAACCTGGTCTTGTTTTGGGTTGTCCCCATCGTCTATTCCTTCGATATGGTCCCGGAGAGGATGCGCCCGCTCTATCAGTTCAATCCGATCGCGGCGCTAATCCTCGCCACTCACAATATTGTCCTTCAGGGACGGTCCCCTTCGACGATCCTGCTCGCGAAACTTGCGGCGGTCTCTGTCATTTCCATGGTTCTTGGCCTGATCATCTTCAGGCGGGTCGAACGCAAGTTCTACGAATACCTCTAGTCATGAGCCTCATCTCTGTTCAGGGCGTCTCCAAAATCTTCCGTCACCGGAAGCAGAAGTCTCTGCTTCGCGACCATCTTCGCGACATGGTCTCGCAGTCTTCCAATCAGGAAGAAGGCTTCTATGCACTTCGCGATGTCTCCTTCACCGTGCAGGCAGAGGAAGCCGTAGCCCTCATCGGCGCCAATGGCGCCGGCAAGAGCACCATGCTCGCTCTCGTCTCAGGGTTGGCTGAGCCAGACACCGGCTCCATCCAGGTAAACGGCACCATCGCCCCGCTGCTCGAACTCGGTTCCGGGTTTCATCCTGATCTGACCGGCCGCGAAAACCTCATCATGAATGCCGCCATCCTCGGCCTGAACGAAAAACAGACCAAGGAACGATTCCAGGCAATCCTGGATTTCAGCGAACTCGCCGACTTCATCGATGAGCCCCTCCGTACCTACTCCTCCGGTATGGTCCTCCGGCTCGCCTTCTCCATCGCCACGCATTGCGATCCCTCCATCCTCATCATTGACGAGATCCTCGGCGTTGGTGATTCCAACTTCCAGGGGAAATGCCAGCATCGCATCGAAGGGCTCCGCAAAGAAGGCAAAACGTTCCTCGTCGTCTCCCACAGCACCTACACCGTCCGTAATTTCTGCAACCGCGCCATCTGGCTCCATCATGGTGTTGTCGTCGCCGACGGCCCCGCCAATGAGGTCGCTGACGCTTACGAGGCCTTCATGGTCGATCCCAGCCAGCCCCTCCCCGGGAACTTGATTCGAGAGGCGCCGCCAGAGGCCCCGGTCACCGTCGCCGCCAAAGGGCGCCGCCAACGCCGCTCCGACCGGTAGCCCGCAAATACAGCCTGCCCAAACCTCAGGTTTTCCAGAATCTGGTCGATAATTAGGAAAGGTTGAACTCTATGCATCTTTCCTGGGCACCCCGTCACTATCTCTACACCCTCTTCGCTGCTCTTCTTCTTTCCCCCGGGCCCGCGTCCGCCCAGATCACGGTCTCCCAGCCCGCCACCGTAGAGTCCATCCGTCCAGCCGCCGACTTCGCCACGCGCTCCATGCAGGACCCCTGGGACATGAACCAGCGTACCGACCTCGGCTGGTACACCTCCAGCGTCGATCAACCCGCTTCAAACCTCTCCGGCCTCTCTTTCACCAACGGCGTCTTCTCGGCTACCTCGGCAAACACCGATCCCAACTTCTGGCTCCTTGACCCTGGCAACCCCTACGCCGTCAATACCGGCAAGATCGGCACGAAGTTCCCCATCGACACGACGAAATACAAGCGCCTCCTCCTCCGCATGAGCCTCTCCGGCGGACCTATGTCCTCCACCTTCCCGCCTTCCACCTCGCAGACGATGCAGATCCTCTGGACCAACAACACCCTCGTCAACGGTGTCAACGTCTCCAATTCCCTCTTCGTCATGCCCGGCTGGTGGATTCACTCCATTCGCCTCGACTCCCTCGGCACCGCCGCCGGCCAGGCCTGGACCGCCCAGGCCGCCGACTCCCTCCGCATCGACCCCGTTGCCCTCTCCGGCGTCGCCCTCTCCCTCGACTGGGCCCGCCTCGTCGAGGAGGATCCCTCCCTCTCCCGCAACATCGCCTGGACCGGCGCCTCTTCCGCCGACATCTACCTCGACTCCGACACCAGCGCCGCCAACGGCTTCCTGGGCCAGATCGACCGCAGCAAGTCCAGCCCCTATTCTTTCTACGCCGGCGGCCTGCCCCTCGGCTCCTACTATGTCGCCGTTTGCCCGGCAGGCTCTACCTCCGGCTGCAGCTATGCTCCCGGCCGCTGGAATATCGACGACATCCCTACCCTGTCGTTCACCTCCCCATCCCCCAGCGGCAGCTCCGACGATTTCGCCACCACCCAGTTGCTCAACCCCTGGGATATGGACGCGCTCACGGACATAGACAGGTTCGTAAACGTCACGGGCCTGACTGTCGCCCAGATGGCCCTGGAACTCCCCTCCGGCGTCCAACTCGGCCAGAACCGCGTCCTCACCGGCACCAGCGCGCCTGCCGTGGCGCCCAATGTCGGCGACCCCTACCTCTATCCCCTGTGGTGGACGAAGCGCGGCAATAGCTACCGCATCGATACCAGCCGCTACCGCATCCTCACCGCCGAACTGGGGCTCGCCGGAGACCGGGACATCAATGCCGGTTCCATTGCCCGCATCGTTTGGAAAGTCGCCGGCGAGACCGCCGAGAACGTCAGCGACGACATCATCCTCCGCCACCGGCAGGGCGCCAACGTCCTGGATACCATCAACCTGGATTTGAAGAACCTGCCGCTCGACCCCCTCGATTTCGGCTCGAAGACCGGCTGGAACGGCCTGGTGGACAACTTCCGCGTCGATCCGCATGAATTCAGCGCCCCCCGCCAGTTCTGGGTCCGCAGCGTCAAGCTCACCGCCCTCGAGCGCGCCGATTCCAGCTACAACATTGGCTGGAACTACGTCTTTCAGGGAACAGCCGCGGTTTCCATGTCGCTCTACTTCGACCAGACCGGCACCGGCTTCAGCGGCACTTTGATCGCCAGCGGACTCAACCCGGCCACCGGCAGCTACGCCTGGACCACCTCCGCGCTGCCCGCCGGCAGCTACTACATCTATGCCGTCCTGTACCAGGGCGCCATCGCTGTCAACCAGGCTTACGCGCCATGGCCCGTCGTGATCGAACACGTCATTGTCCCCACTGCAACGATCTCCCTCAGCCGCTCCACCCTCTACTTCGGCGCCACCCAGAGCGGGACCGTCGTCACGCCCGCTCAGAACGTGGAACTCGGGGTGAATGGCACCGGCACTGTCACCTGGACCGCCTCCTCCAACCGCTCCTGGCTCACCGTCACCCCCACCTCGGGCACCGGCCCCACGCGGCTCTCCGTGCAGGTCAACAGTAGCGCCCTGCCCAGTCCGGCCTCCATGGACGGCACTATCACCGTCACCGCCACCGGCGCCACCAACTCCCCGCAGTACATCCGGATGTTCCTCAACAGCATGGCCAACGGGACCACCCAGGCGCCCTTCGGACTCTTTGAGACCCCCGCCAACAACTCCTCCAACCTCGCCGGCAACGTTCCCGTCACCGGTTGGGCGCTGGACGACATCGGCGTCACAACGGTCCAGATCTGGCGCAGCAAAGTCGGCTCCGAAGCGGTTGCCCCCAACGGTCTCGTTTTCATCGGCGACGCCGTCTTCGTCCCCGATGCCCGCCCCGATGTGGCGGCGGCCTACCCGGACCGGCCTCGCAACTATCGCGGAGGTTGGGGGTACATGCTGTTGACCAATTTCCTGCCCAATCCCTCCGGCCCCATGGGCAACGGCACCTACACACTGCACGCCATCGCCACCGATGTCGAAGGCAAGACCACCACGCTCGGCACCAAGCTGATATCGGTCGATAACGCCCATGCCGTGAAGCCCTTCGGGACTCTGGATACTCCCGGCCAGGGCGAGACCGTCTCCGGAGCCAGCTACGTGGACTTCGGCTGGGCCCTGACCCCGCCCCCGCAGGCCATCGCCACCGACGGTTCCACTCTCGCCGTTTACCTGGACGGCGCCATGATCGGGCGGCCCACCTACAATCAATACCGCTCCGACATCGCCACGCTCTTCCCAGATTGCCTGAACCACAACGGCGGCGTCGGCTACTTCTACATCGACACCACCCAGCTGGCGAACGGCATGCACAGCATCGCCTGGAGCGTCACAGACAACGCCGGCCGCGCCGACGGCATCGGCAGCCGCTACTTTTTCATCTCCAACGGCGTCAACGGCCCCAACCCGGCGGCCCTGCCGGAGCCGTCGAGCGCGCTGGCCCGCGCCGCACGCCCGGCGTCCTGGCACGCCGCACGGCCCAGCCCCAATCCCGCCACCACGGAGCCCCTCTATCGCACCGGCTACTCCGACGCCACGCCCCTGCTGCCCGTTCCGCCGTCCCCGGACGGCACGCCGGCGGTCATCGAGGTCTCCGATCTGGAGCGCATCGAAATCCACCTCCCCGCCTCAAGGCGCTTCTCTGCCTGGCGCGCCCGCAGCCCCGGAGTGACCGCCACGAATCAACTGCCCGTCGGTTCGTCACTCGACCCCGAAGAAGGGGTCTTCACCTGGCAGCTCGGCCCGGGCTTCTCCGGCCTCCACACCCTGCTCTTCGAATCCGGCGCGGACTCTGAGCCCATCCAGATCCAGGTTCGTGTCGTGCCGGTGAATTCCGCCCCCGCCGGCGCCGCGCCGGACGGCAACTAGCCCGCCGGCACGATTTCGGGACACCGCCCGAGTGCACCAGAAGGAGCGGGCCGTGGCTGCGCCCGCATGCAGGCTGCGCCGGCAGCCTCAGTGTGGACCTCCGGCGCCGGCCACCGGTGGACAACCGATTCGCGGCTTTTCCTACCAGCCGGACAAGCCTACGCAGGCCCCCCGGCCCGTGGCAGGCGGCACGAAGCCAATGTGCTGAAAACAGGACGGGCTATGCTCTAAAACGCCAACCGGCAGTGGTCTCGGCGGAACTACGCCACGCTTGTCCGTCTACTTCCGCGCCCGGAAGCCGAAACCGATAGTCACGCCGTAGACGAAGACCTTTTCGCCGTGCAGGAAGTCGAATGCGAAATCCGGACCGATCGTCATGTGCTTCCCGATCTCCCAATCGTATCCAACCCCCAACCGCAGCAGCGCCCGGCGGCCGCCGGATTCAGTGGACGATCCTTCCTGCGCCGTCGCCTCATGCTTGCCGGTTTCCCGCTCCCAACCTGGCCCTATCTGCAGTTCGAGCCCCTTCCAGGGGTGCACCGCCGCAGTGAGGGCCAGCAGGTCCTCGCGGAAACCACCACCTACGTGCTCGTAGGTCGCCATCACGCCAAGGTGGCGCAGGAATCTGAACTCGTAATCTGCGCCCGGAGTAAACCCGTTCTTCTCCGTGTTATGGCTGCCCGCCATCAGGATGCCGAAGTGATGGCGGTGGTACTCTTCGGCTTCCTTCTCCTTTTGCTCCTGGGCGGAAACGGCCGGGACCAACAGCGCGGCGGCGGAAAACATGGCGGCGAGGGAAAGTAGACGCATTTGTACTACAAGATACCAAACTCCACTTTACCCCTGCAGAACCACCCAGCCGCCCTAGCAGAAGCGCCCCCGGCGCGTGCAGGGGTTTCCGCGCCGGGGGAGCATACGAATGCGCGCAGGGAGGCGCATTCAAGCCCGTGGGGTGAGTGAGTGGCCGAGGACGGAGAAACTCGTCGGCTCTCCTTCAAACTGGAATCCGACCAGCCGCGGCAGCCCGTCTTCCCTCTGCAGCAGGACGTGCGCGCTCGTGTCGTTATGACGCAACTCCGAGATTTGCACGGGCACGAACACCCGCACTCCGTTTTCCGACTCCACCAGCAGCACGGGAAAGTCCCCGCTCACCTGCACCTGGTGCGCCGTGTACGTTCCGGCCGGCAGTGCGGTCTCTGCCAGCATGGCCGGCTCGGTCAGGCGAAAGCGGATCGTGGCAGAGCTGTTGGCGTTGGCTGGGATCAGGCCCAGCACCAGCAGTCCGATCAGGGCGCTGAAGCAGAAGCTGAAGAGTCTGGTTCTCATGGTAGTTTCTCGCTTTCCGCTCCGGGCGGCGCCTGCCCGGAATCTCTCAATTTGCCTTCCACCCCTATGAACGCGAGAAACCGGCGCGGGGTTAGCCTCCCCGCGCCACCTTTAACCTGGCTTAACTCTTCTTGACCATCCGGTCAGCGGTGAGGCCCGGCCGCGGCCAGCTCCGGCGGCACGTGCTCCTGGCCGGCCAGCAGCTTGAAGTTCTCAATGAACCGCGCCGCCAGCGTGTCGTACTTCGCCCGGTACTCCTCCCTGCTCGGCCAGGTGGACGCCGGATCCAGAATCGAATCCGGCACGCCGTCCAGGTGCTTCGGCACCAGTACGCCGAACACCGGATCCTGCCAGAACTCGACGCTCTCCAGGTGCCCTGCCAGCGCCGCGTTCAGCAGCGCCCGCGTGTGCTGGATGGAGATCCGCTTGCCTACGCCGAAGGGCCCGCCGGTCCAGCCCGTGTTCACCATCCACACCGTGGCGCCGTGCTGGAGGATCAGCGCCTTAAGCATCTGCGCGTAGCGGTAAGGGTGATGCACCATGAACGGCGCTCCGAAGCACGCTGAAAACGTGATCTCCGGCTCCGTGCCCAGCCCGATCTCCGTGCCCGCGATCTTGCTCGTGTAGCCGCTCATGAAATGGTATACGGCCTGGTCGGGCGTCAGCTTGGCGATGGGCGGCAGCACGCCGGAGGCGTCGCAGGTCAGAAACACCACGTTCTTCGGATGCCCGGCCTGCTTCTCCGGCAGCGCGTTGTCGATGAACGACAGCGGATAGGCCGCCCGCGTATTCTCGGTGAGCCGGTCGTCGTTCAGGTCCAGCTTGCGCGTGCGCGGATCGAACACCACGTTTTCGAGAATCGTCCCATAGCGCCGCGTGCAGGCGTAGATCTGCGGCTCGGCCGTCGGCGACAGCCGGATCACTTTCGCGTAGCAGCCGTCCTCGAAGTTGAACACGCCGTTGGGAGACCAGCCGTGCTCGTCATCGCCGATCAGCCGCCTCGCGGGATCCGCCGATAGCGTCGTCTTGCCGGTGCCTGAGAGCCCGAAGAAGATCGCCGTATCGCCGTCCGGCCCCACGTTGGCGGAGCAGTGCAACGGCAGCACGTTGTCGAACGGCAGCAGGGCGTTCAAAACCGTGAAGACGGTCTTCTTGATCTCGCCGCCGTAGCACGTGCCGCCGATGATCGCCATGCGGGCCGCCAGGTGCAGGATGATGAACGTCTCGGTGCGCGTCGAATCGATCAGCGGGCTGGCGTTGAAGCCCGGCGCGGCGATGATGGTGAACTCCGGCACGTGGTTGCGGTAGCCGTCCAGCGTGGCCGGCTTCAGCAGCATGGTGCGCACGAACAAGCTGTGCCAGGCCTGTTCGGTGATCACCCGCACCGGCAGGCGGTAATCGGCATCGGCTCCGCCGAAACAATCCTGCACGAACACGTCGCGCCCTTGCAGGTAGGCCTGCAGCCGCGCCAGGAGAGTGTTGAAGTTCTCCGTCGAAAACGGACGGTTGTGCTGGCCCCACCAGATATAGCCTTCCGAAGTCGGCTCCTTCACCACGCTCTTGTCGGCCGCCGCCCGGGCGGTGTGCTTGCCGGTGTGCACGACGAACGGCCCTTCGGCCGCCAGCCGGCCCTCCCCGCGGAAGATCGCCTCTTCGTAGAGCGCCGCTTCCGGCAGGTTCCAGTAGACGCGCCGCAGGTTCGCCAGCCCGTGGTTCTGCAGGCCGTAGACCGACGCGGCCAGGCCCGCCTCTTTCATCGCCGGCGATGGAATGTCGGTGTAGATGTTCATCGCTCCGCCTTCCCTCCTACATCCAGTCGCGCACCAGGCGGCGTCCGCCCAGGTAGATCTCGTTCGGAGCCGTCGGATCCAGAGCCCAGCGGATGCGCTCCAGCCCTTCGGTGATCTCCTTGATCGTCCCGCAGTAGCTGATCCGCAGATGGCCCTCCATGCCGAACTCCTTGCCCGGCACCGTCACCACCCGCACGCGCTCCAGCAGGAACTCCGCCAGCTTCTGCGAATCCTTCTGGTAGTTGGAGAAATCCGGGAAGCAGTAGAACGCGCCGTCCGGCTTCGTCACCCGCACGCCCGGGAACGCCGAAAAGCGGTCCATCAGGATGTTGCGGTTGTTTTCCAGCGTCAGGCGCAGCGCCTCGATCGAGTTCTGCACCCCGTTCAACGCACCCACCGCCGCCCATTGCGAGGGCGTCGCGGTCCCCGAAGTCTGCTGCCCCTGGATGGTCGCCATCGCCTGCGCCAGTTCCTTGCACGCCACCGCCCAGCCCACCCGGAAGCCGGTCATGGCATACATCTTCGAGACGCAGTTCACCACGATCAGCTGCGAAAGGTCCACGTCCTCCGGCGAAAAGTCGTAGCAGTTGATGGGCGT
>JACQZS010000116.1 GCA_016213725.1 Acidobacteriota bacterium | reverse complement strand
CGCCGGCTTCCTCGCTCAGAACAACCGCGTCTCCGCCGGCCAGGAACCCGGATGCTTCAACTGCCACGCCGACAAGCGCGGCCCGTTCGTCTACGAACACGCCCCGGTCAAGAACGAGTCCTGCGCCATCTGCCACGAAGTCCACGGCTCCGGCAACCCGCGTATGATGAAGCGCTCCGAGGTCGCCAACCTCTGCCTCGAGTGCCACTCCAACATCCAGTCGCCTCCGAAGGGCGCCGCCATCGGTGGCATCCCTCCCGCGTTCCACGACATGCGCAGCCCGCGCTGGCGCAATTGCACCATCTGCCACCAGAAAGTGCACGGCTCCAACGCAGACAAGTCCCTGACGAGATAAAGGAAGCGAGCGATGAGAGTTCTACTGGCATTCGTCCTGCCGCTGGCGCTTCTGGCGCAGGTTCCCGCCGTTCATCAGGAAGCGAAAAAGAAGACCGCGAAGAAAACCGCCTCGGCCCGCCGCGGCGGCAAGGCCCGCATCCAAAAAGTCTCCGCCGCCGGGGCCGCTCAGTCCGCCCAGCAGAAGCCTGAAACCAAGCCGGCTGAAACCAAACCCGCGCCGGCCAAACAGGAGGAGGCGGCCTCCACCTCGCCCACTTCCGAAAAGGTCCTCAGCGGCTACGTCGACATCGGCGCCCGTTGGGTCGGCTGGGGCGGCGACTATAACACCTATCGCAGCGTCGTCAACCTCCGCCAGGGCACCCGCCTCATCGGCTCCGACGTGGCCCTCACCCCCAAAGACTCCAAGCTCCTCGACTCGCTGCGCCTCCAGATGTTCAACTGGGGCGGAGATCCTTACAACACCGCCCGCATCACCGCCGACAAGCGCGGCAAGTACCGCTACGTGGGCAACTACTCCAACATCGCCTACTTCAACAACCTGCCCTCCTTCGCCGATCCCACCTACGACAAGGGCATCTACTTCGACCAGCGCTCCATGGACACCAAGATCCGCAACTTCGACAACAATCTGGAGCTCTTTCCCGCCGGACGCTTCATCCCCTACTTCGGCTACACCCGCAACTCCAGCTATGGCTGGGGCGTCACTCCGCTCGTGCTCGACTACAACGAGTACGCCCTGCGCAACGTCATCGACTGGGGCATGAACGAAGTCCGCGGCGGCCTGCGCGTCGAAATGAAGCGCTGGCACGTCACCCTCGAGGAGGGCGGCCGCTTCTACGAAGACAATCAGAGCGTCTACTCCACCGCCCCGGTCGCCGGCAACCGCACCACCCCCTACATGGGGCAGTGGCTCATCCTCAGCAGTGGCTCCCAACGCTATGAGGCCCGCACCAAGGGCGCCTACACCAAGGCCCTCCTCACCGCCTCGCCGCTCTCCTGGCTCGACCTCTACGGCTCCTTCATCCGCAGCAAGCCAAAGACGGACTCGCAGTTCTACCAGACCGCCAACGGCAAGATCGTCGATCCCATCGATCCGCTGGTCATCCTCTCCGGCACTACAGACCGCTTCTACGGCAATGCCACCATGCCCCATACCTCGGGCAGCTTTGGCGCCGAGGCGCGCGTCGGCAGCCGCCTACGCCTGCGCGAGTCATGGGAAACAGACCGCTTCCATACCGACGGAAACGGCACCCTCAACGCCACCCTCTATCTCAACCCCACCACCGGCATGCCAGTCGTTACCAAGGACGGCGAACGCCTGGAAGTCACCCGCAACAAACAGCAGGCCGAAGCCCTCTTCGATATCCTCAAGAACTTCACCGTCCGCGGCGGCTACCGCTACGAATGGGGCGACTCCGTCATGAAGGCCTCCACCTACTCCGTCACCGGCAAGCCCGACCGCGGCGAACTCAAGCGCAAAGGCTGGGTGGCCGGCTTCAACGCCCGCCCCATCCAGCGCCTCTCGCTCACGGGCGACCTGGAGTTCATGGACGGCGAAAAGACCTACTACCGCACCGGCCTCTACGATACCCGCCGCACCCGCTTCCAGGGCCGCCTCACGCTGCCCAAGGAACTCTACTTCAACGCCACCTACGCCTTCTTCGACAACAAGAATCCCAACGCCGGCGTCAACTACCTCTCCTCCTCCCAGGCCATCAACGGCTCCCTGCAGTGGCTGCCCAAGGGCGGCAAGAACCTCAGCGTCATCGCCGACTACCAGCGGTCGTTCATCAAGAGCGACATCGACTACCTCTACCCGCTGGGCCTTTTCCCCGTCCATTCCCACTACCAGGACAACGCCCACACCGGCACGCTCCTGGCTGATCTCCGCCTGCCCATCGCCAAGAATTACAGCGGACGGCTCACCTTCGGCGGGTCCTTCGTCACTACCGACGGCACCCGCAGCATGCACTACTACCAGCCCCAGGGCCGCCTGCATCTGCCTGTCACGCAAAGACTGGAGTTCTTCTCCGAGTGGCGCTATTATGGCATGAGCCAGGCAGTCTATACGGTCGAAGGCTTCCGTGCACACACCTTCACGGGCGGCGTTCGGCTGCTGATGTAGAACCGGGACGGGCCTCTCCGCCCCGGTTGCAACTCACTGATTCGATTGCCGTCAGGAGGGCTTGATGACCACCAGGATTGTTTTGATCGCCGCGGCCGCCGCCGCCGTCTGCTCTGCCGCCGTGCCGCTCGGCGACGCCACCCGCGGCGCCAATCTCTTCCGTGAGCAGAAGTGCGTCAGCTGCCATAGCCTGAACGGCGAAGGCGGCAAGGTCGGCCCCGACCTCGGACGCACGGTCAGCCGCGAGTACACCCCTTCGCTGCTCGCCTCCCAGATGTGGAACCACGCTCCCCAGATGTGGAGCGCCATGGAGAAGGCCGGCGTCGCTGCCCCCAAGCTCGATAGCCAGCAGGCCGCCGATCTCTTCGCCTACTTCTTCGCCGCCCGCTTCTTCGACAAGAAGGGCGATGCCGGACGCGGCCGCAAGGCCTTCGTCGAAAAGGGTTGCGCCTCCTGCCACAACATCGGCGCCACCAGCGCCTCCACCGGCACCAATGTCCTCAAGTGGGCCTCCGTCACCGATCCCATCGAACTCGGCCGCCAGATGTGGAACCATTCCCCCCAGATGAAATCCGCCATGGCCGCCAAGAACGTCAAGATGCCCACCCTCACCGCCCCGGAGATGAACGACATCACCATCTATCTCCAGAACCTGCCCGGAGCCAAGGAGCAGAAGCCTCAGTTCTCCCCCGCCTCCGCCGCCACCGGCGAGGATCTCTTCAAGGCCCGCGGCTGCGCCGGCTGCCACAAGGGCGCCAAGGCCCTCGGCAAGTCCGGCACCCTGAAATCCACCGCCGACTTCGCCGCCGCCATGTGGAACCACCCCGGCAAAGCGCCGCAGAGGGACGAACTCCGCCCCGAAGAGATGAAGCGCCTGGTCGGCTACCTCTGGGCTCTCCAGTTCGCCGATGAAGGCGGCGTCGCCGCGCGCGGCGAGAAGGCCTTTTCCGCCAAGGGCTGCGCCAACTGCCACACCTCCTCGAACATGCCCAAGCTGACCCACGGCGAGTCCGATAACTCCTTCGGCATGGTGGCCGTCCTCTGGGGCCACGGCCCGTCGATGAAGAAGCAGATGGCCGCCAAGGGCGTCCAGTGGCCGCACTTCCAGAACTCCGAAATGGCCGACGTCCTGGCCTACCTTCGCACCACCCGCTAACCCGCAGAATGAGAGAGGGGGCCGCGCATCCCGCGCGGCCCCCTTCGTTTTTGTGCAGAAAACGGCAGTTTAGTGCGCGTTTTCGCGTCGTTTTAGCGCGTTTTGCCACGCTTCGCGCAGCTTTTCTTCCATTTCGGGGGGCATCTTCGGGCAGTTGCCCTGCCCCTCGAACTCGCGCGACGTCTCGACGCACCGCTTGAGCCCCCGCAGGAACTCCACGCACGGCGGGCAGTCCGCGATGTGCTCTTCGATGTGGTCGCACTCGAGCCGGTCCAACTCCCCGTCGAGGTACTCGGAGAGCTTCGCAAAGACCTCCAGACAGGCCGGATCTTTCTGATTATGCTGATGTTTGTGCTCTGTCACCGGCTTGCCTCCCCGGTACCCGCAGGCGTGTAGCGCGCCAGGCTCTTGCGCAGGGCCAACCGCCCCCGATGAAGCCTTTGTTTTACGGCATCTTCCTTAATATCAAGCACTTCGGCAGCCTCCGACGTGGAGAGCCCCTCCACGTCCCTCAGCAACACCACACTCCGATACAGTTCCGGCAGCTCGGCCAGCGCCTCTTCGAGGTGCGAAGCCAGCTCGGCGCGCAGCACCTGCTCTTCCGGAAGTGCCCCGCTGTCAGCCACTTGAATGGTCCGGGCCGATTCCTCGGAGCCGGGCAGCAGCTCATCGAGCGAGTATTCGCGGTCGGGGGCGAAGACGCTTTTGCGGCGCTTCATCAGGCAGTAGTTCTTCGCGATCCGAAAAACCCACGCCTTTACCCGGCTGGGGTCCTGCAACTGATCGAAACTTTCAAAGACCTTGAGGAGCGTGTCCTGGGCCACCTCCTCGGCGTCTTCCCGTTGGCCGCACATCAACCAGGTGTACTGGAAGATGCGGTGCTGGAAGCTCTCGACGAACGGGGTAAAAGCCGTGGCGTCACCTTCGAGCAGACGCCGCGCCCATTCGACTTCAGGAGAACTGGCGGATGCGTTGGGCACCCAACCATTCTATTGCGTTTACTGACCCGCGCTTGTGATGGCGACCGACATCGCCGGCGGCATCAGCATAGTATTCTTGACCAGACACTTTTCGGCGGAGCGGCGAACGCCTTCGACGTCCTTCTCGCTGAGCGCCGTGGGGGTTTCAATGGTGACGACGAAGTTCTCCAACCGCGCCGGACCGAGAACCTTCTCACAGACCACCTTCACCTTGAGCCCTTCCATGGGCAGGTTGCGCGTCTTCAGATATTGAACGGCGTAGAAGCCGGCGCAGGTGCCGAGCGAGGCCAGCAGAAACTCGGGCGGGGTCATGCCCTCGTTGGCGCCGCCGTTGTCCTCGGGCTGGTCGCAGACCACTTTGTGGCCGCGCGCTTCGGCCTCGAACTGAACGTCTCCGAGAGAGTTAACAGTAAGTTCCATGATGGCTCTTCCGTCATTGTAGATGCGCATCGGCGGGCGGCGGTGACATGTCACGCGGCAACGAAAAGCGCATCTGGTAATTCGTGCGAACGAGATTCCTTTTCTTCAGTTTGTTAGCCGTTGCGGCAACGGCGCAGGAACCACTCACATTGAAAGATGCGGTGCGGCAGGCGCTGACGCGCCACCCGGCGCTGACGGCGGCCGCGGCGCGCATCGATGCAGCCGGCAGCCGGGTGGAACAGGCCAAGAGCGGCTATTTGCCCCGCGTGCAGTACCGCGAAAGTTATCAGCGCGGCAACAATCCCGTGTATGTGTTCGGGGCACTGCTCACGCAGCGGCAGTTCACGGCGGCCAACTTCAGTATCGACAAGCTCAACCGGCCGGACGCCCTGAACAACTTCCAGAGCATGGTGACGGCCGATCAACTGATTTACGATTTCGGTGGAGTGAAGAACGGCGTCAAAGCGGCCGAACTTGGGCGTCAGATGACCGAGGCCGAGAAGAAGACGGCCGAGCTGGCGCTGATAGCGGGCGTGGCGCGCGCCTATCACGGCGTGACGCTGGCCGAGCAGGCGCTGCAGGTGGCACAGGAGGCGCAGAAGTCGGCTGAGGCCGATCTGAAACGCGCCGAGACGGTGCGGGACGCGGGCATGGCGACAGAGGCGGACGTGCTGTCCATCCGCGTGCACGTGGCGGCGATGAAAGAGCAGGTGATCCGCCGTTCGGCCGACCTGAAAGTGGCCCGGGCGGCGCTGAATGAAGGGCTGGGCCTGCCGCTCGACGCGGCTCACGCGCTCACGACGAAACTGACCGCGGCCGGCGCGGTGGAGGGCGGAGATCCGGCGGCACGGCCCGAGATCAGCCAGATCCGTCTGGCCAAGCAGGCGGCCGACGCGCAGGCGGCCGCCGCCAAGTCCGGCTACCTGCCGCGCATCGGCGTGCGCGGGGCGTTTGAAGCCGACCGCCAGCAGTTCGTCAACAAGGGCGGCGCGAACTGGATGTTCATGGCTTCTCTCGAATGGAACATCTTCGACGGGAAGCGCACGAAGGGCACGGTGGCCGAGGCGCGGGCGATGTCGGCCGCGGCGGCGGCCAGCGAACAGCAGTTCACCAACGCCGTGAAGCTGGAAGCCACCAAGGCGAAGGCCGATTTCGACGCCGCCACGGAACGCATTCAAGTGACCGAAGCCGGCGTGGCCCAGGCCGAAGAGGGGATGCGCATCCTGCGCAACCGCTACTCGAACGGCCTGGCCACGGTGACCGACCTGCTGCGCGCGCAGACGGCGGTGCTCGACGCCAAGACCCGCAAGCTGGCCGCGGTCTACGATCAGCGCGTGGCCGCACTGGAAGTGGAGCGCACCACCGGCATTCTCAACGGAGACTCGCATGTCCTCGACTAACCAGGCCGCGCAGACCAAGGGATTTTCAAGGGAGATTCGAATGTTCTGGAGTACCAAGACGAAGCTGGCGGCCGCTGGGGCCGCGACTCTGATGCTGGCCGCCTGCGG
>JACQZS010000115.1 GCA_016213725.1 Acidobacteriota bacterium | reverse complement strand
GCGCGGCAGTGGTATGTCCGCGATGCGAGTTTCAAGCTGAATCAGGAAGGCAAGCTCTTCGACATGACCAAGGCGCCGTTCGAAGAGCCGCCGGTGACGAACGAAGCGGCAATCCCCGCCGCCTCAGCCGCGCGCAAGAAGCTGGCAGGGGCGCTCCAGCAACTGAATCCGGCGGGCGGCATCCTCGACCAGGGCGACGGTACGGGCAGACACGCCAACCGGAAGAAGAAGTAGGGGCGCCAGCCGCAGCAGGACCAGGTTAGGGCAGGGCTTGCCACCGCCGGAAGCCCTGCCAGACGAGGTGACCGGGGAAGAGCCCAGCCAGAAAGCAGGGCCACAGGGGCAGCGCGCCGTCCGCGGCGGCGACCGGGATCTGGTGCGGGATCCTGGCGGAGCGGCTGAGGGCGATCTGGCCGGTGCGGGGATCGAAGGACTCTACCGCGGCTGAGGCTGAGATCCCAGGCGGGCGGGGGCGTCCAGTTCCTTCTCGACGGCGGCCGCCACGCGCCGTGCCAAGAACGCATAGCCGGCTTCGGAGTAGTGGACGTTGCCGGGTTTCAGCGCGAGTTCTCCGGCATGCGGGAGCATGTGTTCGTACAGATCGTCGACCGGAATGCCGTTCTCCCGCATGATACGCCGGGCGGTCTCGTTGTACCTGACTTCGTCCCCTTTGAAACGTCCGGGCTCATTGTCCGGGACTGGCGTGGTGGTTGCCCAGACGAGCCGCGCACCGGTCTTCTTCAGGCGTTGGACCAGCTCCCGCAAGTGTTGTTCATAGGCCGGGAGCGGCCAGCTTTGGATGCCGTTCACCTTGTCCAGGCCGGTGTCCTTCGATCCATTCGGCCGGTAAGCGAGGTCCCAGAGGCCCCAGTTGAAATGAATGACGTCCCAGCGAGTGGAGCCGAGCCACCGGTCGAGGTTCTCGATGCCTCTGCCGGTGTGGCCGGCGTTGCCCGGATTGTGTTCCACCACGGCTTTGCCCTGGAGCAGCCGCTTCAGTTCGGGCGTGTACCCGATGGAGATGGAGTCTCCAATGATGAGGACGCGGGGCAGCGGCGCCAACGGGCCATCGGTGGGCTGGAGATCCAGTTTGAGGACGTGCGAGACTGTCCGTGCTCCGCCTGTCACGTTCCAGCCGGAGGTGGCGTAGAGGTAAGCGGGCTTCCCTTCGATGACGAGCACTTTGGGCCTCTCGAATTTCGGATCGCCGCCGTACACCTGCTTCACCCGCCCTTCCTGATATGCGGGGTAGTAGGCGGGAATCCGGTGGTAGCCAAGCTGAGTCCACTCAGGCCGGAAGTTCACGCCATCCTCCGAGACCCACAGGGCGCCGCCGCCTCGCACTCCGGTGACCTTGCCGTGGTTATCGGTGGTGAGCAGGCAGATCTTGCCGTCCCACTCGAAGGCGGTGGCGTCTTCGATGGTGACGCCCTCGGAGGTGACCGGCCTGGCATTCATCACATAGGGCCCTTCGAGGCGATCTGAGATGGCCAAGCCGTAGACGGTGGAGCCGGGAACGGGGCCACTGGTCTTGAAGTACAGGTAGAATCTTCCGCCGACCTGCAGCAGGGTAGGGTTCACAACCTGGCGCCCGTGCGTGAAGTGCGCGGGGTCGGGCGAAGCGGTGAGAATCAAGCCGTCGCGGGCGGCCTTGCGCCATGGTCCGGCGGGCGAATCCGCAACGGCCATTCCGATGGACTGATTGAGGGGATGGGGCGGCTGGCGGTAGTCGGGATTAGCCACGTAGAGCAGGACATACTTGCCGTCAAAGAAGCGGATTTCGGGGTTGTGCGGGCCGAAGCGGTCCCAGGTGTTCCGGCCAGTTCCGCGCAGCGCGACATCGGAGAAGCGGAACGGTCCCTCGGGACCGGGAGCGACGTAATGGGCGATTTCGCTCGACTTGCGCCAGGCCGGATCCACGTTCGCTTCCGGCCAGCGGGCGACGTAGAGATGCACCTGGCCGCTACGGTCCAAGAGGGGAGCAGCGCCCCAGATGGTATGGTCCGGCTCTTCGACAGCGACGCCGACCCATTTCAAGCGGCGCGCGATGGCCGACTCCGGCCGGGTGGATGGGGCTGCTCTCAATTCGAGGGTCTCGCCCGCGCGGAGCGTGCAGCGGATCTCGCCGCCCACCTGTTCCACAGGCCGGCTGGATTCGAAGTTCGGCCCGTCGAATGGATTCTGCAAACGCAGGGGCTGATCCACTATGGCCCGGATGGCCACGCGGCGCGTGCGGCGTGCCCAGCGCTCCGCGGAGACAGAGAAACCGCCCTCGGCGCGAAGGCTGTCGAACGAGGCCTCGCTCCACTGCCATGGCATGGCTGGGAAGACGCGCAGCCGGCCGCCCCAGCTTTGCAGCAACATTTCATGGACGGCCTGGGCGGCGGCGAAGTTGCCTTCGAGGGTGAACGGGCGGTAGTGGAGATCCGAGAGGCCCTTGCGCGTCTGCTCCCCGTTGACATGGAATCCATTGCGCAAAGCAAAGCTCTCCACGTAGTCGCTGAGGAAGCGCAGGGCCTCGTTGCCGCGGCCGGCGCGGGCGCGCAAGGCGGCCATCCAACTAAAGCTGTAGCCGGTCCACTGGCGGGTGCCGAGCGCGTCGATCTGGGCGAACGACGAGGCGATGATTTCGCGGTCGCGGGAGGAGCCCTCGACGTTCAGGATGCCGAGAGGGTGGATGGCCATGAGTTGGGAGTGGTGGCGGTGGGACTCGGCAAGGGGTTCGCCGGGAGCCATGAGCAGAGGGCCGGATTCGCCGGAAACGGCGAGGGGATCGAGGCGGGCGAGCAAGCCGTTCCAGCGATCGGCTTCCGCGGGCTGGCCGGAGGCCGCGGCCATTTCAGCGTTGGCCGCGAAGAGCCAGCGGAGGAGAGCGAGGTCGAAATTCGAATTGGGCTTGAGCCAGGCGCGTTGCGAGTTGTTGTGGATCTCCGGGGAGCTGGAGAGTGGCAGCTTCAGGCGGCCGGACTGGGGGTCGGGTTGGAGGAGTGCGGCCAGGGCCTGGCCGATCGCGGCGCAATAGGGATAGGCCTGGCGGGCGAGGAAGTCCGGGTCCATTTCATAACGCCACTGCCAGTAGAATGCCTGGGCGACCCAGGCGCCCATGGTGGGAGAGAGAGTGTATTGGAACCATGCGCCCATGGGGCTGCCGTCGAGCGACATGACGCCGGGCACGACGATTCCGTGTTGCAGTCCGTAGAAGCCGCGGGCGAACGCCTCGTGCGCCGGCTTGAGCCCGTTCATGAAGTCGATCAAGCCGCGGCACTCGTCGAAGTGGCCGGAGGCGAGACAGGCCCAGTAGGTGAGCTGGGTGTTGAGGTCGTGGTGGTAGTCGCCGTGCCAGGGCGGCAGGTTGCCTTCGTCGGCGGTCCAGACGCCTTGGAGCGGCATGGGCGGGGCGCCGCGGCGGGACGCCGCGCCATAGAAGTACTCAACGAGGTTGTAGTGCTGGAGAATGCGATCGTCGGGCACCTGAATGGAGGATCTGCCCCAGAAGGCGTTCCACCATTGCACGTGGGGCGCCAGCATCTTCTCATAGCCCTGGTCGAGCGCCGCAGCCGTTCTCTGCCGTGCCAGGGCCAGCGGATCCGGGGCTTCTTTGTTCGTCGTGATGGCGACCGCAGTGAGCGTGCCGTCGCGTACCGGCCGGCTGGCGGCGAGGATGGCGTAGCGGAAGCCGAGCGCGGCGTCCTGGACGAGCCAGGCTTGCCGGGCGTCGACGCCGGCGGCAGGGGGCTGGTAGCCCAGAGTCTTCACGGCGGTATTGGCCACCAGACTGAGGCGCGCGGCGCCGGGCACGAAGATGAGGGCGACAGGCTCCGTGGCACTGAAGAAACAGGTGGCCTGGTAGCCTCCGGAATCACCTTCGAACTTCACTGCGCCGATGGCCTGCTTCATGTCCAGACTGAATTCGCGCGACTGGTAGCGGGAGTCGAGGGTGAGCACCAGGCGGGCACCGGGCAGCTTCGTTGGGAAGTCGCTGACGCGCGAGAACAGCTTGTTCAGTTCCTCGGTGCGCCCGCCGGCGGCGAGTTCGACCACCTTGGCGTATTTGAATCCGGGCTGGACGAAGGCGGGGTGCGGGCGGAGATCCCAGAGGTCGCCGCGATCGAGCGAGAGGCGGAGTTCGTTGCCGCTGCCCCAAAGCAACCCACCCATCAGGCCGTTGCCCAGCGGGATGGCCTCGTCCCAGCGGTCAATCGGCGCGGCGAGGGTGAGCCGGAACGGTTCGGCCGCCGTTGCGAGACCGAGGCTCAACCAAAGGCCCGAAAGAACGATTCCGCTATGGCGCACTGCGACCCTCCCGTTTGTACTTTTCCAGCAGGCTCTTGAGTTCGCCGGCAATGGCGGGCTGCTCCGCGTAACGATTGATCCGTTGGGCTGGATCGGCGCTCAAATCGTAGAGTTCGCCGGGCAATTCGTGGGGGCGATAGCCTCTTTCCAGCCGGAACCACTCCGGTTCGCGGTTGTCGTCGCCGGTGGGGCTGTCGATGAGGACCCAGGGGCCGCGCCGGATGGCGAAGCGGCCGCTGGCGCTGTGATGTACGGTGGCTTCGCGGATGGGGCGGGCGAGCTTTGCGCCCGTGAGGGCCGGCAGAATGTCGTAGCTGTCTTCACCCGCGCCTGAGGGCAGGCGGTGGCCCGCGCCTGAGGGCAGGCGGTGGCCCGCGCCTGCGGGCAGGCGGTGGCCGACGATAGCCGCGGCAGTGGCCATCAAGTCGGTTTGGCAGATCGTTTCGCGGCTTTCCGAACCAGCCGGGATCCGCCCCGGCCAACGCGCCAGGAACGGGACGCGGTGACCGCCCTCCCAGGCATCGCGCTTGATGCCGCGGAGCGCGCTCATGGAGTAGTGCCCGAACTCGCGAATCCGATCGTAGGCGAAGCGTTCGGGGCCGTTGTCGCTGGTAAAGATCACCAACGTGTTGCGCGCGAGCCCAGCCTGGTCGAGCGCCTGCAGCAGGCGGCCGAGCGTCGAGTCCACCTGTTGCACGAAATCGCCGTACGGTCCGACCTTCGACTTGCCCTGGAACGCAGGGGCGGGGACGATGGGCGTGTGCGGACCGGTGCAGGCGAAGTAGAGAAAGAACGGATGGGCCGGCGTGGGTCCACGTTCCGCGATGTAGGCGGCGGCGCGGCGGGTCAACTCGGGTAGAACGTCTTCCTGCCGCCAGCCTGGCTGCATGGGGCCGGGCCGCGAGTCGATGGGGCCGAAGGCCGGGTTTGGGCTGCGCTGCAGATGCGCTTCCGGAAAGACGTTTGAGAGATCTCCGAGCAGGCGGTCGTTCTCGATGAAGCAGTAGGGGGGATAGTTCGGACAATCCACGCCGAAGAAGTAGTCGAAGCCGCGAGTGATGGGCCCCCCGTCCACTGGGCGGTCGAAGGCGACGTTGCACTGGTTATCACGGAAATTCGGGCGCGCGCCGTCGGTGGTGGGCCAGCGGAAACCCAAGTGCCATTTACCGAAGGCCGCGGTACGGTAGCCGTGCTGGCGCAACATGGCAGGCACGGTGAGGCGGTCCTCTTCGATGAGCGTTTCGCCCCAGGGAGCGAGGACGCCGGATTTCAACCGGCTGCGCCAGCAGTAACGCCCGGTGAGAATGCCGTAGCGCGTGGGGGTGCAGACGGCGGTGGGGTCGTGGGCATCGGTGAAGCGGACGCCTTGCGCGGCGAGGCGGTCGATATTCGGAGTCAGGATTTTGCTTTGAGGGTTGAGGTATCCGACATCGCCGTAACCGAGGTCGTCGGCCAGGAAGTAGACGATATTGGGGCGGGGGGCCGGCGCGGCGGCGGTAGCCGTCAGGGTGAGGAACTCTCTTCGGTGCATGAGGCCTCCTCGGAAGGGGATTCCCGGGCGGACAGGGATGGCATTGCGGCACGCGGCGTCGCAACAATACTCATGGGCGGGTCCTGAGCGGCAGGGCAAGATCCACGGAGTGCTCGCCCTTCTTGCAGGCGACGTAGAGCACCTGGGGGATGCCGTGTTTGTCTGTGAGCACAAAGGGGCGCTCCATGCGATCCGGAACCCAAGGCTCGCCTTCGTCGAAGGCGACGGGACGCTTGGTCAACTCGAAGTGGGCGGAGCGCCGCCAGTCCATGCCGTTGGCGGATTCGATCATGCCGATGAAGGTGTGGGCATGGAAGACGGCGAAGAAGCGCTTCCACGGCTGGGCGTACCAGAGGGAGACGTCTTCGGTATCGAGGTCGTCGATGGCGGCCTTGGGCTGAATGGTCCAGGGCCCTTCGGGCCGCGGCGCGGTAGCGACGGCCTGGTTGCGGATGAAGCGCTGTTCGCCAGGCTTGTCGCCCTTGACGATCATGAGGTAGGTGCCGTCAGGGCGGCGGGCGACGGCGGGGTTCACGGTAATGCGCGCAATGGTGGCCGCCGGCTCGACGATGGGGTTTTTGGTGATCACCCAGGGTCCGTTGAGGGATTTGGAGGTGGCGACGAAGGTGCGTTGCTGGTTGCGGATCTCCATCCAACGGGGGTGCTTTCCGCCGGCGCGGCCCAACTCCTCGCGCTGAGCGCGGGTGAGGCCGCCGCGGGTCTGCACGAAGAAGAGGTAGTAGCGGCCATTGAAGCGCTCGATCTTCGGATTGTGGGCGGTGAACCACTCGCCGCGGTCCGGACCGTCGGCGGGGATGGCCACGGAGACGAAGCGGAAGGGGCCTTCGGGCCGGTCGGCGACGCGGTGGACGATCTCCGACAGGGGGAGCCACGCGCTGAAGCCGATGCTCTTGGACCAGCGCGAGTGGAACATGTGGTACTTGCCGTCCGGGGCGTGGATGACGCTGGGGCACCAGGTGAACCACTCGGCTTCGGAGACGACATAAGGGCCGTTCTCGTGGCGTTCGAGGAGGCCGCGCGCGGCGGCGGGCAGGGGCACGGGTTGCCACTGGGGCGGCTCAGCGGCGCGGGCGGCGCCGCACAGGAGGATGCAGAGCGATAGGAGTCTGTTCATGTCGAGTAAACCGCGAGGCTTCGGATGAGCGGCTCGGCCGTGGACTTGGCAACAGTGAGCCGTACGGCAGCGGCTTCCACTGGCGTGAACTTGTGGATCCGTTTGTGGCCGACCGATTCTCCAGAGCAAAGGGTACTCCACTGTCCGGCACCGGTGTGGGCCTCCACGGTGTAGGCGCGGATGCGCTCGCCTTCGGTGATGGTCTCCATGATACTGACATGGTCGATGCGGGCGGGCTTCTTCAAGGCGAGGGTGACGGTGTTGCCGCGGCCTTTGGTTTCGGCCAGGGGTTTTGCGAACCGGCGGCGGATTTCGCGGCCGAAGGCGGCGTAGCTGCGGAAGTCGGCTTCGGGGATGAGGCCGTCGAGGTCCGGGGTGCCGCCGAAGATGAGGTTGCAGTTGAGCCCGACGGACTTGTAGTACATGTCCACCATCGCTTCGGGCGCATAGACTTTCCGATCGTCATTGGGACGCCAGAACCACTCGTGGTTGCGGATGGGCACATCCACCATGGCCGGACTCCAGAGAGAGCCGGCGGGGTCGCCGTGGAGCAGCATCCGGCGGTTCGGCCCGGATTGCTGGTGAGCGCGCTCGGCGGCGGCGAGGTCGGGCATAGTGGCCCAACAGGGATCGCCGGCGAAGCCGGACTCATTGCCGATCCAGCGGTGTTGGCGGCGCTGCGGACTGTGGTAGAAGACGGTGCTTTTCTGATGCCGGTCGACGATGGGAACGACATTCGGCCCGCCTTGCTCCGGGTGCAGGAGGCCGGCGTCGTACCAGATTTCGCAGAGTGGGCCGTAGCGGGAGACGAGTTCTTCGGTCATGCGCTCGCCGAGGCGCGCGAACGCGTCCTGACCAGCGCCGCCGGCGCCCCAGTCTACGCGGTGGTTCCATACCTTCTGGAAGGCGTTTCGATGGCAGCTCAAGTAGACGCCCGGAGCGATACCGGCCTGATGGCAGGACTTGACGAAGTCGCCGAAGATGTCGGCTTTGCCGCCGCGCCAGGAGGTCTGTTTCAGCCCGTAGGGATAGAGATCGCTCTGCCATTGCAGGAAGCCGTTGAAATGGGTGGCGGTGAAGATGGCGTAGCGGCAGCCCATCTCTTTCGCGGCCGCGAGCCACTGGCCGGTGTCGAGTTTGCGAGGCTGATACAGGTTTGGATCAAAGGCCTGCTTGTAGTCCTTCCAGCCGCCGGGCTCGAAGACAGGCATATCGAAGTGGAAGACGATGCCGAGTTCAAAGTCCTGCCAGGCGGCTTGCGCGGGGGTGGGACGAGGAACAGTGGGAGCCGCCTGGATGCGGGTGGAGAGCAGCGCACTCAGAGCAAACTCACGACGGTGGATGGGTCTCATGGCTAGTTACCTCCATCGGCTCCATCGCAGAGCGCGAAGCGGCGGATTCGCGCTGGAGCGAAGGACCACATGATCCGCAGGCGAACGCGCTGGGCCGGCAACGGACTGGCAGCGCATGTTCAGCAGGTCCTCAGGATTGAACCGTGCCGGCTCTTCCACTGCATGGGGGGGCCTCAGGGCTTGGGGGCCGGGAGGTCCCAGGCCTGGAGGAGGCCGAAGGTGAAGTATTCGGGGAATTTGTCCACGGTGAGGTCCTGTTGGAGGATGTCGTGGAGGGACTTGAGGGCGTCGTGGGGCTGGGTGGCTGGGATGGCCTTGGGGTCGAGGGCGGCGGCGACGGCGGCGATCAGGCTGGTGCGAGGGCCGAAGGACTCGACGGTGACCGGGGCTTTGGCCCAGCGGGCGACGGCGAGGAGCTGGCTGGCCTGGATGCCGCGGGGGCGGTCTCCGATGGAGGAGATGGAGAGGGCGAAGAGCCAGTCGCGCTTGGCCAGTTTGGATTCACCGAAGTAGAAGGGGTCGATGGCGATGACCCGCCGGCCTTGCTGGAGGAGGAGGCGGGCCTCGGCGGCGAGGGCGGCGCGGCCACGGTCTCCGAGGAGGATGGTGACCTTGGGGGCGGCGGGGTCACCGAGGTCCACGGCGGGGACGGTCCAATCGTTATCGAGTTGGAGGCGCCAGTAGCGGACGGGGGTAGCGTCAATGGTTTGGGCGGGGGCGGCTTCGAGGGCGCGGAGTTTGTAGGTGTGGGCTTTCACGACCTCGGCGAGGGCGGGCGCTCCGGTTTTGAGGGGCAGGTTTTGGGCGAGGCGGAGGGCCAGTTTGTGGAAGTCGAGGTTGTCGGCGGGGAGGTCGATTTTGAGTTGCTCCGGGGTGCGGACCAGGGCTTCGGAGGGGAGTTCCTTTTCAGGGAAGGCGGCATCGTTGCCGGCATAGAAGTTGTCGCGGACGAAGCGGTAGAAGGCTTCGCGGTTTTCCTTGCCGTAGTTGTGGCCGGGGTCGAAGTTGATGTGGTTGGTGAGGCGGGAGGAGGCGTTGTAGAGGGCGTAGAAGGGGCGGGCGGCCCAGAGGAGAGGGGCGTTGGCGTAGTCGCCGCGGAAGCAGCAGTTGTCGTAGGCGTTGTTGACGACCATGGTGGGGCGCGGGGCGCGGAGGGCGGTGAGGGTGGTGTAGTCGGCAACGGCGGCGAGGTCAACGGGGGCCTGTTCGCTGTCTCCGAGGTCCTGCTCAGGGAACTGGGCGCGGGTGACGAAGGAGGAGTAGCCGGCGACGGGCGCGGCGATGGTGACGCGGGGGTCGAGGGAGCTGATGATGATGGTCTGCCAGCCGCCGCCGGAGAGGCCGGTGACGGCGACGCGGGTGGGATCGGCATTGGGATGGGAGAGGAGGATATCGAGGCCGCGCTTCTCGGAGAGATAGTGGAGGGCGACGCCGTTGGTGCCGGCGAGATCGAGCTGGGTGGAGCGGGTGTGACTGAAGCCGTCGGTTTTGAGCTGGCCCATGCCGAGCCATTCGAAGTTGAGAGCGAGGGCGCCTTTGCGGGCTTCGTTGATGCAGCGGATCTGGATGTAGTCGTTGGCGACGCCGGTGCCCTCGTGGCCGTTGGTGTTGAGGATGACGGGGACCTTGCCGGAGAGCTTCAAGGGCTCATAGAGGAGGGCGGGGATCCAGAGGCCGGGGAGGATTTCATAGCGAAGGCGTTTGATGCGGTAGCCGTCGCCGGGGAGGGTATCGAGCCATTCGACGCGGGTCTTGGCCTGGGCCCATTTGAGGCCCTCACCGCGGAGGATCACTTCGTTGAGGACGCGCTGGCGGAGCTGCTCCTTGACCAGCGTCCATTGCTGGGCGGTGGCGACGGAGGGCATGGGCTTGACGCGGGAAGCGGTATAGACCTGAGTTTCGATGAGTGTCTGGTTGGGGGCGAGGATGGGTTTGGCGAGGGCGGTTTCGAGGGCGGCGGTTTGAGCATTGCAGGGCAGGGCCGCAAGGAGGGGGAGGAGGAGGAGAGAGCGAAGAGTCATCGAGAGTATGTTACTCCTACGGCTTTTCGCCGGTGTGGCCGGGGGATAGAATGAACTCTCCGTGGAGGGACAACAGGCGATGCAGACGAGAAGAAACCTGCTCCGGTCGATTCCGGCGCTGGCGGCGGCCCGGACGTTGATGGGGCAAGAGGGGAAGGGCGGGCGGGCGAAGCTCAAGATCACGGACGTGCGGTGCGCGGTGATCGGGCGCAACCCGGTGGTGCGCATTGTGACGGATGGGGGGGTGTCGGGGTACGGGCAGGCGGAGTCGACCAAGGCTTACCTAAAGCCGATGGTCCTGTTTTACCGGGATTATCTTTTGGGAGAGGACCCGACGGACGTGGGGCAGGTGATGATGAAGATCCGCAGGATGGGGGCCTTCAAGCCGTGGGGTTCGGCGGTGAGCGCCATTGAGATTGCGCTGTGGGACATCGCCGGCCAGGTAGCGGGGGTTCCGGTATACAAGCTGTTGGGCGGCAAGATGCGCGACAGGGTGCGGATCTACAACGGAGGACTCCGGCCTCCGCTGAAAGGGCAGACGCCGCAGGACTACGCGGAGAACGTGCAAAGGATGAAAGAAGCGAAGGAAGGCTTCACGCTGATCAAGATGGCGGTGGGATTCCACAACCCCGGGATGATGGCGGCGGTGCCTGACATGTGGTACGACGAGCCGCGGAAGGGGGCTTCGCATCCGAACCGGGGAGTGATGACGGAGCGGGGGCTGGAGCATGTGGTGGCGTGCGTGTGGGCGATGAAGAAGGTGCTGGGGAGCGAGGTGGGGCTGGCACTGGACGCGGGTCCGGGCTGGATGCCGAAGGATGCGCTGGCGTTCGCGCGGGCGTGTGAACCGATGCACCTCACATGGATTGAAGACATTCTGACGGGAGACTACACGCCGTATCCGAACGCGGAGCTGTACCGGGACCTGAAGATGTCGACCACGGTGCCGATTCATACGGGGGAGCAGATCTATTTGAGGGAGAACTTCAAGGAACTGATCGAGAAGCAGGCCGTGGACGTGGTGGGGCCCGATCCGGAAGACGTGGGGGGCATTGCGGAGTTGAAGTGGATTGCGGAGTACGCGGACCTGCACGGCATCAGCGTGGCGCCGCACGGGGTGTTCGATGGATTGATCGGACTGGCCGCGCACGTGCACCTGGCAGCGGCGATGCCGCAGAATTACATCGCATTCGAGTATCCATTCGGGCAGCCGGAGTGGTGGTATGAGATTGTCGTTGGGCTGCCAGATCCGATCGTGAAGAAGGGGTTCATCGACGTAATGGAGCGGC
>JACQZS010000117.1 GCA_016213725.1 Acidobacteriota bacterium | reverse complement strand
GCGGGTCCAGGTGTCGATGACGACGCCGAGCTTGGACATTTTGACAAGGGCGGCGTCGGCGATGCCCTGGGTGGAGACGTAGGCTTTGATTTCGGCGAGCTTGGCGGCGACGGCGGGGTGGTCGTCGGCGAGGCGGGAGATGCGGCCGAAGATCTCGGAGAGATCGATGGTGTCGACGTCGATGCCGGAGCCTTCGAAGAGTTTTTCGCTGTAGCGGACGGTGTTGAAGGCGGTGGGGCGGGCGCCGATGGCGCCGACGCGGCAGTTGCGAAGGCCCTTGACGACGCGGCAGACGGCGGCGAACTGGGCGAGGTCGGAGGCGAACTCGGGGGAGTCGAGGGCTTCGGTGTGGAGGGTGGTGAGGGAGTAGGGGATGCCGTACTGCTTGAGGTTGTTGCAGGCGCTCATCTTGCCGCAGAAGGAGTCGCGGCGGTCGGCGATGGTCATGCTGCCGGCGCGGTCGGGGGTGGCCTGGATGAGGACGGGGACGTTGAGGCCGGAGCCGCGGAGGGCTTCGGCGATGCCGCGTTCGTCACCGAAGTTGGGGAGGGTGACGATGACGCCGTCGATCTCGTGGCGGTGCTTATCGAAGAGAGCGGCGCACTTCTTGGCCTCGGCGCGGGTTTCTACGGCGCCGTACTTGGTGTCATCAGGAGAAAGGATGACGACGCCGTAGCCGGCGGCCTGGAGGACGTTGATGATCTCTTCGCGGCCGGACTTGGCGAGGTGGTCGGGGAAGAAGCCACGGTTGCCGACGATGATGCCGAAGGTTTGGGGATTCATGCTGTTCAGGCTCCTGTAAACGATTGCAACGTGCACATTTTATCACCGCGATGGCTTTTCTTCCGGGCCAGGTCTCGTTAGAGTAGCAGTCGCTATGGAAATTGCACGGCGATCGGTACTACAGGCTACGGCCGCTCCGGCGGCATTGGGGATGGCGGCTCCCGTTGTTTCGCTGCGGGAGAAGTTCTTCGGCTGCATTGCGGCCTGCCACATTGGGTCATCAATGGGCGCGGTGGTGGAGGGATGGCCCTACGAGAGGATTGAGAGGGAGTTTGGGACCTTTGAGCGGCTTGCATCCTACGAGCACTACCGCAACGGATGGAAGCGGGAACCGGGCACGACGGAAGACGGCGTAGAGCGGCAGAAGCTGATGATCCTGGCGATTCTGGAGAAGCAGGACCGCGTCAACGCCGAGGACGTGCGGGCGGCCTGGGTGAAGTACATCAAGCCGGAATCGGCCGGCATGGTGTCGGAGCCGTTTGAGGCGACACTGCTGGCGATGGCGAAATCCGGGATTCCGGCCAGGGACATCGGGCGGTACTGCGACTACGCAGGGCTGAATTCGTTTGCGCGTTCGTGCCATCCGGTGGGATTGATCAACGCCGGAGATCCGGCGGGGGCTTGCGCGGATGTTCTGGAGGTGGGGCAGCTGTACCAGACGACGAATTCTCGCGGGCTGCAGTGGGCGGTGGTGACCGCGTTTGCGATTGCCGCGGCGACGAAGATGGGAGCGACGGTGGATTCCGTGCTGGCGGAGCTGCGCACGGGCGTGCCGGCGTGGGCGGGGCAAGGCGGCGTGATGCGGGAGATCGACCGGGCGCTGGAGCGCACCAGCGGCGCGCGCGATTTCCGGGCGCTGCGGACGGCCTTCGACGCGTTGTATTCGGGCCAGGGCACGCCATACGCGTTCAGCTCGGCGAATGAGGTGGTGACGAAGGCGATCTGCGTGTTCCGGATGACGCAGGGCAATCCGAGGGAGGCGATTGTGGCGGCGGTGAACATGGGGCGGGATACAGACTGCCTGGCGGCGATCGCGGGCGGGCTTTCGGGCGCGCTGTCGGGCGGCGCGGCGTTACCGGAGGAGTGGGTGAGCCAGGTGGACAAGGCGGTGAAACTCAACCGGTATACGAACACGCAGCGGAGCCTGCGAGAGCTGGCGGACGGGCTGCTGGCAGCGTTCCGGGCGCGGATGGCGAGGATGGCGGAGTATGCGGCGAGGATGAATGGGGCGTAGCTGCTAGAATGTAAGGAGTCGGGGCGTAGCGCAGTCTGGTAGCGCACCTGCCTTGGGCGCAGGGGGTCGCCAGTTCAAATCTGGCCGCCCCGACCAATTCCTGGCACTAGGCTCTCCGCCAACAACGGGGGCAACCCCAACCCCATGGTTCAAGAGTGCCGAGCATTGATCGGCGAATTGCTTCACAAAGCGGGAATCCGAACCTGACCGCGTGCCGACTACTCCAGATTCTTGACAACGCTACCGAACCCACAACCGTCGGCGAGCGATCGCAGCTTCTTCTTCGAGAGGGTCAAGCCCCACTCGGGCGCGCTCTTCTTGCCTTCGCCGTAGTCGCGACTTTCCAGGATTGCGTTAGGAGCGCCGTCTACGCACGACGGCACCAGGAACAACGTCGCCGGTTCGCCGTCTATGAATTGGACCAAGGCCAGAAGCGATTGAGGTGAGATGGGGAACTTCGATTTCTCCAAGTACACGTACTTGTTCTTCGCGGGCCGATATGACTTCACCTGCACGTCGTAGTGACGTCCGGCGCGGGTGCGGACAACGAAGTCAATGCCGTGGTCGTCAACTTCACTCGTGAATACGTCACAGCCATGGAGAATGAACTCCATCTTCGCTAGGTACTCGGCATACTTCCCGAGTTGGAGGCGGTTGAGGCGGGTCCAGTTGTGACGTTCGGCTGCGGCCATTATTCGAGTCTACGCCCGGCGCACTCAGATGAGGTGTTCTGGTTTCCAAGTTGAGATGTGGTCATTGGTTCCGCGTGCTGCAACAAGCATTCAGACAATCACTTTTCAATCGAGTCGCTGCAAGTGCGTGCTGCAGTTGCGGCTGCAGCGAAACGGATGGGATTGGAGGCTGTTGCGGAAGTGAGGGCAGCCTGAGGGCTACGCGGTCCAATTTGCTGGGTCTATTCCACTCCCTTCGATGATTGCCCTCAGTGTGCCCAGCGGCAGGATGCGGCCGCGATGGTACGGCACGATCACTTGTTTTCCGGTTGAATCGTTGCGCCACTTTTGGTGGCTGCCGGCGGATCCGGCCAGCGCGAAGCCATTCCGTCTGAGAATTGAGATCACCCGGTCGGCGGTGAGGCGCGGTGTTCCGCGGTCACCCAACTTTTACCTCGACCAGCTTCGCGGTTGGTGGCATCTCGATCTTGGCGGGCGAGAGGTAGAGTCGAATTGCTTCCTCGATGCCCAGTCTCGCCTCATCTTCCGTTTCACCAGCCGAGGTGCACCCAGGCAACTCAGGGCAGACTGCGGAGAAGCTACCGGCTTCCGAATCGTACTCCAAGACCACTCGGAACGTCATGCTTGGAGTATAGCGCCGTGGCCTCGCGGCGGCACGGGGAGGCTCTGCGCTACCGGCGAGCATTCAGTGGCTGCCGCATGCAGTGGCTGCCGCATGCGCGGAGAAACAGAAAAAGGGCCGCGGGGGGAGGTTCCCGCGGCCCTTTTCTTTGAGAGCGGATGCGTTAGAAGTTGACGCGGCCGCCTAGGACGACGATGCGGCTGCCACCACCGTAGCTGAGGCGGCCGAAGTCAGTGGAGGAGGTCGCGCTGGCGACGCCGCTCCAGATGGGGGTATTGGTGGCGTTGATGAAGTCGGCGCGGACTTCCAGGTTCCAGCGCTCGTTGAAGCGGAAGGCCTTGGCGAGCGTGAGGTCCGTGTTGAAGACGCGCGGGAGGGAGAACGAGTTGCGGCCCATGTTGCCGATGGTGCCGGGCAGCGGGTTCTGGAAGGCCAGGTTGCCGGAGGGATCGTAGAGGGCGAAGAGGCCGCTGAGGTTGCGGATGGCGGGATCGGAGATGTTGGCCACGCGGGGATCCTGCTTGGAGGTCCAGCCGGCGAAGTACTTGGGGCCGTTGCCGTCCCAGCTCATCTGGGCCATGTCACCGGTGATCTTCATGGCCGCATCGGCGGTGTTCAACTGGCCGTCGCGGTTGAAGGTGGCGTAGGCGGCGGTGATGGAGAACGGGGCGCCGCTGCGGTAGGTGAAGATGCCGGAAACCTTCCAATTGCCGGCGATGGCGTCCACCCAGCGATTGGCATCGCGGAGGAAGGCCTTGCCCTTGCCGAAGGGGAGTTCCCATGTGCCATTGCCCTTCCAGACATGGCGGCGGTCATAGCTGAGGGGGCGCTTGTCGAGCGAGCGGTCGCGGCCGCTGCGGTAGGTGATTTCGTAGTACTGGTTGATTTCACCTTCGTCTTCGCCGAGAGCCTTGGACCAGGTGTAGTTGGTCTGGACCATGAAGCCGCGGGAGAAGCGGCGTTCGAACTCGATCTGGAGGCTGTGGTAGGTGGAGTTGGCGTAGTTGCCCAGCAGGAAGGCGCTGGAGAACTGCGGGTTGGTGACGAAGAAGTTTTCGGGCAGGCCGGCTTTGGTGAGGAGGCCGCCGTTGACGCCGGTGAGGAGGTTGGTGCCGTTGAGGTTGAGGGCCATGCCGCCGACGGTGTTGTTGGCGAGGAAGGTCTGGTAGGTGCTGGTGGCGCGGAGGTAATCGGAACCGAAGACGGTGGTGCCGTTGACGGTGCCTTTGCCGGGGACGGTGGCGCCCATGAACATCTTGTCGAAGAGCGGAGCGTTGCCGCCGCGCTGGGTGACGAGGTAGGCGTCGAGGAAGCCGTTCTCGAAGATGTTAGTGTCGTTGACGTTGGTGGAGCGGTAGAGCTTAGTGCCCTTAGTGCCGACGTAGCGGACAGTGAGGACGGAGTCCTTGGCGATTTCGCGCTGGAGACTGACGTTCCAGTTCTGGGCGTAAGGCATGCGAAGGTTGGTGTCGAAGGCGCGCACGGTTTGGGTGCGGTCCGTGGTGGGCACGACTTCGAGAGGCACGCCGACCGGGCCATAGGGGAGCGGGAGGTTGGCCAGGTTGGTGTAGGCGGACATGGCGACGGTGCGGCGCTGAGAGATGCCGGGGGCGCCTTCGCCGACGACGGTGTCGAGGTTGCGGAGCATGTTGCGGTCGTAGGAGACGCCGTAGCCGGCGCGGAAGACGGTCTTGTCCTTGCCGAAGTAGGGGAGCGACCAGGTGAAGCCGAGGGCGGGAGCGAAGTTGTTGAGGTCGTTGTTATAGACCATCTGATCCGGCTTGGGGCTCTTGGGGCCGACGAGCATCATCTGGGTGAGGGAGCCGGAGAGGCTGCCGGGACGGTTATAGGCGGACCAGTCGGTGCCGCTAAGGCCGAAGATGCCGGCGGAGCCGTTGATGGGGATGGCGGATTTGCCGTTGGCCTCGAAGGGGACGGAGTAGTACTCGTAGCGGATGCCGAGGTTGACGGTGACGCTGGGTGTGAGTTTCCAGTCGTCCTTAAAGTACCAGTTGATTTCGCGCTGGCGCCAGGTGCGCTGATTGTCCTGGCCGGGGACGAATTGGGGATTGGTTCCACCGGGGGAATTGAAGGCCTGGACGAAGGAAGAGACCGATCCGCTGAGGTCGAGCAGGATGTTCTGGGCTAGGGTGGAGTTGGTACCGATGCCGGAGATGGTGTTGATGTTTTGAACGGGAGTGGAACCGGCGCCGAGGACGGCGGCGGGGACGACGTAGAAGGAGTTGAATCCATTGGAGGAATCGAAGCGAAGTTCGGCGCCCGTTTTGAAGGCGTGATTGCCCTTGAGCCAGGTGACGGAGTCAGAGTACTGGTAGACGGGAGACAAGCGGCCTTGGGGGGCATTGTTGGCGGTGTAGGCGTTGGTGGGGAGCGCGACGGTCTGGAAGAAGAACTGCTGGCCGTTGACGACGGGGAGCGTACCGGCGGGGTTATCCCAAGCGGCGACGTATTCGGCGCGGAAGCGATTGACGCCGACGCGGAATTCGTTGAGGAGGTTGCTCGAGAAAGTGGAAGTGAGACCGGCGGCGTAGAAGTTGGAGGTGGTCTTGACGGAATCAGGATTGGCGGCGGGGAAGACCTGGCCGCGGAAGCCGTTAAAGGCATCGTAATTCTCCCTGTTCAGGGAGAAGAAGGCGCGATGTTTGTCGCTGAAGGAGTGATCGATGCGCGCATTGTACATGTCGTTGTCGGAAGTGGCGCGCATCTTCCAGAGGTAGCCGGCGGTGTTGAGGCCGTCGCCAACGATGAAGTTGTTCGGTTTGGGGACGATGCCAAGCATGGTCTTGGCGAAGAGGCCGGTGGAGTCCGGCACCATGCGATTGGGATCGCGGCCGAAGAGAGAGACGGACTGGAGGGGGCCGGTGGCGGTTGCCGGCTGGACGGGGGCGCCGTTGGTGTCCACAGTGGGGACGGCGGCGTTGGCGTTGCCGTTGCGGACGCCGGGATAGAAGCGGTAGATGCCGTTGCGGGCCTGCTCGGTGTAGACGGTGGAGTTGGTGGTGTTCTTGGTGAGCTGGCGTTGGCCTTCGTATAGGAAGAAGAAGAAGGTCTTATTGCGGCCGTTGTACTTGGGCAGGAGGACGGGGCCGCCGATGCGGGCGCCGAACTGATTGCGGATGAGGAAATTGCGCGGCTGGACGAGGGAGCCATCGGGGTTGCGGCCGAGGCGGTTATTGGACCAGGTGTTGGCGCTGAGGGCGGTGACGCGGTTGAACTCGAAGACGCTACCGTGGAACTCATTGGTGCCGGAGCGGCCGATCATCTGGACCTGGGCGGAGCCGCGGCCGTACTCGGCATCGGCGGGCGAAGTAACGACCCGGAATTCAGCGATCTTGTCAACGCTGTTGAAGGTGTTGAGATTGCCGCTGCCATAGCCGCCGTTATAGCGCGTCTCCTGGATGTTGACGCCCTCAAAGGTGACGTTCTGGGACATGCTGCGGAGGCCGTTGAAGTTGTCGCCGACGACGCCGGCCTGGAGGGAGATGAGGGCGGCGGTGTCGCGGGCCTGCAATGGAAGGTCCTGGATGCGCTGAATGGTGACAACGTTGCCGATGGAGCTGCCGACGGTTTCCAGGGCGGCGGACTGGGCTTCGACCTGGACGGATTCGGTAATGGAGCCGACTTCGAGTTTGATATCGACGGCGACGCGGGCGGCGACGGCGAGGTCGACGTTCTGGACTACGGACTTCCGGAACCCGGAGGCTTCAGCGGAGACGGAGTAGGAGCCGGGCTGCAGCGCAGGGAAGATGTAGGAGCCGGAGTCGTTGGTCTTGGCAGGAGTCTGGACACCGGTTTTGGTATTGAGCGCAACGACACTGGCATTCGGAATGGTGGCACCGGTGGGATCGGTGACTGTTCCGGAGATGACAGCGCTGGTAGTTTGGGCGCCGGCTGGAGCGAGGATAGCCAGAGCCAGGACGAGCAGCATCAAAGTTCGCATTGGGCCTGAAACTCCTGAAGGGAAAGATGGTCTTTTCAGATTAGCGCAAGGTTTACGACATGCTAAGCGTGTTTTCACGTTGTTGCAGATGTTAACGGGCGGGAGACGCGAAAAAAGGGCGGCCAAAAGGGGCAAAGAAGAGACGAGCGATGAAACTGAGCGGAGCCGGCGAACCGGCTCCGCCGAGCCTGCTGCGAGGCCGTTAGGAGAGAGGGACGTTGAGCTTCCGGGCGATGGCCTTGAGGAGCTCGCGGTCCTGATTGCTGTAGTTGACAGGGGTCTCGGTGTTCAGTGTTTTGTTGCGGACGTAAACGACTCCGCCGAAGTCGATGATGAGTTCTTCGTCGGGATCGAGCGCGCGAACGGGCACGGGTACTTCGGGAGCCCTGGTACCGGGTTCGTTGGCCGCCACTTTGGGCGGGATGTTGACGCTGGTGGCTTCGGAGCGAAGCATCATGAGCGGCTCGAAATAGGGTCTGCCGTTGGCGTCCCGTTTAGGATTGCCCTTTTCGTCCATGGCGAGCACGTTTTCAAAGATCACGGTGCGCCTGGTGGACTGAGCGAGGCTGGAATCGTACCAGCCTTGCGGGGGGCGGGACTCGTCGAACGGCGGCGGTTCCACGCCGGTGGCGAGACGATACTGCTCGCGGGATTGGTAATGGGGAAAAAGATAGAGCTTGTCGAGCCCATACTTCGGAATTGGTAAAGCAGCCATAGTTGGCACCTCCGCGAGAAAGGGTCGGGCGCGGGCAAGGGGTTTTCGAAGGAACTGGCCGCATGGGACAGAAAACAAGGGAAAAATAATTACGGATTCAGAGGCACCGACGCGACGGGCTTACCACCAGGACTCGAACTGGAGGCCGGCGGTGAGGCCACTGGTGCGCTGGCCGTAGACGGTGGGGGCGACGTAGCCGCGGAGGCCGTCGCTCCAACTGGCGTAGGTAAAGAAGGCGCGGAGGACGGGGCGGGAGAAGAACTCGCGCTTGGGGGCGATTTGGGGAGAGATGGTGAACTTGCGGAGCCAGCCCTGGTATTGACCGCGCGGATCGCGCACGTAGTCGAAGCCGGGCTCGAAGGCGAGGGAAACGTAGCGGGAGAAGTGCCAGACGGGGCGGGCGCCGATGGAGTACCAGCGGCTGTAGCCGATGCCGGGATCGCCGGGCTTGGCCCACTTGGCGACGAAGGCGGGCATGATGCTGAACTTGTCGTTCGGCTGGAGGAGGGCGTGATCGGTGAGGACGACGGTGCGGGCATGCTGCCAGAAGAGGCTGGGGGATTGGAGAGTGGCCTGGAGGTTGGCGGCGGCGCCGCTGCCGGCCTGAATGTTGAAGCGATGGTAGCCGCCATAGAACTCGGTGCGCTTGTGCTCGAAGCCCCAGTTGTGGCCGGTGGTAGCGGGCACGGAGATGCCGGTGCCGGTGAACTTGCCGATTTTGGAGTTGGCGAAGTTGTACCAGAGCGCCACCTTGCCGCCGGGGGCTTTGAGGTCGTACCAGCGGGCGTCGATGTTGGACTTGGGGACGTTTCCGACGGTGACGAGAGAGGTGGGGATGGCGCTGCCGATGTAGGCGACGGCGGCCTTGCCGCTGGGCAGGCGGATATCCTCGACACCGCCGCCGTAGCCGCTCATATCGACGTACCAGTAGTCGTTGATGTTGATGTCCTGGCGCTGGTAGTAGCGCTGGCCTCCCCAGAACTTGGCGTCGCGGAAGTAGCCGGGCAGGATGTTGCCGGCCTGGGCGAAGGCTTCGCGGAACTTGAACTGCGAGCTGGAGTCGAAGCTGCTCAGGTTTTGGGTTTGCGCCATGACGAGCACTTCGGTTTTGAACCAGGCCTTGTCGGCGCCGCGTTCGGGGTTGAGCCAGTTGTTGACGAAGACGAGTTCGGCGTAGGTTTCGGCTTCATTACCGAGGCGGTACTTGGCGTCGGCGCCGGGGGCCTGGAAGGCGACCTGCTGTCCGCCGAGGCCGTTGAGGCCGAAGCCGGAGCGGGCGTAGCCGTGGAACTCGAAGATCTTGGTGGATTGTTCGAGGGATTCGACTTTGTCGAAGAGAGGGGTGCGGCCGAGAGTGGCGGTCGCATCGGTGGCCTGGCGGGCCTGGGCGAGCGCCTCTTCGGAGCGCTGGCGGTTGGCTTCCACCTGTTGCTGGAGCGCGAGGTCCTTCCTGGAGAGATCGTCGATCTTCTGTTCGAGGATGCGGATCTTCTGCTGGTAATCGGCCTTGAGGGCTTCGAGTTCCTTGCGTAGCGTCTCGACGTCGCTCGACTGGGCGCGGCAGAAGGAGGCGGCCGCCAGCAGGGCGGCAGCCAGGCGAAGGCTCGACATGAAAGGACCTCCTGGCGGATTACTTGAGTCCGGCGGCTTTGAGGAAGCGCTCCTTTTCCTCTTCGCGATCGGTGTAGGGGACGCCGTTCTTCATCCAGTCGGGCGCTTCGGCGTCCTTGAGGAAGTGGTCGAAGAACTGTTTCATGCGGATGGAGTAATCCATCTGGTTGTGGCGGCGGCGGAGCCCGTGGAGTTCGCCGTTGTAATTCATGAGGTAGGCTTCCTTGCCGTTGCGGCGGAGGGCGAGGAATAGCTCGATGCCCTGGTACCATGGCACGGCGTCGTCGTTGTCGTCGTGGAGCAGGAGGACCGGGGTCTGGACGCGTTTGATGTGGAAGACGGGGGAGTTTTCGATGTATTTGAGCGGGTCGTCGTAGAGAGGTTTGCCGATGCGGCTTTGGGTCTTCTCGTACTGGAACTGGCGCGGCTGGCCGGAGCCCCAGCGGATGCCGGAGTAGGCGGAGGTCATGTTGCCGACGGGAGCGCCGGCTTCGGCGGCGCGGAAGCGGTTGGTCTGAGTGATGAGGTAGGCGGCCTGGTAGCCGCCCCAGCTATGGCCGGCGATGCCGATGCGCTTGGGGTCGATGAAGCCTTTGTCCTCGACGGCCTGGACGGCGGCGAGGATGCACTTGAGAGCGCTCTGGCCGGGCTGGCCGGTGGTGTAGACGATGTCGGGCGCGAGGACGACGTAGCCGTCGCTGACGTACTGGGCGAAATTGAAGTTGTGGCTGGGGCGAGGCTCGACGAAGGTGTGGACGGTTTGGGAGAGCCGCTCATAGAAGTAGACCATGAGCGGGTACTTCTTCCTGGGATCGAAGTTGGCGGGCTTGTAGAGGGCGGCCTGGAGGGGGACCCCGTCGGTGTTCTTGTAGGAGATGAGTTCGCCGGTGCCCCAGGCGAAGGGGGCGAGCTGGGCGCCGCCGTCGGAGGATTTCCGGGGGGCGCGGAACTGCTGGTCTGTGACGAGGAGGTCAGGGAATTCGTCGAAGCGCTGGGCGGTGATGACGAGGACATTGGCGTCCTGGGCGCGGGTGACGTAGCGGTAGTTGCGATCGCCCCAGAGGAGGCGTTGGGGGGCGCCATTGGGGGTGGTGCGATAGAAGCCGGTTTGGCGAGTGGATTCGCTTTCGGCGCGGAGGGTGAGGGGCTTGGTGGAGTCGATGCCGCGCTCTTCGTCTCCGGAGTTGGGGTCAGAGGCGGGATCGATGCGGTTGATGCGGAACTCGATGCCGTCCTTGCGGCCCGCGCCGGCGGTGACGTTGCGGGGAGGGGTGGCGTCGGTGAAGAGCTGCCAGACGTCGTAGCGGTCGTAGATGTAGAAGCTCTTGGAGTCTTTGGACCAGCCGGCGGAGCCGTAGGAGCGGGGGACGTCCGGGGTGTCGTGCTCCTCATTGAAGAAGGCGACGCCGAGGGAACTGGAGACGTTGCGGGAGGCGCCTTCGGGGAGCGTGAGGAGGAACCAGGCGCGGTCATTGAAGAAGATGGCGTGCTTGCCGTCGGGGGCGATCTGGAAGGGGCCGCCGAAGCCGCCGCCGGGTCCGCCGCCGGCGCGGAGCATACGGGCGGCGAGGTTGCGGCGGCCGGTGCCGGCATCGACGATGTAGGCGTCAAGGTAGGCGGTATCGTAGTCGACCATGCGGCGATAGGCGCGGTCGTCGGAACCGATGGCGAGGAGGCCGTCGTCGGTGGGGATGACGTTCTGCATTTCGCGGGAGGCGAGTTGAACGTACTTTTTGTCTTCGATGTGGTAGACGCCGCGGTAAGTGCGGTTCCGCTCCTGGTTGGCGCGGACCTTCTGCATGGGCTGGACGGAGTCGTCGCGATAGTGCCAGAGGTCCATCACGACCTTGTCTTCGGTGGACGCGGGGGCGGCGGGGGCGGCGCCCTCAGCGGGCGCGGGAGTGGACTCCTTGGCCGGGGGAGCGACGGGGACGAAGAGGCGTTTGCCGTCGCGCGAGAAAGCGAGCGCGCCCTTTTCACTGACGACCATGCCAGCGGGGACGCCGGGGGTTTTCGAGTTGACGACTTCTGAGGCGGCGGCATCGGCGCGAAGCCAGAGCCACGCGCCCTGCTTGTCCTGGAAGAAGGCGAGGCGAGTTTGAGCGCGATCCCAGGCCAGCTTGGAGTACTTGCCCTTGGCGGCGCGAAGAGCCGCGGGCGCGGCGTCAACACCCGGGGTTGCGGCGAAGACACCGTTTTCCTCTTCCTTGCGGGAGGAGACGGCGTAGACGAGCGTCTTGCCGTCACGGGCGAAGGAGTATTCGGCGACAGAGGCGAAGGTGCGCTCGTTGTTTTCGGCCCTGGAGAGATCGCGAAGGACAAGGTCGGTGCCGAAGGTGGAGGAGCCGCCGCCACCGGGAGCGCCGGAGCCGCGGCGCTGCTGGTCTTCGGCGTCTCCGTCCTTGGCTTCTTCAGCGGGTTTGGCGGCGGGAGCGGGGCGCGCGGCCGGGGCCGCCTCCTTGAGATAGGCGAGCCAGGGGCCGCCTTTTTCGGGGACCTGGAAGCTCTTCACGCCGGCGATGCGGATGGCGTCTGGCGAACCGAGCTTGACGATGAGCAGGCCCTGCTTGGGCATTTCGTCGGGCCGCTTGCGCTCCTTGCGGGCCTTTTCGGTTTCGGCCTTGGCGGGGTAGGTGCCGGCGACGAGGAACTGGTTGTCGCTGGTAAAGGAGAGCCGGATGGAGCGAGGCGGAGGCGGGGGGCCTTCGGAGTC
>JACQZS010000123.1 GCA_016213725.1 Acidobacteriota bacterium | reverse complement strand
TCGGTGAAGGGATCGGCCGGTTCTACGGGAATGTAGATGCCGCGATCATCGTCGGTGGGGTCGGGATACACGATCACCGACATCTCCGGCAGCCGCCCCACCGCTGCCCGGTACGGCCTCTCCAGCCAAACCGGCAGCTCCACCGCCACCACCTCCGGCTTCTCCGCCGTAATCCGCCGCCGCACCTCCACGGCAAACTCCACTTTGCCCGGGACCACCGCGCAATAGCTCAGCTTCCCGCGCTCCAGGCTCAGCTCCTCACCTCCGCCGGGCATACCTCAGCGCCTCCTCCCCCAGCACATGCCGGATCGCGAAGTGCACCGCCTCCCTCTCGTGGCCCACCAGTTCGGCGCTCGCCATTAGCTTCAGCGCATACCGCGTGATGCTGATCCCGTCCCGCACCGTGTACCGCTCCTCCGCCGCGTGCGCCATCTGCAGGAACTCCGTCACGTACTCCAGCATCTTGTCTTCCGCAAACGGCAGGTTCTCCTTCAGAATCGCCAGCTCCTCGTCCCGCTCCGGAAAATCGATCAGAATCTGCGGCTGCAGCCGCGAATGAATGTACTCCGGCAAGTCGAACGTCGACGAATCGTCGTTCATCGTGCAGACGATCCGGAACAGCGGATGCGCCTTGATCTTGACCCCCGCCACGATGCTCTCCACATACCGCCGCGCATCCAGCAGCGGAGCCAGGCTTGCCCAGCTCTTCTCCGACATCCGGTTGCCTTCGTCCAGGATCGCCACTCCGCCCCGCAGCATCGCCGTCGCCAGCGGCGAAGCCACGTACTTCAGCTTCCCCGGACCCTCAATCACCGGCTGCACAATCAGATCCTCGGGCCGCGTGTCCACCGTCGCCTGCATGATGTACACCTCCCGCCCCAGCCGCGACGCCGCCGCATACGCCAGCGTCGTCTTCCCCACGCCCGGTTTGCCCACCAGCCGCGGGTTCATCGGCACGTCTCTCTCGTCCACTACCAGCCAGCTGGCCAGCAGTTGACGCAGCACCTCCTCTTGTCCAACCCATTTCACCTGCAGCTCATCCGGGTGCGCCAGATGGACCGGTACGCCTTCAATCTCGACAATCATCCACTCTATTGTGCTAAAACCACGGACGGGAGGCGATCCGGCCAATGACTACTTTGGATACGAAGTTCACCTGCTGTGCCGTCTGCGGGGAATTCTCAGATCAGACCGTTCTCGGCAGTTCCAACACCATGGAGCCGCCTGACCTCGATACCCGCCCGGGCGAAATGCTCCGCTCTACCATCGCCTACTGGATCTACGAGTGCCCCCACTGCGGCTACGCCGCTCCCGATCTCGAAGAGCGCATCACCGACGTCGCCGACATCGTCCGCAGCCCCGAATACCTCAGCAATGAAGGCCGCTTCCTGCGCCATGTCTTCCTCCTCCGCCAGCTCGGCCACTTCGCCGAAGCCGGCTGGACCGCGCTCCACGCCGCCTGGCTCGCCGACGACGAAAACAACCCCGCCCTCGCTCAGTCCAATCGCCGCCTCGCCATCGCCCTCTTCAAGCAAGGCAAAGCCTCCCGCCAGAACTTCATGAACGATCCCAACGAGGAGTTCGCCCTCGTCACCGACGTCTGCCGCCGCGCCGGAGAGTTCGACGAAGCCCTCTCCACCTGCCGCGCCGGCCTCCAGGGCGACAACCTCCCACCCCTCATCGAAGACATCCTCCGCCTCGAACTCACCCTCATCCAGAACCGCGACGACACCCGCCACACCTGCGCGGAACTGCCTGAGCGCCCCGAAGGCGCCCAGCGCGTCGCGTTGGACGAGTGACTCTCCCTGCACTGAGGAACCCCGCCATGTGGACCCGCCGCGCCCTGCTTGCCGCCCTCCCCGCGGCCGCTCTCGGCGCATCCAAATCGAAACTCAAAATCGGCGTCATGGACGGCATCCTCGGCCTCGGCTCAAACCCCGCCTCCGTCCAGGCCGCCCACGACCTCGGCTTCGGTGGCCTCCAGGTCACCCTCGGACGCCAGTCCACCTCCGGCCGCCTCCCCCTCTCCAATCCCGAAACCCAGGCCCGCTTCGTCTCCGAATCCCGGCGCCTCAAGCTCCCCCTGGTTTCCACCTACATCGACATCCTCCACATCCACTGCCTCAAGAACGACCGCGAAGCCATCCGCTGGACCTCCGAAGCCATCCAGATCACCCGCAACCTCCAGGCCCCCATCCTCATGATGGTCTTCTTCGGAGACTGCGCCCTCAACACCCGTGCCGAGATGGACGCCGTCATCGGCCCCTTCAAGGAACTCGCCCGCGCAGCCGAAAAGGCCAAAATCACTCTCGGCTTCGAAAACACCATCAAAGCCGAAGACGATCTCCGCATCCTCGACGCCGTCGGCTCCCCGGCCCTCAAGATTTTCTACGACATCGGCAACGCCACCAACCTTTACAACGTCGATCCCGCCGCTGAGATCCGCGCTCTCGGCAAGCAGCGCATCTGTCAGTTCCACTTCAAGGACAAGGGTTTCCTCGGTGAGGGCAAGGTCGACGTCCAAGCCGCACTCACTGCCATCCACGACATCCAGTGGCAGGGCAGCATCGTCCTCGAAACCAGCTCTCCCAGCAAGAACCGCCAGGCCGACCTCCAGCGCAACCGCCAGTACCTGTCCGCTCTCCTGCCCCGGTAAGGGCAGGACCGCTCCGCCATCCCGTCCCTCTGGCGATGGGCTATCGCGATCCGATCAGCTCCTCGAATGCCTCCACCACTTGCCGCAGTTCTTCCGCCTGCGCGCTCAACTCCTGCGCCGCCGCGGCGCTCTCTTCCGCGCTGGTCGCCGTCTGATGCGTCAGCGATTCCACCCCCTGCAGCGACCGCGAGATCTCCTGCGCCGCCACGCTCTGCGCACGGCTCGCTTCGCCCATCTCTTCCACCAGTAGCTTGGCCTTCGACGCGCTCTCGTCAATCGCCCCCGCCGCTGACCTCACCGTCTCGAACCGCTCCGCGCCCGCCTGCGAGTGCGTCAACGATGCTTCGATCAGCACCGTCGTGTCCCGCGCCGCCTGCGCGCACCTCTGCGCCAGGTTGCGAACCTCCTCCGCCACCACCGCGAATCCCAGTCCCGCCTCGCCCGCTCTGGCCGCCTCCACCGCCGCATTCAACGCCAGAATGTTCGTCTGAAACGCGATCTCGTCGATCACTCGGATGATCTGCGAGATCTTTCCCGACGATCCGGAGATGTGCGTCATCGCCTCCGACATCTGTTCCAACTGACGGTTTGCCGTTCCAACTGCCTGCGAGGTCCCTGCCATATGCCCGGCGGCCATCTTCGATTGCTCGAAGTTCTTTTCGATTACGCCCCGCAGCTTCCGGCCCGATTCTGACGTGCGGCTCAACTCCGCCGCCTGCCTGCTCGCCGATTCGGCCAGCGTCTGGCTCGCTCCGGAGATCTGCGCCGTCGCCGACGCCATCTGGTCCGCTCCGGCGCTCAATCTGCCGGCCGCCACGCGCAGCCGGCTCTTCAATCGCCTCACCATCAACCACCCCCAGTAGCCCAGGGCGGCCAGCAAGAGCGCTGACGCCACCGCCG
>JACQZS010000114.1 GCA_016213725.1 Acidobacteriota bacterium | reverse complement strand
GGCACTACCGCGGGCTCGGGTGCGGGTGCGGGCGGCGCGGGCGCGGCTGGCGGCGCGGGCGCGGCGGCGGCCGGCAATTTGGCGAGTTCGTTCCTGGCGTTGGCGGCGTAGGCGCCGGCCGGCTCGATGGAGAGCGACTTGTTCAGGTCCGCGGCGGCGGCGGCGGTGTCGCCGAGGCGGGAGTAGAGCAGGCCGCGGGAGTAGTAGGCGGGCGCGTTGTTGGGGTCGAGTTCGAGGGAGCGGTTGTAGTCGGCGAGAGCGGCCTGAGGGTTGCCGGTCTGATAGTGGAGGCCGGCGCGGTTCATGAAGGCGTTGGAGTAGTTGGGATCGAGTTCGATGGCGCGGTTGTAGTCCTCGAGGGCCTTGGCCGGACGGTTGAGTCCTCGGTAGGAGGAGCCGCGGCCGACGTACGCTTTGGGGTTGTTGGGATCGAGGGCGATGGAGCGGTCGAAGGCCTGGAGCGCCTCGGCGTATTTCCTGTCGCGATAGAGCGCGTTGGCTTTCTGCCGCCACTCCTCGGCAGATGACTGGGCGAAGAGGCCGGCTGCGAGCAGGCACACTACGGCGCCGCGTTGAAGATGGGAAGACATAGATTCAGAGCACCTTGTCCGATACCGGCACCAGTATATTGCAGGTATCGCCCGGGGCCTCCGCCCGCAATGGGAGAGGCCCCGTATTTTTCGGGCTCATCAGGACTTACCTTAAGCGCGTATGACCTCGCTTCCCGAAGGATTTGAGGCAGCCTGGATTTGAAACCGCCGAAGCGGCCGCCTTACTGAAGGCGATGTTTGGGGACTCGCTGGCCAGCGGTTCTCACCCCACAAAAAGTATCCCACACCGAAAAAAGCGTTTACGTGCAACTCTCTGATTCCACAGGCGCATTTTCTTGAACTGGGTTCCGGCGGAGGGCCGGAATCCGCGTTGCGCCGGCAGCCGGCGGGCGGAGCAAGCGGCAGATTTGCCCGGTTACCGCGGAGAGCCTAAGCTAGAGAGAATGCATTTGCCCGGGAGGGTACATTGAACGGACAACCGCACGCAGCCGGCACGCCGGCGCCATCGCGCCTGGAAAAGCTGCTGAACGTAGTGACGGTGGTGCGCGGCGGAGAAGGCGTAGCCGCCCTGCTGCTGGCGTTCAACTTCTTCATCCTGCTCACCTCGTACTACCTGCTGAAGACGGTGCGGGAGGCGTTGATCCTGACGGAGAGCGGCGCGGAGGTGAAGACCTACTCCGCGGCGGGGCAGGCCTTGCTGCTGCTGCTGGCCGTGCCGCTGTTCGGAATGCTGGCGTCGAGGGTGAACCGGGTGCAACTGATCCAGGCGGTGACGTTGTTCTTCGCGTCGAACCTGGTGGTGTTTTACGTGTTGGGCATGGCGGGCGTGCATGAAGGGGTGGTGTACTTCCTGTGGGTGGGGATCTTCAACACGCTGGGGATTGCGCAGTTCTGGGCGTTTGCGAACGACCTGTACCAGCCGGAGCAGGGCAAGCGGCTGTTCCCGCTGATCGGGCTGGGCGCGTCGTTGGGAGCGTGGCTGGGCGCGGTGCTGAGCGGGCGGCTGATCGCCAAGCTGGGCCCGTATCCGTTGATGCTGATTTCGGCGGGGCTGCTGGTGGTGTGCGTGTTCGTCACGCGCTACATCCACCACGCGGCGGCGCGGAACCACACGCAGGCTGAGAGCGAGGCGGCGGAGAAGCCGCTGGGCAAGGAAGGCGGATTCGGCCTGATCATGCGAGACCGCTACCTGCTGCTGATCGCCGTGGTGACGGTGCTGTTGAACATCATCAACACTTCGGGCGAGTTCATCCTGGGCAAGATTGTGACGGAGGCGGCGGTGCAGGCCTTTCCGGGCGGCAACGAGATGTTTGAGGCGCGCGAGAAGTTTGTGGGCGCATTCTACGGCGACTACTTCGGGTGGGCGAATCTGCTGGGATTGCTGCTGCAGAGCTTCGCGGTGTCGCGGATCATCGGCGTGATCGGAGTGGGCGGGGCGCTGATGGTGGGTCCGATGCTGGCGATGGCGGGCTATTCGCTGATGGCGTGGGCGCCGGCGCTGGGCGTGATCCGGGTGTTGAAGATCCTGGACAACTCCAACGACTACTCGCTGCAGAAGACGGCGATGCAGGCGCTGTTCCTGCCCACCAGCCGGGAGGCGAAGTACAAGGCCAAGACGGCGATCGATTCCTTCTTCATGCGGCTGGGCGACATGACGCAGGCGGGCATTGTGTATGCAGGCACGGCGATGTCGTTGAGCATTGCGGCGTTTTCCGGGTTGAACGTGATCCTGACCGTCTGTTGGATTGGGACGGTGTGGCGGCTGCGGAAAGAGCTGCGGGTGAAGATGGGAGAGTGACGGCGGCCGGCGCTTCACTTTCTGGCGGTTTTGCGTTTGGCGGCGGGTTTCCGCGCGTAGAGGTCGGGCGGCTCCGCGAGGGTGGCGCAGGCGAGGCTGATCCAGCGCCAGCGGCCGTTGGGCGCCTTCTCGAAGAACGCGCGGTGCGCGGCCGGGCTGTAGACGTCGCCGGCGGAGACGAAGGCGCGCGCGGCGGAGGGGTGGCGGACTTCCAGAAACTGCGCGGAGGGGATGCGCACGGGCGGCTTGAGGGGAGCAGCCAGCGGGAGGATGGCGTGGCTGACTTCGGCCAGGCGCGCGGCGCCGGCCTGCGGCTCTGCGAGGAGAGGCACGTTGTCGCGCAAGGCCACGACATGGCCGAGGATGTCGAGGTCCGGCGGGAAGCGGGTGTAGACGTAGGAGACGGCGAAGAGGGAGGGCGAGTAGAAGGTGCCGCCGAGGGCGAAGAGGCGCTCCAGCACCTCCCAGAGCGGGCTGGAGGGCGACTCGGGTTTCCAATAGCGATGGAAGGCGCCGGGGCCTTTGCCGGAATCGAACTCGACGCGGAAGGTGGCGAGCATCATGGCTTCGAGCGTCTTGAAGTCGCGCTGCCGGGCGGCGCCGCGGATGCGCGCGAGCAGGGCGGCGAGGGCGGCGTCGCGCGAGGCCTGGTCATGAGGAAGCAGGGCAGGCAGAGCCGGGTCAGCGGCGGGAAGCGCAAGGGCGCCGGGCAGCAGGGAGAGCCAGGAGCGGCGGGAGAGGGGACTGGGGTTATTCATCGGCATGGATAGCGGGCGCGGGCGGAGGGGCGGGCGCCTGCAGGCGGGTGCGGGTCTCCTCGGCGGGTACGGCGCGGACGACGAAGCGCAGCGGGGCTGAGCCGACGTCTTCGAAGGGGAAGCAGGTGACCAGGGTGACGGCGGGGCCCTGGGAGGGATCGAGAACCTGAACGGCCTCGGGCGGATGGAGCTGCGCCCAGACGACGCGGTAACGGAACTCGCCGCCGCTGGCGGAGAGGATGAACTCGTCTCCGGTACGGATCCATTCGAGCTTGCGGAAATGGGTGTTGCGGTGGCCGGCGATGCCGATGTTGCCGGGAGAGCCGATGAGGCCGGTGCCTTCGATGTGGCCGAGGCCGCGATCGAGCGTCTCATCATCGGTGCCTTCGAGCACGTCGTAGGAGAGGCCTAGGCGGGGAACCGCAAAGCGGCCGAGGAGGGTGCCGCGCGCGGGGGGCGGCTCCGGCGCCGGGGGATGGGGCTCAGGCACGGGAGCGATTGCGGGTGGGACGGCGGCAGCGCGTGGAGCGGCGGCGGGCGCGGGAGCGGCGGCAGGAGAGTCCCGCAGTAGCAGGCGGGGTGCGGTGGCGATGCCGACGCCGGCCAGCAGGGCGAGGAAATGAGTGGCGGCCAGAGCCGCCCAACTCCTGGCGGAGCCGGGACCATGAATTCGAATCTTCATGCGGCGACGGTTCGATGCGGAAGTCCGGAGAAGCCTCTAAAGCCAGGGTAACGCGGCGGAGGCGGCAGTGGGGGGGACGGGGCTGGCGCGAAGAGACGCTGGAAAGCGGGATGGGGGAAAATGGGGAAAGTGATTCGTACGGCATGTTATTCGCTGCTGGCCGCGGTGTGCGCGCTGATGCTGGCTCCGTTTGGGAGGGCGGGCACGGCGCCCGCGGGCGAAGCCGCGGGCCTGGAGCGCGACGGCGCGATGAACGGGAAGCTGCAGACCCTGGTCAGCCGGCTGAACCTGGATGGCGCGGTTGCGCGGAAGAAGTTCGCGGTGTCGCTGGTGGATGTGACGGATTCGGAACACCCGCGCTACGCGGGAGTGAACGACACGGTGATGATGTATGCGGCCTCGCTGCCGAAGATCGCCATTCTGCTGGCGGGCTTCGAGCAGGTGCGGCAAGGCTCGCTGAGCTACTCGCCAGAGATGCGGGAGATGTTCAACCGCATCGCGCGCTATTCGTCGAACACGGACGCCTCGAAGGCCGTGCGGATGATCGGTTTCGACAAGATCGCGGCGACGCTGACGTCAGCGAAGTACAAGCTCTACGACCCGGAGCAGAACGGCGGGCTGTGGGTGGGCAAAGCCTACGGCGGCCCGAACGACTACTGGCGGCCCGACCCGATGCACCACCTGAGCCACGGGGCGACCACGCTGCAGACGGCGCGCTTCTTCACGCTGCTGGCGCAGGACAAGCTGGTGGATGCGGAGATGAGCCGCGAGCTGAGGCAGGTGCTGGGGCATCCGGGCATCCACCACAAGTTCGTCAAGGGGCTGGATGGCGTGGCGGGGGTGACGATGTACCGGAAGTCCGGCACGTGGCAGAACTGGCACGCCGACGGAGCGCTGATCGAGTACAACGGCAAGCGCTATGTGGCGGCGGCGCTGTTTGAAGATCCGCAGGGCGGCAGGATGCTGGAGAAGCTGATAGTGGGGCTGCACGCGATCATCTGCGGGCAGAGCCGGAACACGGCGGACTAATAGTTGGAAGCAGAGCGGGCGCGGGCGCGGAGGCTGAGAACCTCAGGCTTGGCCATCAGGGCGGAGACCTCCCCGGCGGACATCGGCGCGCCGATGAAGAAGCCCTGCGCGAGGTCACAGCGGGCGGCGCGGACGAGGTCGAGCTGGGCCTCGGTTTCGACGCCTTCGGCCACCACCTGCAGGCCGCGGTGATGGGCGAGCACGGTGATGGTGTGAACGATGGGCAGGCTGCCGGAGGGTTCGGCGATCTGGTGGACGAAGGAGCGATCCACTTTCACGACGTCGAGAGGGAGGCGGTGGAGGTAGGCGAGCGGAGAGTAGCCGACGCCGAAATCGTCGATGGCGATGCGGACGCCCAAACGGCGGAGCGAGCTCATGTGGGCGGCGGATTCCTCCAGGTTGCCGAGGATGGAACCTTCCGTAATTTCGAGTTCCAGGGATTCGCCGCCGATGCCTGTAATGCCGAGGATGCGGCGGACCGCGTCGACAAATCCGGGGCTGGCGAACTGCTGGGGCGAGACGTTGACGGCGACGCGGGGCGCGGCGTGTCCGGCGGCGCGCCAGAGGGCCACCTGGCGGCAGGCCTGGCTGAGGATCCACTCCCCGATCTCGATGATGGCGCCGGTCTCTTCGGCGAGGCGGATAAATGTTTCGGTATCGACGCGGCCGAGCTCATCGGAGTTCCAGCAGGCCAGGGCTTCCAGGCCGGAGAGGATGCCGTCGCGATCGACCTGAGGCTGATAGCGGAGAGAGACCTCGCCGCGATGCAGGGCGCCGCGGAGGGCGGACTCCAGGCGGAAGTCCATCTCAGGCAATTTGGTTTCGGGGTGGATATTGCACTCGATGGCGTTGCCGCCGCAGAGCTTGGCGCGGGTGAGCGCGTCGCAGGCCTGGCGCAGCAGCGAACCGGGCGAGCGGCCGGAGAAAGGGGCCACGGTATAGCCAAGCCCGGCGCTGATCTGAAACTCATGGCGGAGGACGCAAAGCGGCGCGCTGAAGATGCCCAGGAGAGACTCGGCGGAGTGGCGCGCGGAGGCGTGGGTGAAGCCGGGCAGAGCGACGGCAAACTCATCGCCGCCGATGCGGCCGGCGAAGGCGCCCTCAGGCAGCCAGGCGGCGATGCGGCGGGCGATCTCCTTCAGGGCCTGGTCACCGGCTTTGTAACCGAGGAGGCTATTGATGCGGCGAAAGCGGTTGATGGCGAAGACGAGGACGGCGCAGGGATTCTCCGGCCCCTGCCGGAGCTGGTTTTTCAAACGGGATTGAAAAGAGCCGCCGCGGAGCAGGCCAGTCAACGGATCGAGTCCCGCCTGATGTGCGCGTCTGGGCTTGGATTTGGCAGAACCGGAAGAAGCTGGAGCTTTCGTCTTCAATTCATATAAATAGTGTCGAAACCGGAGGAAAAACTCAAGTGCAATGCAGAAGAAAACAGCCATAACTCCCAGTACTAGAGAATGGCGAAAGAAGTGCTTCGGAACTGGGACTGGAGTTCTGTGAGGAATTCCGCAAATACCGGGCGCGGGATGGGGGATTAGTCCCAGTGGTACCAGGACCAGGCGCTAGCGATGAGGCTGGCCGGAGTGGTTATGAGCCGCGTGATTGGAGATGGACAACTGCTCGGCGAGGGCTTCCAGCGCGGCGCGTTCCATCACGGCCTTGGGGGCGGATTCACCGGTAAAGATCTGGAACTGGTGAGCGGCCTGTTCGAGGAACATCTCAAGGCCGTGAATGACGGCTTTGCCCTGCTCCGCGGCGCGGCGCAGGAGGAGCGTGTCGTGAGGAGTGTAAACAAGATCGAAGACGAGGTCGGCGGGGATGGCGCCCGGGAAGAAGCACTCTTCGGTGTGCGGCCACATGCCGAGGGGGGTGGCGTGGATGAGGGCGTCGAAGTGGCGCTCGGCGGCCTGCTCGGGGGTGAGCGGATCCGCGCCGCAGATTTTGGCGAGGGCTCGGACGCGGTCAGGGTTTCTGCCGGTGACGGAAAGGCGGGCGCCGGCATCGGCGAGGGAGAAAGCGGCGGAGCGCGCGGAGCCGCCGTTGCCGGCGACGAGGATGGAGGACTTGGCGATCTTGAGGCGGCGCTGGAGCGGGACGCGGATGCCGTCGGCGTCGGTGTTCGTGCCACGCCATTTTCCCGCTTTGCGGAAGACGGTATTGACCGCGCCGATGCGGCGGGTGAGGGGATCGATGGAATCGAGATAGCGAATAATGCGCTGTTTGTGGGGGATGGTGACGCTGAATCCGGCGAGGGGGAGTCCGTCGGCGAGGACAAAGAAATCCTTGAGTTGAAGCGGGCTGACGAGGAAGGGGAGGTAGAGGCCGGGGAAACGGCGGGCCTGGAGGGCGCGGTTGTGGACGGCGGGCGAGATGCTGTGGCGCACGGGATCCGCAATGACGCCGAAGAAGCGCGGCTCCTTGATGGGCTTTTCAATCCGGTAAAGATGGTGGAGGGTGCGGGCGGTAACCTGCCCGGCGGCGGTGCCTTCAGTGGCGGTGGGGGCGGCGTAGGTATAGAGGCCGCCCATGACGGTGGACAGGACGCGGGTGGGGAAGCCCACTTCCGTCATGGCGAGCAGGATGAGGGGGACTTTGGGATAGGCGCGTCCGAGAGCGAGAACGCGCAGGTTATCGGAGGGCTTGCGGGCGGTGGTGACGATCTTGTAGGCATCGGCGGGCACCTTCATCATGCGGCGCATGATGGGTTCCATGGCAGGGGTGCCTTCGAAGTTGTGATAGCTGACGACGACGAAGGTTTTGGCGTCGAGAAATTCGCGGTGGGCCAGCGGGGTTTCGGCGCTTTCGATCTCGATGTCGACGGCCTTGGCGCCGGCTTTGACGGCCTCGCCGAGGATACCGAACTCCTCTTCGATGCTGCCGTTGAAGCGGCCATGGTTCTGGTGGCGGCGGCAGGTGGCCAGGAGCGTGGCTTCGGGATAGAGGCGAAGAAAATCGCGGATGACCGCGAGCCCCTGTTCAGGCCTGGGCAGGTAATCGAGACGAAACTCGAGGAAGCGCTCTCCGGCGTCGGCTTCGCGGCAGGCCTGCTCCAGCAGGCGTTTGCTGTCGGGGAGGCCGAGGGCGATACAGGTCTTGGGGAGCGTGGCGCGCGACTTCATCGGTAAGCGGGGACTTTCTCCGTCGGAATGAGCATATCACTTCAGGTAGGGAGGCTTGTCCGAGGCCATGGGACAAGCGGCCGGGCCGGGCGGCGGAGAGCGCTCAAGAGGTTTGGGCGGCGGCCTGGAGGCGGGCCTGCCACTGATCGAGAAGGCGGGCGGCGTGCGGGGTGACGATGCGGGCGGCGCCGCGGGCGCAGGCATCGAGAGCGGCGTCTAGCTCGCCGATAGCGCCGCCGGCCTGGATGCGGCAGAGGTCCTTGAGGACGGGGGTAAAGAGGGCCAGATCCGCGGCGAGATCGGCGGAGGGGGCGAGTTCGGAGCAGTTCTGAACGAAGTCCACTTCACAGCGTTTGCAGATCTTGAGCGCGATGATGCGGAGGTCGTTCTGGAGGTAGGGGGATTCGAGGTTGACGGTGATGCGGGCGCCCTCCTCATGGCAGGCGCGGGCAATCTGAAGCACCTCGGATTCGATGTACTGGAACTGGCGCGAGACGAGCTTGCCAATGTTGACGGTGAGAACGATTTCCCGGGCGCCGCGGCGCAGGAGGTCGCGGGTTTCGTAGATCTTGACGGCGGTGGTGGAGAGGCCATGAGCGCCGCCCACTGCGCTGGCCGTGACCAGGGAGGTGCCTTCGCACTGGCGCACGGCGGCGTCGAGGTCAGAAGGGCGGACGACGGCGCAGAGGGCGCCGAGGGCGAGGGCGTCGCGGCAGCCGTCGTGGACTTCATCGTCGGTGAGCGTAGGCCTCAGCAGCGAGAAGACCAGGCGGGCGGCGAGATCGCCGTAAGAGTTCAGCGTGACGGCGGATTCGATCTGATCCATAACGTTCCCCAGTATCGCAGTTGCGTGCGGACGCCTTTGGCGCCGGCCCACCATTCTTCATGGTGGAAGTTGCCGAAGTTGCCGCGTCCGGTTTCGGGCCGGTCGAGGTCGCCGACGGCGATGTTGAGGCCGAAGGCGCGGTCGCCGAGGGTGGGCGAGTAGAAGCGGCCGGGTTCGATTTCGAGGCAAGGGTCGAAGGAGACGGCCCATTCGATGACGTAGCCGTGGCCATCCGGCAGGGGTTTTGCGGCGGCCTGCATGGCGCCCGATTCGATCCAGCGGCGGTAGGTATCCCAGGCGGAGGCTTTGGAGCGGGGCTCGCCTTCCAGCAGGCCGCCGCGGCCGATGCCGCCAAGGCGGGACTTGGTGAGGTTGCAGACCATCTGCCAGGAGGAGCCGTCGCCGGCGGCTTCCTGGCCGCGGACGGCGCGGGCGCCGGCGGGCCAGCGGGAATCGACGAGGAGTTCGATTTCGTCGCCGAACCAGGGCCAGCCTTCGCGGGTGAGCGAGTGGGCGCGGGGGTTGTTGGGCGGCAGCCAGCGAGGAGTGTCGATGCCGTAGAGGAGGTCGTCGTGGACGAGGAAGGCGAAGTAGAGGCGGCGCTGGTCGTGCTTGAGGTAGCCGGTGAAGGAGAGGTCTCGGGGATCGCGGGTGGGCGAGAAGGTGGAGATCCAGCCCTGGGGTCCATGGAAGACGGTGGCGTCGGCCCATTCGTTGGGGGAGAGGACGCCGTCGAGGACGGGGGTGGAGCCGGAAGGGGCATCGAGAGTGCGCGGAAAGTCTCCGGCGGCGAGAGCGGCGGGAATGAGGAGGAGGACGACCAGGCGCCGGAGCATGGGCGCGGACCCTTCTAATGCTTCTTGGTGGAACTGGGCGGCCGGGGGGAGGTGCTGAGGCCGAGCTTGCGGAGTTCGGCCCGGGCGCGACCGGCGGCATCGCTATTGGGGGCGTCGGCGATGAGGGCGCGGAACTCCTTTTCGGCCTCGCTGCGCTGGCCGAGTTCGGCCAGGGCGCGGCCCTTCATGAGATGGGCGTCGTTGGTTTTGGCGTTCTTGCCGAAGGCGAGCACCTGGTCAAACGAAGCGACGGCGGCGTCGAACTTCTTCTCGTTGTAATCGAGTTCGCCGAGGTAGTACTGCGCGTTGGGCGCGAGGTCTGTGGTGCCGAACCAGGCGAGGTAGTCAGTGAAGCCTTTGCGGGCAAGGTCGTTGTTGCCGCCCATTTTGTCGCGGAGGGCGTTGTCATAGAGGGATTTGGAGGAGACGCCGGGAGGGGGAGCTGCAGCGGAAGGAGCGAGAGCGCCGCCGGCGGCAGGAGGCGGGGGCGGTGCCTGCATGGTCTTGATGGTGTTATCGAGGTCGGTCATCTTCTGATCGAGCTTGCTGAGACGGGTATTGACCTCGGTGATGGACTCGCGGACGAAGCCGAAGTCCTGGGCCAGGGAGTCCACTTTGCCGCCGACGCCGGCGAGGGGTTTGGACATGGAGTCTTCCATGCGCTTGCGGAGGCCGCTATCGAGCACGGTGAGGGCGCGGCTGGTGGCGGCGATCTGTTCCTGAATGGCCTTGAGCGAAGCTT
>JACQZS010000113.1 GCA_016213725.1 Acidobacteriota bacterium | reverse complement strand
TGGCGGCCATGCCGGCGCTGGTGGATGCGGTGGAAGCGGAGTGGCGCAGGCTGGCGGGGGTGAAGCCGCTGGCGCGGGCGGGCTAAGCCGTTGGACTACGATGGGAAGGTGGCAAGAACCGGAAGTTTAGTGCTGGCCATGGCGGCGTTGTGGCTGTGCGCGTGCGGCGGAGAGGGCGGCTCTGCTCCGAAAAAGGCCGCGGCGAAAGCGCCCGAGCCGGTGGGCGGGCAGACGGCGGCGTTCCGCATGTACGGCATGGCGCGGCAGTGGGCGCAGGACGTGCAGATGCTGCGGATGGAGAACTTCAACATCGACGAGGTGAAGGGCGCGGAGGGCACGGCCGGAGCGTGGCGCGCCGTCTTCGTCTCGCGGCAGTTGGGCAAGCAGCGGGAGTTTTCCTTCGCCGCGGCCGAGTCCCGCGCAATCAACCTGAAAGCGGGGGTCTTCGCGCAAACGCCGGTGGACTATGTGGGCAGCCCGCAATTGAAACCCTTCCCGATGGCGGCGCTGAAGATCGACTCGACCAAAGCCTATGAGGTAGCGGTCAAGGAGAGCGCCGAGTACATCAAGAAGCACCCGGGCACGCCGGTGCAGTTCGAGCTGAGCTTCACAGACCGCACGCCCAACACAGCCTGGCGCGTGGTGTGGGGCCCTTCGATCGGCCGCAGCGACTATTCGGTGTTCGTGGACGCCTCGACGGCGTTCTACATGGGGCGGAGCCGCTAGGCGGCGGGTTCGAGCACGGCGGTCATCGAGCCTTTGCACTTGGGCATGCGCCAGTCCGCGCCGTAGCCGTGGATCTGGTCGCGGGCGAATTCGGCGGCCTCGCGATCGCAGGTGAGGACGATGGTGCGGCCGGTGGAATCGACCTCGACGGCGTGCCGGTAGGCCTCTTCGACGGTCTTGACGAAGAGCTTGCAGAGCATCTCGATGACGTAGTCGTAAGTGTGGTCGTCGTCGTCCAGCAGGACGACGTGCCACAACGGTTCAATGGTCTGCTTTTCCTGCTGGCTGGCTTCGGTGCCGGGCAGCGGCGAGGCGAATCCCATGGCTTGAATCCCTAGTCTCGCACGAACGGGGTGTTGCCGCCGGATTCCTGAGAGGGCTGCGTGGACGGTTCGGCGTGCACCGTGATGTCGGCGCCGGGCAGTTCGTTGCGGACCGCCGATTCCACCTGGTCGGCGATGTCGTGAGCGGCGGCCAGCGTGATGCTGCCGTCCATGGTGACGTGAGCGTCGACGAAGAGAGTGGAGCCGGAGTAGCGGAAGCGGAGATTGTGGCAATCGAGGACGCCGGGGACGGATTCGGCGGCGCGCACGATGCGCGCCTCCATGTCGGCCGGCGCGGCGTCCATCAGGGCGTGTATGGTGCGCATGCCCAGCCGGATGGTGACGATGCTGGCGATGCCGGCCACGGCGAGGGCCGCCAGGGCGTCGCCGTGCCGCAGCCAGGAGGCGGCGGGAAACCAGCGCGAGGCCTGCACGCAGAGGAGGCCGGCGATGACGACGCTGGAACTCCAGATGTCGGTTTCGAAGTGCAGGGCGTCGGCCTCCAGCGCCTGGCTGTTGGTTTCGCGGGCGACTTTGTAGAGCGCGCGGGAGCGGGACCAGTCAATGACGATCGAGGTGATCATCACGGCAAACGACCAGATGGTGATCTCCACCTCCGCGCCGCCATGCAGCAGACGATCGACCGCGGCATAGACGATCCAGACGCAGGTGCCCAGCAGCAGCGCGGTTTCAAAGAGGGCGGAGAGATTCTCCACCTTGCCGTGGCCGTAGCGGTGTTCGGTGTCGGGTGGCCGGGCGGCCGTGCGGACGGCGAAGTAAGTGGCCGCGGCGGCCACCAGATCGAGGCCGGAATGCGCCGCTTCGGCGAGAATGCCAAGGCTGCCGGTGAGCCAGCCGACGGCGATCTTGAAGAGGGTGAGGGCGACGGCGGCGGTCAGCGACGTCAGGGCGACTGCCCTTTTCCTGTCGTCGGAGGAGGACTGCATGGAGGTGCTCGAAAGAACGGGTCCATTTCACTCTACTCGCATCCAGGGTCCGGCGGGTTGGGCGGTGATATCCTGGAGGTGTAGAAAGGGGGGGCGAAACGGCTTCGACGGGATAGAATCGATTCGATGAGGCGTGCCGGGTTCCGAGCTCCCGTTAAACGATCGGAAAAACACAACTGCCAATCAGCAGTTTGCTTACGCTGCCTAAGATTTAGGTAGCCGTTGCCCATCATGAGCCTGCGCGTGATGGATCCAGCGTCATTTTGCAGGATAGGGTCATGGTCTCCGCCTGGGGCCGCAGCCCGAGATCAATCAGGCTGGGCTTCCGTTCTTCTCGCCGGTTCTGAGGCGGGAGCCGAGACTCTGAGCCGGATACGCACGTAGTCTTGTCGGGGCGGGCTATTTCGGACGCGGGTTCAACTCCCGCCGCCTCCACCAACCTTCCCAAAAGTTCCGGCTCGCAACGCCAATGAAGGCGGCGTGCCGCACACCTCGAAGTGCAGGCCGTAGGAGTTACGAACCTACATCGCCTTCTCAAACCAGGCGCAAGCCGCCCAATTCGAGCGCGTGCTGAAATCCGGCTTCGGCCGGGCGTTTGCGAAGCGGCGCCTATGGCCATCGCGTTGCGCCAATCCTCCACCCGGCTCAGGCAGCCGATCTCAATCCGCCCCCGGCACCGGCCGCCGATTGACCCCGGAACACTCTCTGGCCCTCCCAGCGATGGCGCGGCCTCAAGAGCCGGCCGCTCGCCTGTCACTGCAGCCAGGCGATCAGCAGCATGGTCGCCGGCTTCAGGCAGAGCGATGCGGCCAGGACGTATCCCGTGAGGGGCAGCAGGATGCGCCATTTCCGTTCCTTGATGGCCTTTCCGCACCAGGTGAAGTACCAGGGAATCGCGATCGCCAGCAGCAGCGAAGCGGGCGCCACCAGGACGACCCTGTCGCTCGCCAGGGAGATGAAGAACAGGATCGCGGCTGCAATCCATGCGCCCCAGTGAGCCGCGGTTCTCCAGCGCGTGGAAGGCAGAGTGTCATGGCGGATGGCGCTGTCCGGAATCCAGCTTTGGAGCAGCGGCCCCAGCGTGTCAAACGCCTCGAGCTCGCCGGGAATCGGGATGAGCCTTGCCCTGGGTTTGCCCCGCAGCCAGATGCTGCCGGCGGTAAAGTAAGCATCGGTGACGTCGGCGCGCTCTAGGGCCTTGGCGCCGGCTGCATTTCTGAGCGTAATCCGCTGCTCGCCGATCTCCAGTTCCACCCGACGAACCAGCTCCGCCGTGCGCCGCAGGCCGCTCTTTCTCGTAGCCAGAAATGTCCCGAGGACGGAGGTGGCGAACAGTGCGCCGCCAATCAGCGCATCGCGTCTGGGCATGGCGAAGAACCCGGTAGTGACAACCACTGCGACAACGGCAACAAACATGCCTCCGTGGCGCTTCTGAATGCTCCGGCAGAGCGGATCAATCGTCTCCGGGCGGTAGCGGTAGATCGCCATTGTGGCTCGAGACTATCACACCCGCCTCGCCGCGGCGCGGGGCTTGACACGAGCGGAAAGCGCGCTTAGCTTGGGGGTGCGAGGTGCCTTATGCGTTGGGGCTATTCCGGTTCGCATGAGCGTGGCGGGCACCGGGTTTCTCCGCTGTCGAACTGGCCCAGGTATCCGGGCGGGGCAGTGGCCGGGGCGCTGGTTGGCGTGGCCAGCGTGTTGGTGTTCTTCCTGGGTGCTCCCTCCGTGGTGCCCGTGTTCACGCTGGGGGCCGCCGCGTGGGTGCTGCTGGCCTGCCTATCCGACGATTAGTCCCGTCGATGTCCTCACTCAGGGTTCCTGCACCTGGCGGCGGGCGCCGTGCATCCAAGCTCATACAAAAGCTCGGAGGGATGCATGAGCGAGAAGAAGATCATTGCGGTCGTCGGCGCCACCGGCGCGCAGGGCGGCGGCCTGGTGCGGGCCATTCAGGAAGACGCCACTGGCGGCTTTGCCGCGCGGGCGATCACCCGGGACGTGAATTCGCCGAAGGCGCAGGCGCTGGCCGCCTTGGGCGCGGAGGTGGTGGCTGCGGATGTGGACGATGCCGCCGGCATTGCGCGTGCCATGGAAGGCGCCTATGGCGCCTACTGCGTGACCTTCTTCTGGGATCACTTCTCACCGGAGAAAGAGAAGGCGCAGGCCGCAGCCATGGCCGCGGCGGCGAAAGGCGCGGGGTTGCGGCACGTGATCTGGTCCACACTCGAAGACACGCGCAAATGGGTGCCGCTCGAGGACGGCCGCATGCCCACCTTGATGGGCCGGTACAAGGTGCCGCACTTCGACGCCAAGGGCGAAAGCGATGCCCTATTTCTGGAGTCCGGCGTGCCGGCAACCTGCCTGTTAACTTCATTTTACTGGGATAACTTCATCCACTTCGGCATGGCGCCAGCGGCCGGGCCGGATGGCGTGCTGGGCATCACCTTGCCCATGGGAGACAGGAAGTTGCCC
>JACQZS010000111.1 GCA_016213725.1 Acidobacteriota bacterium | reverse complement strand
TCAGCGGATGCGGCGTGTAGACCTTCGGCCGCTTCGACGGCGGAATCAGCCAGTAGCGCGTGAGCGGCACGCCATCCACTTTCTCGACGTCCGGATGCTCCTTCTCCCACTTCTGCCGGTAGCCCAGCGTCAGGTCCGGCCGCGATTTGATATCGCTGGCGGACTCGCTCGCCGAGGTCTCCCGCATGTACCACTTCTCCCGCTCCTGCTCGCTCTTCTTCGTTCTGAACGACTCGTACTCCCCCGCCGGCACATACCGCAGATCCCCGTACATCCGCATCGCCTCGTGGTTCCCAATGAGGCCGTACACCTTCCCCTTCGCCTTCTTCGCCTCTTTCTCCAGCTTCTGCAACAGCTCGATCGCCGACTTCGGATCCGGCCCCCGGTCCACCATATCGCCCAACTGCACCAGCACCGTGTTGCCCCCGCTCCACGTCTTCGAGCCGTCGATCAACCCGGCCATCGACAGCACGTCCGCAAACCGCTCCGGATCTCCGTGCACGTCCCCCACCACCACCGTCTTCGGCGCCTGCTGCGCCCGCAAGGGCACTGCCGCCGCCGCGGCCGCCGCGCCCAGAAACTCCCTGCGTCTCATCTGCCCTTGCATCAGTCGCCCTCCCTACTTCGCCTTCAGGTAGTCGTACAGGACCTCGCGCTCGCCCTTCTTCTTGATCTTCGCGTCGAATTCCTTCACGATCAGCTCCGCCCGCGCCTTGATCGCCTCCACCTGCGCCTTGGCCAGATACTCGCCCAGTTTCGCGTGCAGCTCCGCCTCATCCAGGTTCCTCAGCCGCTCCAGCAGCACCCGGTCGCACTTCACCAGATTCTTCTTTTCTTTGAGCTGCTTCCAGATGCGGAACGCCCGGCTGTGGTCGATCATCCACAACTTCCAGTCCCTATCGATCACCAGGTTCCCCAGGTTCCGGTCCATGTTGTAGATCAGCTGGTCGAACACCCGCACGATGAACATCTGGTCGTTCCAGGCAGTGTTGTCCACCGGCTGCGTCTTCTTGTAGAACCGCTGCTTCTCCGTCATCATCGCTTCGTCCACCCACCACGTGTACGATCCGTTCCGGCCCTCGAAGGCCCGGATCACCGTCACGGGCACCATGTTCAATTTCAGAATCCGGTTCAGCTCGTACGCCGCCATGTTGTACACGTAGCGGTCCGTGAAGCCGGGCTCCGGCGGCGAGTTGCCGCTCGGCGTCAGCGCCGTCACGTCGATCGTCTGGATGCTCACCGCATGCGACACGGTCCCGTCGGAGAGCGTGGCCTTCGTGGTCCCCGTGATTCCATCCGGCGCGGAGTGCGACGCCTTCACCTCCGCCTTCTTCAGGAATTCCGCCTTCTTCTCGTCGCTCCAGTCCTCCTGGCCCCAGGCCGCCAGCCCCATCCACATTGCCAGCGCAAGCACCGTCGTCCGTCGCATATCAAACTCCTCTATCTAAATTCGCACAGCTGCTCCACGTGCGCCGCGCTGCCGTCCCGCAGCCAGCCGTCCAGTTGCGCAACGTCCTTCAACTGCTGCCCTCTCTTCCGCTCCACCACCACATACCGGCAATCCCATTCGCTCAGCGCCGTCATGTCGCCCCACAGCTTTTCGAACTGCGTCACCGGGAAGATGTCTTCCTGGCCTTTGCCCCAGCGCTTCTTCACGTCCTTCAGCGTCACGTAGGCCGGCATCCTCGCCGCCACGCGCCGCACCGCCGCGGCCGTCTTCTCTTCATCCCCCAGATCGCCGCGCCCCAGCCCGAACACTCCCAGCAGCGCGTCAATCGTAATCCACATCGTGTTGCTGTTGTAGTAGGAAAGCTCGAACTCCACCTTCTCATCCGGCAGCGCCATGCCTTCAATCAGGCGCAGCTTTCCATCGATCCGGGCCAGCCCGCCGCCGCGGTCCTCCAATTCGCGCCCGATCACCTCGGCCGTCATCGCCGCGCCCGAATCGATGTGCAGCCCCGCCAAAGCCGGGTCCAGCCACGCGCCCAAGGTATCGATGTTGTGCAGCATCAGGTATTTCAACCCCGGCCGCTCGTCCAGCATCTGCTTCAGTACGCCGTTGCGCAGCAGGTTCGGAGCTTCATACCAGTGCCCCACCGGATGCAGGCACTGCTCCGGCAGGTTGTCCGTGTAGTCCGCCCCCTCGCCCATCGCCAGCGCCCATTGGATCAGCGCCGCCCGCCCGCTCTCGCGCACTTTCTGCTTCTGCTCGTCCAGCACCTGCTGCGGCATCTCTTCCCACGCAAACCGCAGGTCGCGCGCCATCGGCACCATCCGCAGCCCCACAAAGCGCCCCGGCGACAGCGCCAGCGGCCCTTCATAGCCGTAGTTCTTCTCCCGCTCCAGCCACGCCTGCACGCCGCCGTGCGTCATGTAGCTGGTGGTGATCACGTGCGGCACCGCCGCGCCCCACGCCCTCGACGCCTTCCGCGATTTCGCCAGGTGGATCTCCACAAACGTCCTGTGCCGCCCCGCCATCTTCGCAAACGGGTTCAGCGCCTTCACCACCCCCGCGCCTTTCGTCCAGCGCGTCCCGATCCCTCCCGCCAGCGTCACCACCGCCACCGCGCCCACCCCCAGCGCCTCCTCTCCCAGCTTCCGCAGCCGCTCCGGCAGCGCGCGCCGCGCGTCCGTCACCTCCTCCGCCACCACGTCCTCCACCCGGCTGTTCACCGGGAGCCGGTTCTGCGACAACCCGATCCTTCCACTGCGCAGGTCCGCCCGGATCTTCTCGTGCTGCTCCCGGTCGAAACCATACTCGCTCAGCTGCTCCCGCAGGTTCGCCGCCGCGCCCGCATTGCCCTGGCCGTGCGGCAGCAGCCGGTCGAACAGCGTCTCCACCATCCCGCCCAACTGGCTCTGCTGCCGCGCCGCCGCGCCAAACGCCTCCAGCTCCCGCCGCTGCGCCACCGTCAGCGTCACCGCCTCGCGCCGCAATAGCTCCGGCACCCGCAGCGCGTAGTAGCCTGCCGGCATCAGCGCCTCTTCGCCTTCCAGCAACTCGGCCCACGTGCCCCGTTCGTTGATCCGGAAATCGTACACCACCGGCTGCATCGCGAACGGCACCGCCCGCTCCAGCGCCCGCTTCGTCTCCGCCATGATCGCGCCCATGCGCTCCTGCGCCTGCGCCTTCGCTTCCGGCGCGAACAGGAAGCCCATGCCTCCGCCCGCCATCCCGCCCAACATCCAGAAGCCCCAGAACGCTTCGCCGAATTCGGCCCGCGCCGCCTCGATCAGCCTCTGCGTATAGTGGTTCGCCGCCCACGGAATAATCGCCTGAATCGGCCCGTCGAAGTTCCGCTGCGTCGCCGCGCCCACGCCCCGGATGTCGCCCCGCTTCAGGCACTCGATAATCTCATCCAGCAGCCCGATCGCCTTCTGCCGCGCCTGCCACTCCACCGCTCCCCGCAGCAGGTACTTCTCAGTCACCATCTCGAGAATCGGACCCACGTCCTGCGCCATCCCGCCGTGCACCAGCACCAGGCTCGCCTGCAGCTTCGCCCGCGTCTCCTCCGTGATCTCATCCAGCGGAAACACCCGGTGCCGCGGCAGCAGGCAGCCCCGGCTCACGCCCCACTCCACGTCCCCCGCCTCCGCCACCACACCTTCGATCAGCTTGATCCCCGGCCACACGCCGCCCGAATCCTGCCAGCCGCCGCCGCTTCCGCCCAGCCACTCGCCCAGAATGGCGCGGGCCGCCACCAGCCGGCGCTCGCTCTCCTCCAGCCCGCCCGTCAACGCGCGGATCTGCCCCGTCGCCCGCATGCACGCCGAAATCAGGCACGCCAGCAGGTTCGTCGACACCGCCAGCCTCGAGCCCTTCGGAATGTCGTTCACCCGGCTCACAATCTCAATGCCGCACCCGGCGCGCCCCGTCAGCGCCTCCAGCAGCGAGGCCAGCGATTGGCCCGATCCTTCCATCCCCGGCGGCACCAATCCCGCCGCAATCACCGCCGCCTTCAGCAATCCCAGGTAGTCCCGCGCGTAGTCGAACACCTCGGCCAGCGAAGTGATCTCCGCCGCCGCGCCCAAATCTACGCT
>JACQZS010000118.1 GCA_016213725.1 Acidobacteriota bacterium | reverse complement strand
TGATCCTCGGCGTCGCCTTCAAGGTCAGTATGAAATCCTACGAGGCCCCCAAAGCCCCCAGGGAAGCCTGGAAACTCGGCGTCTTCTACTACAACCCGGACGACCCCGACATCATGGTCCCCAAGCGCACCGGTCTCGGCTACACCATGAACTTCGCCCGCCCGGCCAGTTGGTGGTTCCTCGTCGGACTCGTCCTGCTCATCGCCATCCCGCTCTTTGTCCTGCGTTAGCGGAATCGCACCGCCGATACCCACGGCTCAAAAAACCGGCCGTACTGCAGCGTGATTTCGCACTCCCGCCCCGGCTTCATCGCCCGCACCTGCTCCGCCAGCGGGAGAGGCACGTGGATCTCGCTCGGCACGTCCATGAACTGAAGATCCACTACGCGGCGCCCTGTGCCTCCGCGGCCGTCCTCGGTCCGCTCCTCTCGCAGATATGGCATCACCGACACCGGCAGAATCACTAGGTCGTGTCGGCCGCGGTACTTCGAAAGGAGACTCGCCGCTTCCCGCGAAGCGTCCATCGGCGCCAGTTGCGATCCCTCTCGGGGTCCGTCCCTTCGCAGCTCAAACGCCACATACGCCCGGCGGCGCCCCTGCCGGCGGAACGCCCGCCAGGGATTCGCCTCGTTCCTGTCCGAATCGAGATTGAAACCCAGCGCACGGATGCTGTCCTCCCCGATCCACGGCTTCTGGTCGTGGGCGTGCAACCAATTCAACCGCAGTGTCACGCCGGAATCCTCCGACGTGTTGTACCAGGAAAGCTCCCGCTCGCTCAGCGTCACCGTCTGTACCGGCCCGCCGGCGCGGTTCCGCACCGCGTGCAGCAGCGCCAGCGCATTCACCATCACTACCACCCCTGCCGCGGCCCACAATGTCATCCGGCTCTTCATGCAGCCACCTCATGGGCCTTCGCCCGCAGCTTCAGGAACACCAAAACGAACCCAACCGCGATGACTCCGATGATCGTGAAGAACAGGTAGTGCGGCATCCAGTCCCACCACCAATGGTGCAGCCGGAGGAACAGGAAGAGCGCGAAGAATGCCGCGCCCAGATTCACTGTCTCGGTCCACCCTTTCCTGATGCCTAGCGCCATCGCCCCTGCCGCAGACGCCAACCCCAGCACCTCATAGCACCGCTCAATCACGCTGTCCTGTCCCGGTAGATAGCTCAGGTAGCCCGAAGTAGAGAGGATCAGAACCGGCACCAGAAAGGCCAGCACCCCCATCACCCGGTACACAAACGGAAAGTCGCCATTCCGGCGGTGCGGCACCACCAGCGGAGCTGCAAAGACCACCAAACCTCCCAGCGCCCACAACTCCGGCTGGTCTCCAAAATCCAGCCAGCGGCGTCCCATTCTCGTCGAGATCGCCGCCGGCGCCCATGCAAGCAGCAGCCCCAACCCCGCCGCCAGCGGCAACCGCAGCCCATACCTGTAGGCCAGCAGCAGCGAAAACACGCCCCATGCCAGCAGTGCACCCTCGGTCGGAATCATGTTGAACACCCGACCCAGCGTGCTGAGGTCCAACACGAACGCCGCAATCGAAACCAGAGCCATCAGCCCCGCGAAGTACAGCGTCCGCTCCCGCCGCGCCGCGAACTCCGTCAAGCCCAGCCCCACCAGCGGCAGCGCCGACACCACCTCCACCTGCACCCACGTATCGAAGTAGCCCCAATACCGCGCGAAGAACAACATCAGCGCCGCGCAGAACGCCAGCCCGCCCAGCGTCGAGACGATCTTCAGGCCCCAAGATAGATGCCGCTGCGAATCCGACGTATCTACGTCGAACTTCGCCGCCAGTTGCGTCGTGGTGCTGTCCGCCCAGGCGTCGAACGAGGCGCGCTGCTCCGCCGTCAACACCAGCACGCCCTCTGTCTCCAGCACCTTCAAATCCGCGCGCAGCAGCCGGATCCGGTCCGCCAGCCGCTGCGCCTCCTCGCGATTCATGTTGCCGGGTTCCACAGTGAGTAATTCTATGCTCCTTCTCCTTTATGGGGAATCCGCGGCCCATGAACGGTTGCAGAATGGCGATGACTGGCGCCCACGCTCCATTTTCTCTCCCAAATCCGCTAGCATGAGGGGACTATGGGAGGGCTCATCCCGATTCAGAAGGTTCTGCCGCAACCTTCCCTCAATTACACGTCTGCCTTTGGGCGCTGGATGGCTGGCGGCGAGGCTCTGGATGAAAAACACGAAGGGATGAAGTCTCATCCCTGGCACAAAGTCCTCTGGCTCACCGGCGTCGACTACTTTTCCACTCTCGGTTACCAGCCCGGCATCGCCTTGCTGGCCGCCGGCGCGGTTGCTCCCCTCGCCACGGCCATCCTGATCGCCGTCACCCTGCTGGGCGCTCTCCCCATCTACTCCCAGGTCGCCGGCCGGAGTTACGCCGGCCAGGGCTCCATCGCCATGCTTGAGGGCCTCCTGCATGGCTGGAAAGGCAAGATTCTCGTTCTTGTCCTTCTCGGCTTCGCCGCCACGGACTTTGTCATTACCATGACTCTCTCCGCCGCCGACGCCGCCAAGCACGCCATCGAGAACCCCTTCCTCCACCCCTATCTCGGCGATCACCAGATCCTCATCACGCTGGGCCTCCTCACGGCTCTCGCCCTCGTCTTTCTCAAGGGCTTTCAGGAGGCCATCGGCGTCGCCGCCGCCGCAACCATTCCCTATCTCCTCCTCAATGTCGCCGTCCTCGCGCGCGGCGCCTGGGAGATCTTCACCCACCCCGCCCTCCTCGGCGACTGGCACCACGCTCTCCAGCTCAGGGGCGATCCCGCCACCATCATGGCCGGCGCTCTCATCGTCTTCCCCAAACTCGCCCTCGGCCTCAGCGGTTTCGAAACCGGCGTCTCCGTCATGCCTCTGATCGAAGGCGAGGCCCGCCGCGGCGAACTCCCCGTCGGCCGCATCCGCAACACTAGAAAGCTTCTCGCTTCCGCCGCTCTCATCATGAGCGTCATGCTGGTGGCCTCCAGCTTTGTTACCACCCTCCTCATCCCGCAGGCCGACTACCAGTCCGGAGGCAAAGCCGGCGGTCGAGCCATTGCGTTCCTTGCCCACAAATACATCGGCTCCGGTTTCGGCACTGTTTACGACATCTCCACCATTCTCATCCTCAGCCTGGCCGGCGCCTCCGCCATGGCTGGACTTCTGCACCTCATCCCGCGCTACCTGCCGCGCTTCGGCATGGCCCCCCTCTGGGCCACCCTCTCCCGCCCCCTCGTCCTCGTCCTCTTCGCCTGCAACGTCGTCGTCACCCTCGTCTTCCGCGCCGACGTCGAAGCCCAGAGCGGCGCCTATGCCACCGGCGTCCTCGTCCTCATGCTCTCCGCCGCCTATGCCGCCACTCTCGCTCTCTGGCGTGAGAACCGCCGCCTGTTTTCCATCTACTCAGGGTTCATCACGCTCGTCTTTGCCTACACTTTGGCAGACAACTGTATCGAGCGTCCAGACGGCCTCATTATCGGCTCCGCTTTCATCCTCCTCGTCCTTGCCGTGAGCGGCCTCAGCCGCTCTCTCCGCTCCATTGAATTCCGCGTCTCCAAGGCCTATTTCCTCGACGAGGAGTCGCGCACCATCAGCCAGGAGGTGGTCGGGCGCAAAGTCCATCTCGTGCCAATCAAAGGCAATTCCCCTGAGGCCCGCGCCAAGAAACGCGCCGAGCTTCGCGAGCACTACAACGTCCAGGGACCGCTCCTCTTCACTCACATTGAACTGCTCGACAACCGCAGCGAATTTGCGTCTCCGCTCGAGTTTAAGTTGGAACGCGAAGGCGAAGATTTTGTCGGCACTGTCTACGGCGCCCTTGCCATCGCCAACACCCTCGCCTACATTAGCGAACTGATCGATCCCATCTCCATCTTCATCGGACTCACCCGCCAGAACCTCATGCAGCAGGCCACCCGTTACCTCCTCTTCGGCGAGGGCGAAACGGGCTTAATGCTTTACACCATCCTGTTGAGCTACTGGGAGTGGACTCCGGAAGACGATCTCCGTCCTCTCATCTTCCTCATGTCCGACTGACCCACCGCATATACTGTCCCTATGCCGTCCTGGACCCGCGTGGACCTGGCGCCCGGCGTGGCGCTGTATGTCGAAGCCGAAGGCGATGCCCTCCGCCGCGCCATCTTCCGGCCGTCCACCCCGCAAGGCTGGAACGAAGACGAGCGCAAGGATAAGGACCCGCTCCTCAAGCAGGCCGCCGTCGAACTCAAGCAGTACATGGCCGGCAAGCGCCGTGTCTTTTCATTGCCTTTTGAATTGGACGGCACGGAGTTTCAGTGCCGCGTGTGGGCTGAGCTGATCAAGATCCCCTTCGGGGAGCTCAGCACTTACGCCGCGATAGCGAAGAATCTGAAGAACCCCGGCGCCGTGCGCGCCGTCGGCGCGGCCAACGGCAAGAATCCGTTGTCGATCATCGTTCCCTGCCACCGCGTCATCGCCAGCGACGGTTCGCTAGCCGGCTACTCCGGCGGCATCGAAGTGAAACGGATGCTTCTCCGCCGCGAAGGGATCGAACCCTGAGCCGCGGCCCTTACCAGGTCCGTTGAACACCCACTACCTGCGGCGCCTCGCCGCCCTTCAGCCGCAGATACACTTTCACCGTCTTGTTGCCCTGAGAGGCCTCAGAAAGCACCGCTTCCAGATAGCTGCCCGGCGCTCCGCCCGGAATCGCGAAGCTGTTCGCGCCTTCGATTGGAGTGGCCTTGTTCGCCAACTGGTCGAACCGGCTCCAGGCGATTCTGTAAGTACGCGGCGGATAGTAGTTCCGCAACGCCCCCAGGTCGTCAAACGCCAGCGTCCCGCCGGCCGCGCGGAAGTTGTCCAGCGCCAGCACCTTCGTGAAGAACGTCCGTCCGATTTTGTCCCGCCGCTGAATCAGCGTCTTCGTGATGTAATCGGTCGCCTTCGCATCCGAGTATTGCCCTGTCTCCACGATGCCGCGGATCTCATCGTCCGTGAACGCCATCACCTGCTTCGCCGCCCAGTACTCGTCGTCCGGCTGCCGCCGCACGACTGCCGGATTCGGGAAGTTCGACGTCCACTTCTCCGGCTCGAAGGACTCCGCCTGGAACCGGCCCACGCCGCGGATCTTCGGCGTCTTCGCCGTCTCCCACGGCTTCGCGTTGATGCCCATCCCGGCCATATCCTTGAAAGCCTGGTTCTTCTCAGGGAAGATGTAGGCGTTGCCGAAGCGCGCGTTCTTCGGCATGTCCGAATCGCTGCCCAGAATGGCGCCGAAGTCGATCAGGTAGTGCCGCACAAACCGCACGCCGTTCTCTTCCACCAGCGCGTCCATCGAGTTGCCCGCCTTCGCGTCCGTGTGGTTCAGCCACGCGCAAAACACATAGAGCCCGCGGAGGTCGCGCCGATCCTCGTGCGGGATGATGTCGTTGGGGTCGTCTGAGCGCGTGCCCTGGTAGCGGAATGCGCCCACCGGCTTGCCCACCACGGCACGAGATGCCACCAGCCGGTACTTCCCATCGGCCGTCTTCGGCACCTTCCACAGCACTTTTTGGACATCCCGCGCCGTCATCGGCCGCGGCTTGCCGTTCGCCCCGATGATCTCGCCCTTGGTCGCCATCGTCGTTTCGTTCGGGTTCAGCAGCAGAATGTAGTTTTCCGGCGTGTTGTAACCCAGCGCGTAGAAGAACCGCGTGCCGATCACATCCGCCGCCGTCGCCATCTCCGGCGCCGTCCGCGGATCCGGCTTCACGAAGAACAGTTCGCCCGCCGCGTCTTTCATCCGGAATCCCGGCGTAATCCCGTCCAGTTTCGCACCTACTACCGTGAACGGCGGCTTCGGAGGATGCCCTTCGCCCGGGCCTCGCCGCAGCTCCTCCAACGTCATCCGCTTCCGGCCATGGCGGTTCGTGTACCACTCGCTGTCCACTACCTCGCCCAGCGTGTTGATGCCGCGCGACGCATTCACCGGCCTCTTCACGGGCGCGAAACTCTGATACACGAAATCGTACAGCGCGTCCGTGGAACGCGACGGGATGTCGCCCACCGGCTTCGGCTTGATTGCGCAGCAAACGGGGTCGTCCGGATAGAACACCGGCTTGTCGCCGGCAAAGCCGGCAGCCACTAGCGCCAGCACGCCCAGCCCCGCTAGAAGGGGCTTGGAGAGAAGCGCCGGAATAGATCGCTGAATGTCCACCAGAACTGAACTCCCTGAGGGCTGAAGCCCACATCGATGCGCATCGCTAGCGCGTTGCGGGATTTGAATCGCAGGCCTACGCCGGCCGAGCCGTGCATGCCCGATATCGCCAGATCGCCGGGTTTGTTCGACACCCTTCCGGCGTCGGCGAAAAAAGCGAGGGCCAGCGCAGGCGCCACCTCCCAGCGGTACTCCAGATTCGTCACAAAGGCGTTTGTGCCGTAATAACGGAATCGCGGCAACCCGCGCACGTCATCCGGGCCGCCGATCGTCAATTGCTCGTAGATCGGAATCGTATGGCCCTTCTCCAGATACGAAAACACGCCTGCCGAGCGCAGCGCGATCACCCGCTTCTCATTCAGAAACGGGATGTAGTGGTCCACTCCCACCCGCAGCCGCCGGTACGAAAAGTAGTTCCAGTCCAGCCCCTTGTGGTACGAATACGCCCCCACCGCGTAGGTGCCCTTGTGAGGATCGCCGACGTAGTCCCGCGTGTCCACAGAGAGGAACGGCCCGATGTAGACGTACGGCGTCTGCACGTTGATGCCCGGCGCCATCAGCGGCCCGTAGACCGTCTCCGTGCTCGGTGTATTATCGGACTGCCCCGGGCCCACGTTGTTTCGCGACCACCCCGTCATCACCCCCGTTTCCAGAATCCTCCGCCACGGCCGGAAGCCCGCTCGCGCCTCAGCCGACACGTTTTCGTACCGGTAGTTGGTCCGCCCTTCCTTCGCCGAATCGTTGCCCGGTCCGTAGTAGTCCACCTGCGGGGCGTCGTTGCGCTGCACGATCACGTCGAAGAATCCGCGGTCCTCCGCCAGATGGTCGAACGCCGCCTTCACCATGAAGTTGTAGTAGAGCTTCACGGAGCCAGATGCGGAGAAGGTCAGATCCAGATTCTCCTTCAGCAGGCCCTTTTTCGTGTAAGTGGGCCCGAGCGCCATGCCCGATCCTGGATAAAGGTTGCCGAAGTTGATCGTCCAGCCGGTGGTTGGACCCATGAAGCCCTTCACCGCCGGGTTTCCCATCACCCGCAGGTAGGTCTTCTCCACTTTGTCCGGCTCCACCGGCTTCAGGTCCGCGGCCTTCTTATCCTGTTCGGCTCGCTCGGCCTCTTGGCGGGTCGGAGGCTCCGCCTGCTGGGCGCCGAGGTGCAATGCCAGGAATAGTAAGGATGGCGTAAAATAGCGCAGTTTCAAGACGATTTCATTGTATCGAACAGTTCCGGGCGAGCACTGAGAGGGACGCCGGCTCATCCAGCACGAGTTGCACAGGGACTGCCAGGATGTTGAGGCGCGCCGCCAGGTTTGGCGGGATGTTCAGGTAGTCCTTCTCGGTCGTCAGCAGGAAGTCGGCCCGGGCGGCCAGCGGTTCGAGGTCCTCCTCGCGATAGTGGTGGTGGTCGCGGAAGATCTGCAGAAACGCGAGTTCTACGCGCAAATCGGACAATGTCCTGCGGAATGACTCCGGTTGACCGATGCCGCAGAACGCACCGGCGCGGGCCTGTGCGGGCAGAGCCGGTAATTTCGCTTCCAGGCGCGCCAGGAAGATGGGGGCGTGCGCATTGTGGCGGCGGATCTCCCGCTGCAGGCCGGCATGCCGGAGGCCCGGCAGAGCCCGGGTGATGACGATGGCATCTGCCCGTCGCAAGGCGGAAAAAGGTTCGCGCAACCTGCCATGCGGAAATACTCCTCCGCGGAACGGGTCGATGGCGTCGATCAGGACGAGATCCAGGTCCCGCCGCATGCCCCAGTGCTGGAAGCCGTCGTCGAGCAGATAGATGCCGGGCCGGTATTTCCGCTCCAGGTCAAGGCGGGCGGCGCGGCGGTCTGCGCCAATTGCCAGCGCCGCGTGGCCGGTCCGCAGGATGAGTTGGGCCTCTTCCCCGGTCTGCTCCACGCCGGCGGCATCGCCAGGCTTCAAGGTGACCACCCCATCTGCAGTGGCCCGCCGGTAGCCGCGCGTCAGAACCGCCGGATTCCTGCCGGCCGCGCTCAGATGCTGGCAAAGCCAGAGCACCAGCGGGGTTTTGCCTGTGCCGCCCATGGCGAGGTTGCCGATGCTTATGACGGGAACGCTCGGGCGGGCTGCCCCGAGGCGCTTTATCGCGCGGTCCACGGCCATCCCGCCCAGCCACAACCACGCGAACGGGTGGAAGCGGCCGGGGCGGGGCAGAGCCTCGTCATAAAGACGCCGGATCTCCTCTGCTGCCCGTGCCGTGGCGCCGCACCGCAACTCAGAACGCTGCCGGCCGCGCTCGCCGAGCGCCGCACTTGCCTGCTGATCTCCCAGGATCGCCCCCACCTCGCGCGCCAGGTTGCGCGGTTCTTGCACCGTCGTCACCGCACCATGCGCGCGAAAGTCCGCGGCGATCTCGGCGAAGTTTTCCATGTGCGGGCCGGTGATCACGGGTACTCCGAACGCCGCCGGCTCCAGGATGTTATGCCCGCCTCGATTGGGAAACGTGCCGCCCATGAAGACGCACTGCGCCAGCGGGAACAGGCCGCTCAACTCGCCGATGGTGTCCACCAGTAGCACGGCCGGCAGGTCTACCGGCTCAGCTCCCGGCAACTGCGAACGGCGCCGGAAACGAATGCCGCGCGCTTCCAGCTTGGCGGCGGCTTCCGGGAAGCGCTCCGGCCGGCGCGGCACAAGGATCAGCAACTGCAGGCGAAAGCGCGCGGCAAGCTCCTCGAATGCATCGAGCACCAGGTCGTCCTCATCGGGGTCGTCCGCCGTGGCTGGCGGCATAGTGGATGCAGCCATCCAGACGTGCTCGGGCTGCGCTTTGTCGATCCAGGCCCGCACGGCTGGCGCGATCGTAGTGGCGGCCGGGTCAAAATCATACTTGAGATTGCCTGCGTCTTGGACCCTTTCGGCTCCGAGCATTCGATAGCGCGATGCGGCCAGTTCGTCCTGGGCGAAGATCAGGTCCGGGTGTGCCAGCACGGCGCGGAAGAACCACCTCAGGCGCCGGTACCGAGGCAGAGCTTTGTCGGAGATGCGTCCGTTCACCACCAGCAACCGCGCACCGCTCCGCCGGGCGTCGCGGTAGAGGTTGGGCCAGATTTCGGTCTCCATGACCACTACCACGGATGGGCGCAGCTTTCGCAGGATGCGGCGCACGCAGAAGCGATAGTCGAGCGGCGCATAGAATACGGCGGCGGCCAGGCCCTGGAGCTTCTGCTCGGCCATGGCCCGCCCGGCCAGCGTAGAGCAGGAGACGTAGACTGGCGCAAAGGGCAGATCAGTGCGCAAGCGCCGGATGAGCCCGGCGGCGGTGATCGCTTCGCCTACGCTTACGGCGTGCAACCAGATGGAGCCTGGAGCCGTCGGGAGGATGTGCTGCGGCAGAAATCCGAACCGTTCGCCAAGATGGCGCACGTAGGCCCGATTCCGGGCCACGCGCAGCGCGAGATAGAGTAGGAGGAGCGGAAAGGCGAGCGCCTGGACGGTCCAATAGAGGAAATAGATGAGATACGCCTGCAAACTCCTGATTGTATGCCTGTCGGCTGGCGCGGCGATGGGGGTATGGGGCCAGAGCGGCTTCAAAGTGGGTCCTGCCGCTTCGTATCCTTCCCACCAGAACGCCGGACAAATGAAAGTAGCGGCCATCAAGTATGAGAGCGATGAGGAGACGAAGCCGCCGTTCGGAAAGTTGAATCCCAACGAGTACGGCGTCCTGCCCGTGATGCTCATCCTGGAAAACACCAGCCAGCAGACGCTGCTGCTGGATCACATGCGCGTGGCCTACCAGTGGAAAGGCAACGAAGTGCTGCCCACTCCACCGGGGGATCTTCCCTATGCGCTCTCCCCAAAGCGGCCAAAGACCGGTCCATCCTATCCGGTACCCATCCCTTTGCCAAAGAAGAAGAATCCCATGGCTGCCGAAGAGCTCCAGACTCGTGCCTTTGCGGCCAAGACCATCCTCAAGGGAGAGCGAGCCACTGGTTTCTTCTATTTCGAGACCCGGCATCAACGCAACGCCGTCATCTATCTCACCGGCGTCCGCGAAGGCGTGACAGGCAAAGAGCTCTTCTTCGTAGAAGTCCCATTGGATACGCCCGATTCGGCCGCGCCAGCGCCGTAAGTTTGACACGAGCGCCCGCGAGTTGCTACAACAGGATCAGCACTGCTCCTCAGTAGCTCAATGGTAGAGCATTCGGCTGTTAACCGAAGGGTTGTAGGTTCGAGTCCTACCTGAGGAGCCAAACTATTTCCATCCGCAGTTTTCCTCCCCACCCGTTAACGCCAGAGCCCTTCGTGTGCCCGCGCGACGCCTCCGGAATTGCGCACGTCCTGCCAACAATTTGCATGCTCCTCTTCTCCACCGCGACCGGAGCGGAGAGCCTCGGTGAGTCCGCCGGTGAGTGGTTGGCGCCCCCGTCTGGCCGAGCCTCTCCACTCCTCGGGAGAGGTCCGCGCGTTATTTAACTCGGTATTGCTCTCGGGCTGACAAAACGAACCACCGTTCGAACTCGACTCGGCGGTTAACAGCGCCGTGCCCTATGATGGACTCGTGGCCCTCCGGTCTGAAGCGCAGCCCGAGACGCCGGTCCGGTGCGCCATCTACACCCGCCAGTCTGTAGACTCGCAAGACGACCTGTCCTCCTGCCAAGTGCAATTCGACGCGTGTCGTGCGTTTGTGCAATCGCAGGCCAGTGCCGGGTGGGCGCTGGTGGGCGACCGATTCGACGATGAGGGCTATTCCGGGGCCACGCTCGGCCGACCCGCGCTCCAGCGTTTGCTTGGCGTAGTTCGATCCGGTGGCGTAGACCGTGTGGTCGTCTATCGTCTCGATCGGCTCTCCCGCAGGCTGCGGCATTTCGTGCAACTTTCGGAGGAACTCCGGAACCACAACGTGGCCCTGACCATCGTCAGCGCGCCGATGCTAGGTACGGCCGCGCTCGACAACATGATGCTGAACGTGATGGCGTCATTCGCGGAGTTCGAACGAGAAATGACGGCCACGCGCATGGCTGAAGCGCGCGAGTACCTGAAATCACACGGCCGCAGAGTGGCCGGCGCTGTACCTTTCGGCTACTCGGCCGACCCTCGCACGAAACAGTTGGTCGTGGTCCCGGAAGAGGCTGAAATCGTGTTGCGGATGTTCCAATGGGCGGCTGCGGAGATGACCCCATCCACGATTGCGGCCCTTGCCAACACGCAAGGGTGGCGAACGAGGAACAACAATCGCTGGACTCCGCGGCAGGTGCAGTACACGCTCACGAATTACGTTTATGCCGGTCTGGTGCTGGATGGTTACGGATTTCGCAAGGGCTGCCACGACGGGCTGATCACGAAAGAAATCTACGACCAGGTCCAGGCGCTTCTTGCCGAGCGGCGATCGCGCAAACCGGGCCGGGCAAAAGCCGCGATCCCTTGGCCGCTGCTGGGGCTGGCTTGTTGCGGAAGTTGCGGCCGACCGTTGAGCACTCACACGATTCGGCGAGGCTCCGTCATCTATCGGTACTACCGGTGCCGCTCAACGGCAGGCGGCCGTGAGCCTTGCAAGGGTGTCTTGGTGCGGGCCCACGAAATCGAAAGCGCCGTGCTGCAGGCAGCCGGTCTGGAACAACCCGGGCTCACCTCGAAGGAGGAAGAAGCCGCGTTCCAAAGCGCTGTCCGGCACGTCGTCTGTGAGGCC
>JACQZS010000112.1 GCA_016213725.1 Acidobacteriota bacterium | reverse complement strand
GCGGGCAAAGCGTCGTTCGAGCTGCCCGGCGAGAATGCCGCCATGACCGTCACGGGCGACAAGCCCCAGCTCTACTTCCGCATCGATTCGGCGCAGCGCTTCACCATCGTGAAGATGCGGCCCAAGAAAGGCGTGCGCGTCGTCGCCATCGCGCAATGGGAGCCCGTCACGAAGATTACGTTCTTCGATATGGACAAAGTGGATGTCTTCCGCCAGCAGCTGCAGGAGAACCTCTACAAGGTCTGGCCCACCAAACCCATTGCCCCCGGCGAATATGCGATCGTTCAATACTCGGAGGGCGAAGAGACGGATTCCGGCGAGATGCTCGTGTGGGACTTCCGCGTGGTGGCCGCCACGCCCGGGCAGAATTGAGGCCCGCCGGTCCGGGCGGGCCCCAGCCTTCCGCTAGTAGACGAACTTGGCGCCCAGCTGGACCACTCTCGTCGTGATCCCCTGCACGCCGCCGCCGATCGCGCCGAAGGTGGCCGACCGGATGTTGCGGTCCAGCGCCGCCGGATCCGGATTGTAGTGATTCACCACGTTGAAGATCTCCGCGCGGAACTCGAAGTAGCGGCTCTCGCGCAGGCGGAACTGCTTCGTGGCCGAGAAATCGCCGTTGATGATGCCCGGCAAGCGGATCGCGTCCGTGCGCGGCGAGGTGCCGAAGCGGCCGTAAGGGCTGGCTACGAAGGCGGCCGTGTTGAACCACTTCGCCCACGTGCGCTGGTCGCCCGCCAGGTTCCCCTCCGCAATCTGGTCGGGGCGCGAGTTGATGCCGGTGCCGGTTGTGTCCACGTTGTTCGTCACCGGCGCCGGGTAGCCGCTCTGGAAGGTCATGATCGTGGACAGGTGCCAGCCGCCCAGCAAGGCTCCAGTGAAGCCCTTGCTGTTGCGGAAGAAGGGCACGTCGTACAGGATGGTCTGCACGAAGCGATGCGGCACGTCGAAGCCGGCTATGCCGCGCTCTCCGCGCAGGTAATAAATATCCTGGGGCGCGCCGATGAAGTTCCCGCCGCCCACCTGCCCGCCGATGTCGTTCGGGCCTGAGATCGTCTTTGACCAGGTGTAGGCGGTGAGAAAGGTGAAGCCGCGGGCCAGCCTGCGCTCGGCCTTCATCTGGAAACCGTGGTAGATCGAATTGCCGATCGACTTGTCTGACCGGACGTTGCGCTGGTAGGCCTGGTTCGGCCGGCGCGCGTTCAGCGACGGCAGGCCCGGCGTCCGCGGATCCACCACTTGAATCGGCCGGTTCAGATCTTCGATCGTCACGATCAGCCGCGTGCCTTTCGTTCCCACGTAGCCGACGTCCAACAGCACCCCCAGCGGCAGCTTCCGCTGGACGTTGAAGTTCCACTGCTGAATGTAGGAGTCCCGCAGGTTCTGGTCGTTGGAGACGGCGAAGTTCAGCGCGCCGGTAGTCACGGCCGAGCCCCACGGGTCGTTGAAGAACACGTTGGGATTGCCGGTGATGTTGCCGTTCACCGTGGCGCCCGCCGTGGCCTGCGCGCCTTCCACCATGGCGAAAATGGCGTTGGAGATCTGCGGCGTGTAGTACCAGCCGTAGCCCCCGCGCAGCACTGTTTCGTTCAGGAAAGTCGGGCGATAGGCCACCCCGATCCGCGGAGCCCAGTTGTTGCGGTCCGGCGCGATCAGCCCCCGCCCGTACCGCGATGTCTTCGGATCCGTGATCCCTGCGACGATGAAGCCGTCCTGCTCGATGTTCACCATCTTGTCGTCGGACTGCACGTAGGGCTGGAAGTAGTCGTACCGCAGCCCGAGATTGATCGTCAGGTTCGACAGCGGCCGCCAGTCGTCGCCCACATAGTAGGCCTGCCAGAAGTTCCACAGGTTCGTGGAGGTTTGGGCCGGATTGATCGACGTGGATCGGATGTAGCCCAGCATGAAGTCCGCCAGCGCGCTGCCCGTGTAGGTGCCGTCAAAGTTGAAGCTGCCGCGCGGAGCGCGGGCCTGCTGGAACGTCACGTTGCGGCGGGCCAGATCCGCCCCGAACTTCAGAAAATGCTTGCCGTGCTGCCAGGAGAAGCTGTCCGTGAACTGGAAGATCTGGTTGGCGCGGTCGCGCGGGCCGATCTGCCGCTGCAGGTTGTACATGTTAAAGGCGCCGTCGTTGCCGTTGATCGAAATCGTGGGCGGGCCGTACTCCTTCGGCAGGCGCGATACCAGCGGAAGCCCCATCTTGCCCGCTACGTCATAGGCGGGATCGTCCGTCGTGCCGAAGATCTCGGTTTCGAAAAACTTGTTCCAGCCGCCGCGCAGCTCGTTCACCTGCGTGGGGCCGAACGTGTGCGTCCAGTTGCCCGCGAAGTTCTGCGCCCGGCCCAGATTGTTGCGTTCGTCGTGGCCCCAGTAGGGGATGCCCGCTTCGTAGGTGTCGTTGAATACGTACCGTCCGGAAACGGCGTCTTTCGACGAAAAGTTGTGGTCGATCCGGCCCAGGTAGTTGTTCTGCGTGGACACCGCGCTGGCCGGCGTGCTGGCGTAGTTGAACGCACCCTGCTGCGTGTTGGCGCGGGGCTGGTATTGCAGGAATACCGTGGCCTGCTGGGAGAGCGCTTTGGTGGGAATGACGTTGTTCACAATGCCCACGTTCAGCGGGTCTTTCAGGACGATCGGCGCGCCTGTGCGTGCGTTGGTCAGCCCTCGGAAATCCCCCGTCCGGTAGTTGTCCGCCGGCACCAGCGAATAGCCCGACGCGGCGCCCTGCGCCAGACGCCCCGCTTCCCAGTTGAAGAAGAAGAACGTCTTGTCCTGGCCCTTGTACAGCTTCGGGAAAACCACCGGGCCGCTCACGTTGCCGCCAAACTGATTCCGGTTCAGCCGCGGCGCCGCCACCGATTTCTGGCCGATCTCATTGTAGGTCTGGGTCAGGGCGTCGTTCCGGTTGAATTCCCACAGCGTGAAATGCAGCTGGTTGCCCCCGCGCTTCGTCACCATGTTCACCTGCCCGCCCGGCGCGCCGCCCGACTCCACCGAAGAGTTGGACGTCTCCACCTTGAATTCCGCCAGCGAATCCACCGACGGCGAAAACGAGTACGTCATCGCGTCGTAGTCCATGAACTCGATTCCGTCCAGCATGTAGCGGTTGGCCGTATCCCGCGAACCGTTCGCCGACATCGCCGTGGAGCCGAAGGGCGAATCCTGCTGCCCAATCGATCCGCGGCCGCGCCGCACCGTGATCGATCCCGGCGTGCCTGCCTGTACGCCCGGAATCAGTTGCGCCAGTTGCACGAAATTCCGCCCGTTTAAAGGCAAATCCACGATCTTCGCCGAATCGATTACGCTGCCCACCGTCGCATTGTCCGTCTGAAGAATCGCCGCATAGGCTTCCACGCTCACTGATTCGGTCACGTCGCCCACCTGGAGTTGCAGGTCCACGCGGGCCACCTGCTGCACCTGCAGCGTGATCTGATCCAGCTTCTTCGTCTTGAACCCCTTCTGCACCGCCGTCAGCGAATAGTCGCCGGCCGGGAGGAAGGGAATCGTGAAGCCGCCGGATTCGTCCGTCTTACTCTCGCGCGTGATGTTGGTGGCAAGGTTGGTGGCGCTCACCGTGACGCCGGGCATCGTGGCGCCCGCGGGGTCGGTGATCACGCCTGTCAGTGTGGCGCTGGTTTGCTGCGCGAACGCGGCAGCGGTGACAAAAATGGCAACAGTGGCCAATCGCATCAACATGGCAGGACTCCCAGAAGCGGTTGAATCCCTGCGCACAGGGCAGAGTTCCCCAATATTACAGCAAGGTGATATTTCAGTAAAGAGAAAAGTGAAGATCTTGTTAATGTGACCCGTCAGGCCGCCGCTCGCTCGAAGAAAGCGATCGATTTGCTTGCGTTGGCCGCCCAGCGGAAATGGAGGGCGGCCCGCGTCCGGCCCTGCTCCCCTAGCCGCCGCCGCAGTTCGGGATCCTCTATGAGCCGCGCCAGGCCATTCCGGATGGCCGCGGCCGACTGCGGATCCACCAGCAGCGCTCCGTCCCCGGCCACCTCCGGCATCGCGCTGACGTTCGAGGTCAGGGCGGCCGTGCCGCACGCCATCGCCTGCGCCAGCGGCAGCCCAAAGCCCTCATACAGCGAGGGATACGCCAGCGCCAGGGCACCCCTGATGAGCGCCGGCACCGAAGACTCGGGAACGTATCCCAGCCAGGTCACCCCCGGAGGCGCGCTCTTCAGTCTCGCAATCGTCGGATCCGAGGCCCACCCGGCCGGACCGGCGATCAGAAGCTCATGGCTGTCCCGCAGATCGCGGGGCAGTTGCAGCCACGCGTCCAGCAGCGTGTCGATGTTCTTGCGAGGCTCGATCGTGCCCAGGTGCAGGATGTAAGGCTTCTGGCGCACGGCCGGTTCGCAGGGTTCGAAATAGGCCTCCGCCACCGCGTTGTGGATGGTGGTGACGCGGTCCGGATGCAGGCCCAGCAATTCGATCGCGTCCCGCCGCGTATGCTCGCTCACTGCGATGAGCCCGGAGGCGCGCCGCAGCACCTGGTCGGCGTAGCGCTTGTCGGCGGCGATGTTTCCGGGCGTGTGCAGGTGCGGCATCCGCCATACCGTCAGGTCGTGCAGCGTCGCCGTCAGCGGGACCGACGACGGGGGCCGGCGCACCTGATTGGTGGCGTGAAACAGGTCCATGCCGCGCGCGCACCGTTCCGGGAATTGAATGCCCAGACGCTGGTTGGCCAGCGTCATGAAGATGCCGCGCAGCGTCTCTGATCGGCGTACCACGCTGGCGTCGTGGCGCAGGTCGCCAATCTCCGAAAGCGGCGGGTACAGGTGAAAAGAGTGCTGGGAGCCGGCCTCGCGCAGCGCGCCAATCCAATGGTAGAGAATACTCTTCACGCCCGCGCTCGCCAGCAGCAGCGGCGTGGCGTCGAGCATGATCTTCACGGCTGTACCCCCACCGTCCAGGGCGAATTCGTGTACAACGCTTTGCCCCCGCTTTCCTTCACCAGGTGGAGCCACTCGCGCCCCAACACCTTCTCCGCCGCGGGAATCTTGGGGCCCTCCAGTATCAGGTACGCGCGTTCCGGCCTGCGCCAGCGGGCCGCCAGCGTCTCATCGTTGAGAAACACGTCCGGCGCGCCCGGCGCGTAGGAGCCGTATTCGAGGTTGTTGTAGCGGCCGTTGTACAGCAAGGCGCGATCCAGGTCCGCATAGAAAAATACGGAGCTGAACACATAATACTGGTCGCCGAAGATGACCTCGCCCTTGGGTGCGTCGCGCAAAACGCGCGCCAAAGGGGCGCTGCTCAGGTAAGGATCGAAGGTCTGCATCGCGATGCGGGCTGCATTCAGGAAGAGCACCATCATCGCCGCCGCGGCCAGATGGGCCGTCAACGCCCGGAAGCGGAAGGCCAGCGCTCCCAACAGAAAGGCGGTCCCCGCCAGCGCCAGCGGAAGCTTCAGATACGCGAATGAGCGCAGCGTCAGGTCTCCCATATGCCCCAGCGAGAGCGTGTACATCTCGGGGTTCTGCGTCAGCGCCTGGGAGATGTCGCCCGGCGTGGGCAGGCTCCACACGTTCCACAGGATGAATCCGATCGCGCAGCACGCCACGGCGCAGACGGCCGAAAGGACCCTGGCGCCGCGCCGGATCCAACGCGAATCCTCCGCCATGGCCGAGCCCAGCAGCAGCGCGAAGGCCGGGTACGTCGGCATGGAGTAGTACTCCTGCGTCGTGGAAAAGCTGAAGAAGATCAGAATGAATCCAATCCAGCAGAGCGCCAGCAGCCGCATCCGCGCCGCCCGGTCCTGCCCCCGGTACTGGAGCTTGGCCAGCGATGGCAGGTAAGCCGACCACGGAAAAAACCAGAGCAGATGGAAGAGCCAGAAAAGATGGCGCGGCACCGTGTTGTAGTCGCGCGGCCAGCGCCGGTTCAGGAAGCGCAGAATGTGCTCGTTGAAGAAGTAGTACCAGAAAAAGCCGCGGTACTTGCCCGGCCCGGAGGTCATCGAAAAGTCGAAGTAGGGCGGATTGCGCAGCGTGGCCAGCACGTGCCAGGGCGCCGCCACCGCCAGCAGGATCAATGTGCCGGAGAACGGCCGGATGCGCTGCCAGGTGCGGCGTAGGAAGAGCTGGCCCGAGAAGAACAGGTAGATCACGCCGGCCGCGGCCGGAAACGCGAGCGCGATCAGTCCTTTCAACAGCAGCCCCACGCCCATCGAGGCCGCCATCAGCGCAGCCCACGTCCGCGGCCGCGGCTCGTCCTCGTCCAGTGCCCGCAACAAGGCCCACAGCGCGAACGCGATCGTCAGCGTCAGCGTAATGTCCGGGATCAGGATTCGCGTGAACAGAAACACCCCGATCGATCCGCCCAGCACCAGCCCCGCGTAAAAGCCCGCGGCTTCCGAAATCGCCCAGCAGCCCATCGCATACACCAGCTCGCACAGCGCCAGGATGGAGAGCACAATCGGCAGCCGCGCCGCCGCGTCCGAGACCCCGAACAGAGAGTACGATCCCGCCATCATCCAGTAAATCAGCGGCGACTTCTCCAGGTACGGCACTCCGTCCAGCCGCGCGCTCACCCAGTCGCCGGAGGTGAGCATATTCCGCGCGATCTGCGCCTGCACGCCGTCCACATCGTCCATGAGGTGCGGCGGTGCCAGCAGCGTCGGCAGGTAGATCAGCGCCGCCAGCGCCACGACGATCAGGAGGCGGGTTGGGTTTGGACGTTCCATCGCTTCATCCAGAGAAATAGCGTCAGCAGGCCCCACAGCTGGTAGCCGTTGTTGGCCTGTCGTGACAGATGCGCCCGCTTCACATCTTCTATGGCCTCGGCCGAGAACAGCCCGGTCGCGCGGACGCGCTCCGGAGACAGCGTCTCTTCCATCAGCGGACGCAGCGCCCCGCGGAACCAGCGCTGTGCGGGGATGTCGAAGCCTTCCTTCTTGCGGCTGAGCACGCACGCCGGCAGCTTGTCGCGCATCAGCTCGCGCAGGATGTGCTTCAGAGAGCCGCCGTTCACCTTGAACCGCTCCGGCAGCGAGGCCGCGAACTCCACGATGCGGTGATCGAGAAACGGCGGCCGGACCTCCAGCGAGTGCGCCATCGACATCCGGTCGCACTTGTAGAGGATGTCATCGGCCAGAGAGTAGCGCTGGTCGAGCCATAGGAATCGATTGATTTCCCCGCAATCGAAAGACTCCGTCGGCAGCGTGTTGGCCAGCCCCCCCGGGTTCGGGTAGCGCTCAGCGCGGTATAGCGACTCTTTCGTGCGCTGATCGAAGGAGCCGTTCCAGAACAGGTGCGCTTCGGCCGGCGGCAGCAGCGAGCCCGCCAGAAAACGCTTGGCCTTGTATTCGAACCCGATCTTGGCGTCGGAGACCGGCAGCAGATTCGCCGCCGCCAACCCGAGCCGGCGCAACGCGGCGGGGAAGCGGCGGGCGATGGCCGCATAGCCGTCGGCCTGGTAGGTCAGATAGCCGCCGAACAGCTCGTCCGCGCCTTCGCCGGAAAGCGCCACCTTCACATGGGTTCGCGTCATCTTGGACAGGAACCACACCGGCAGCGCCCCGGCGTCGGCCGAGGGCTCGTCCGAGTGATAGCTCATCGCCTCGATGGCCTCCACCAGATTCTGCTCGGGGTTGAGGTCGAACTCGTAGTGGTTCGTCCCGTAGTGGCCGGCCACCGTGCGGAAGTACTCGCTCTCGTCGTGATCGTGGCCTCGGAACGAGATCGAGAACGAGTTGAGCTTCGGCACCTCCGCGGCGGCGTAGTGCAGAACCGTCGACGAGTCCAGGCCCCCCGACGACCACACGCCCAGCGGCACGTCCGAAATCAGATGCTCCCGCACCGAAAGACGCAGCAGATGGTCCAGCTGTTCCTTGGCGGCCTCGAAGTTGAGCGTGGCATCGGGCCGGAACGAAAGGCTCCAGTACAGCTCGCGGCGGATCCTGCCGTTCCGCCACTCCAGCCACTCTCCCGGCCGCAGCTTCTCCAGACCTTCGATCAGAGTGTACGGTTCGGGGACGTAGTTGAGCGAGAGGTAGTAGCTCAACCCGTTCAGATCCAGCCTCCGCGGCACTTCAGGATGGTGGAGGATCGTTTTCAGCTCGGAGCCGAAGTACACATCGCGCCCGCGGTGATACAGGTACAGCGGCTTGATCCCCATCCTGTCGCGTACCAGCACCAGGCGCCGCGTGGACTCCGTCCACAGCGCGGCCGCGAACATGCCGCGCAATCTCTCGAATCCCCGCGTGTCCCATTGCAGGAATGCCTTCAGCACCACCTCTGTGTCCGAATGCGTCTCGAACCGGTGGCCCAGTTGCTCCAGTTCAGCCCGTACCTCGGCGTGGTTGTAGACTTCGCCGTTGTAGACGATCACCGTGTCCCGGTCCGGAGAGTAGATCGGCTGGTCGCCCTGCGACAGGTCGATGATGGACAGGCGCGCGTTTCCCAGCGCCACGAGAGGCGTCTCGTGGGAGCCCTGATGATCGGGACCTCGATGAGCGATGCTCTCGAGAACCGCGTCGATCCGGCCGTCTTCAATCGGATGGTCTAGCTTTGTATAGCCCGCAATGCCGCACACAATCTATCAGGATAACTGATGGGGGAGTCCGCGGTATCCTGGGCTGATATGCGATCTGCGCTACTCTTCCTGGCGGCCGCGTCCCTCATGGGACAGCAGAGAGGCCCGTCCGGCGATCCGGGAAAGTTCGACTACTATCTGCTCGCGCTGTCGTGGTCGCCCGCTTTTTGTGAAGGCCCCAGCGGCGCGCGCAACGTCGAACAGTGCGGGCCGGGGCGCAAGTTCGCCTTCGTTCTCCACGGGCTGTGGCCGCAGAATGAGCGCGGCCGCTGGCCGGAAGACTGTTCCAACGCGCCCGGCCTGAGGGACCCCAGGCAGATGCTCGACATCATGCCCGCCGTCGGTCTCATCCGCCATGAGTGGCAGAAGCACGGCACCTGTTCCGGCCTCGATGCGGACGGCTACTTCGCCCTGGCCCGCAAGGCCTTTCAGAGCGTGAAGATCCCGGCGAAGTTCCAGGCGCCCAAAGAGTATCTCAACATCACTCCGCAAGAGGTGCAGCAGGAGTTCCTCAAGGCCAATGCCGGCTGGTCACAGAAATCCCTCAGCGTCCAATGCAGCGCGCAGTTTCTCAGCGAAGTGCGCATCTGCCTGGACAAAGGCCTCAAGGCGATGGCCTGTCCGGACGCCCCCCGCGGCTGCCGCGCCGAAAAAGTCCGCATGCCGCCCGTGCGCTAATGCCCCCTGCCTCGCTGCCCCGGTCCAGCGAGACTCCACGGCCGCCCGTTCCCACTCGTGATGCATCGCCTTCCGTGGTTCGCCGGCATTGGATGTAGGCCCTTGCTAATTCCGGGGCTTTGTTTCCAAGCCCTCCCCGCGGCTGCCGCACCCAAGAGTCCGTATGCCGCCCGTGTGCTCGTCGTCCCGGTACGGCGCGACTCTCCCTCCGCCCGTCCCCCACGGGAGGCATCCTCCCCCGTGGTTCGCCGGCATTTGATGTAAGCCCTTGCTAGTTCCGGGGCCGTATTCCAAGCCCTCCCCGCGGCTG
>JACQZS010000110.1 GCA_016213725.1 Acidobacteriota bacterium | reverse complement strand
TGCTGCTGGGGGGATTGGAGCGGCAGTGGCCGAGGTTGCGGGCGGAAGAGGTGGAGGCCTGCGATGCGGTGGTGGTGCTGGGGGGATATGCGCACCAGCGGCCGGGGCCGGGGTTGCGGCCGGAGTTCTCTGAGGGCGCGGACCGGCTGATGATGGGGATCGAGTTGATGGAGGCAGGGAAGGGGCGGGTGCTGGTGGCGGAGACCGGGGCGGGGTGGGTGCGGGCGCGGCTGGGCGGGGACCGGGTGATTGAGTTTAAGAAGCTGCAGAATACGGTCGAAGAGATGCAAGAGGTCCGGCGGCTGGCTGGAGAGCATGGATGGAAGAAAGTGGCACTGGTGACTTCGGCGTTTCACATGCAGCGGGCGGCCGGACTGGCGCGAGGACAGGGGCTGGAAGTGGTTGCCGTGGCGGCAGATTGGATCGCCTGGATGGACGAGACGCGGGTGGAGGATTTCGTGCCGCGGGGGGAGGGGTTGAGGAAGACGGAGACGGCGCTGCGGGAGTGGATGGGGCTGGCGTATTCGCTCATTCGAGGACAGTGGCGGCGGGCTGTCTGACTTTTGTCTAGAATTGTTATACAAGTTTTTTAAAATCAACGATTTAGGCCTTGCAATCCAGGTCGGTTTGGCCTATTCTGAGATGGAGTATTCGAGTCCTGGATACCAACTAGAGGAGTAGACTATGCGGAGATTCATTCTTGCCTCGATTCTGATTCTGGCCGTGATGGGCCTCATGTTTGCGCAGGGTACGAAGGTGGCGACGGCCACTTCGACGGCGGCCTTCAAGCTGAAGGGGGCGGAGGTGAATCCAGCGGGCGTGCCGACGTGGCCGTTGATGGCCGGCGACACGGTGGAGGCGCTGAAGACGCCGGTAACGCTGGTGTTTGAAGACGGATCGAAGGTTTCGCTGGCGCCGGGCGCGAAGGGCAAAGTGGAAATGCAGAACGGCAAGGCGACGTTCGTGGCGACCGAGGGTGAGATTTACTACGACATGAAGGGCGTGGACTCGGTGAAGCTGATGGCCATGGACAAGCAGGTGAAGGCTTCTCAGCCGAAGGGGACGTATTGCGTGGGTTGCGCCGGGAAGAAAGCCGGAGCGGCTGGTGCTGCGGGCGGCGCGGCGGCGGCGGCCGGATTCTGGACGCCGGCTACGATCGCTCTTGTGGCTGCTGGCGTGGCCGGAGCGGGCATCGGATTGGGCGTCGCGTTGTCGGATAGCGGCAGCGCGCCGGTGAGCCCTTCGGGCAGCTCGCGGTAAGGATTATTTCCTTCGTTTGGTTACTCGGTCACCCCGGGGGCTTCGGCTTCCCGGGGTGATTTGCGTTTGGGGGGGAGGCGGGAGCCCCTCGCTTCGCTCAGGGACTGGGCGGGGTTGGGGAAGCCCCTCGCTTCGCTCAGGGACTGGGCGGGGTTGGGGGAGCTGGGAACGGGCTGGTCAGTTGCCCATCGGGGGGTATTGGGTGAAGGCTTTGGAGAGGCCCTTGGCGACTTTGGATTTGTCGGAGGGGCGGGATTCGCCGACTTCGGCCGCGATGAGGGCGCGCCAGACAAGGGCTTTGGACTTGGCGTCGTAGAGGTTGAGGGCCAGGGTGCCTTTGGGCAGCGAGGAGACCTTGCTGTTCCAGGCGGGTCCGGGCTGGTAGGGGGCGCCGGGTGCGGTGGAGGGGATGTCACCTTCGACGGTGGTCTGGTAGGCGACGAGCAGGTCCACGGGGTCTTTGGCGGCGAGCTTGAGGCCGCGGGCCTTGAGCTGGCCGTCGGCCTGGGCGACGATCTCCTTTACCATGTTGGGATGGACGTGGCGGCTGCCGGGGACTTCGATCCAGCGGTAGGTTTTGTAGTTGGAAAAGAACGCGGTGCGATCCCAGTGAACCTTAACATCCTGAGCACTGAGGAGGGTAGAACACGCCGCGAGGCAGAAGGCGAGCCGCACACGCAACAACATCTTTTCATGGTAGTACGGCGGGAGTTTCGTGCCTAGTCACCAAATGGAGACTGACCGGGGCGGGGGAAATCGGGTAGATTGAAAAAGGAGGAATGGCCGAGTGGTTGAAGGCAGCGGTCTTGAAAACCGCAGTAGTCGAAAGGCTACCGGGGGTTCGAATCCCTCTTCCTCCGCCATGCCCCTTTGCGATGGAGAGGGGTGTTGAATGGCGCGGCGCGTGATTGTGGCGGTGACCGGGGCGTCGGGGGCGATTTATGGGGTGCGGACGCTGCTGGCCTTGCGGCGGATGGGCGGCGTGGAGACGCACCTGGTGATGAGCGCGGCGGGGCGGGCGACGATCACAGAAGAGACCGAATACCAGCCGAAGGACGTGGAAGCGCTGGCCGATGTTGTGCATGCGAACGCGAACATCGGGGCGACGATCGCCAGCGGGTCGTTTGAGACGGCGGGGATGATTGTGGCGCCGTGCTCGATCAAGACGCTGTCGGCGGTGGCGCAGTGCTACACGGCGGACCTGGTTTCGCGGGCGGTGGACGTGCAATTGAAAGAAGGGCGGCCGGTGGTACTGCTGGTGCGGGAGACGCCGCTGCACCAGGGACATTTGCGGCTGATGATGGAGGCGGCGCAGCATGGGGCGGTGATTCTGCCGCCGGTGCCGGCGTTCTACGCCACGCCGACGACGTTGGAGGAGATGGTGGATTATACGGTGGGTCGGGCGCTGGCGCGCATGGGGCTGGGCGCCGGGATGGTGGAGGAGTGGGGCGGGCTTTAGTGCTCCGGCGGGAATAGGGGCAGGCCGGGCGGCTGGGGTCTTTCGATGGGAAGCAGGGACTCGCAGGGCACGGAGTGTGCGCGGTAACGGGCGAGCGCGACGCGGGGGTGGGTGACGGCGTAGCAGTAGGCGCAGCCGTGGGGGCAGGTGTTGTATTCGCCGATGTCGCGGGATTCGTGGCAAGCGCAGCCGGGCCGGGTGCCCTTGATGGGGACGTCGAGGGGCGAGCCGAGGACTTGGGAGAGCCGGCGGGCGTCGATGCAGCGGGCTTCGGCGAGGCCGGGGAGGAGGTATTGGGGCTGGGTGCAGAGGGTGAGGGTGAGGCGGCGGGCGCGGGCGCTATCGAGGCGGCGGGCGGCGAGGTCGAGCTTCCGGGCGTCGGGGGGATCGTCCCACTGGAGGTGATGGAGGCGGGCGGCGGCGTCGAGGTTGCGGCGGGTTTTCCGGTAGGTCTGGAGGAAGCTGATGGCGACCTCGGTGGTGTGGCCGGAGAGAGCCTCGGCGAGGCGGGAGAAGTTCTCGATGTGGAAAGAGGCGGGAGTGAGGGAGGAGAAGACGATGGGGTCGTAGCGCCAGACGGGGGTAAGGGGGTGGACTTCGGAGGAGAGCCGGCGGATCTGCTCGATGGCCTTATCGGGGGGGATGACGGCGGCTTCGAGCTGACGGGGGTAGGCGGTGATGGTGAACTGGACGACGAAGGGGCGGCCGAATTGGAGAAGGGTGGGCAAGCGCCGGAGGATGGGCTGGAAGTTGCGGGTCCAGAAAACGAAGGCCGAGACCGAGTGGGGATGGAGATCGACGGAGTAGGGCTTGCCGGAGAAGGGATTGCGGACGAGGACATGGCCGGCGGCGAGGCGGTGGAAGAACCAGTCCGCGTAAAAGGCGGGGATGTCGGTGCGGACGGAGGCGGAGATGATCACGGCGTGCGGCCTCGCCTTCAGGCTAGCTCAAGTGTTCCAGCTTCGCGCCGATGAGGGGGTATGAACGAGACCTTAGAGATGGCGGCGGGCGCGCTGAGCGGGCTGGGCGGGTTGGACCGGGAGACGCTGCTGCGTGTGTTGGAGCACCTTCGGGAAGGGGTGTATTTCGTAGACACGGAGCGGGTGATCCGGTACTGGAACCGGGGGGCGGAGCGGCTGACTGGCTACCGGGCGGAGGACGTGGTGGGCCAGCCGTGCGGGGCGGTGCTGCTGCATGTGGGGGAGACAGGGCAGGTGATGTGCGGCGGGCAGTGTCCGCTGCTGGACTGCGTGGAGCGGCGCTGCGAGGCGGAGGGGCGGATGTGGCTCAAGCACGAGATGGGGCACCGCGTGCCAGTGATGATCTCGGCGGTGCCGGTGCTGGACGCGCAGGGACGGGCATTAGGGATGCTCGAGGTGTTCCGGGACGCGACGGAGGAGCTGGCGCTCTTGGAGCGGGCCACGGAACTGGAGCGGTTGGCGCTGTTGGATGGGCTGACGGGCGCGGGGAACCGGCGGTTCGCCGAGAGGGTGCTGGAGCAAAGCTGGGAGGCCTGGAAGCGGTATCGCTGGAAGTTCGGGGTGGCGCTGCTGGATGTGGATCACTTCAAGGCATTGAACGACCGGTACGGGCATGGGGCGGGGGATGCGGTGTTGCGGGCGATGAGCCGGACGATGGTGGGGGGTTTGCGGTCGTTCGATTTTCTGGGGCGGTGGGGCGGGGAGGAGTTTCTGCTGGTGGTGCAGAGTGTGGGCCGGGAGGATCTGCTGCGGGTGGCGGGGCGGTGCAGGGAACTGGTGTCGAGTCTGGAGGTGCCGTGGGGTGGACAGGCGCTGACGGCGACGGTGTCGGGCGGAGTGGTAGGAGTGGAGGAGGTGGAGACGTTAGGGGAATTGGTGGAACTGGCGGACGCGCGGCTGTATTGCGCGAAGGAGGCGGGGCGGAACCGGCTGATCGGGCGGGGCGTGGTGGAGATTGGGCCGTGTCTGGCGTTGGGGGGACTAGCGGAGGATTGTGCGTGAGCCGCCGATGAGTCTGCCGGGATGGGGGGCGCAATTGGGGTGGGGCCGAAGCAGAGTCTGACGATGGCGCCGGGTTTGGTGGAGAATGGGTGGTCATGACGATGCGTGCGTGGGTGGCGCTGTGCGGGGCGATGCTGGGGCTACGCGGGCAGAGCCTGCCGGGCACGGAGCCGCTGACGCTGACGGGCGATCCGGCGAAGGCCATGGTGGAAGGGATGGGGCGCTGGCTGGAGCGGGACGGTCCGCGCCTGGCGCGGCGGCGGCCGGGGGATGTGGAACGGCTGCGGACGATCCTCGGCGCGGTGGATCAGAGAGTGGCCTTCGGGGAGCGGGAGGTGGTGGGCAATCTGGCGAGGCCGGCCGAGAGAGCGGCGGGGGTGCGGGCGGTGCGCTGGCCGGTATTCGAAGGGGTGCACGGCGAGGGGTTGTTGTTCGAGCCGGTGGGGGAGTCGCGCGGGGGAGTGGTGGCGCTGCCGGATGCGGATGGAGCGCCGGAGCGCTTCGCGGTGGCGCGGCAATTGGCGGCGGCGGGTTTCACGGTGGTGGCGCCGGTGTTGATTGACCGTGCGGACACGTGGTCGGGGAATGCCGCGATCGGGCGGATGACGAACCAGCCGCACCGCGAGTTCCTGTACCGCATGGCGTTCCCGATGGGGCGGCACATCATCGGCTACGAGGTGCAGAAGGTGTTGGCGGCGGTGGACTGGCTGGCGCGGCGGAACCCTGGGCGGCCGGTTGGTTTATGGGGCTATGGAGAGGGCGGATTGATCGCGCTCTATGCCGGGGCGCTGGAGCCGCGTGTGGCGGTGACGGAGGTGTCAGGCTACTTCGGGCCGCGCGCCGGGCTGGCGGAGGAGCCGATCTATCGCAACGTGTGGACGTTGCTGCGGGATTTTGGCGACGCGGAGGTGGCGGCGCTGTACGGGGGACGCCGGCTGCTGATCGACCCGGCGCCGGGGCCGAGCGTGGACGGGCCTCCGGCGGAGCGCGCCGGAAGGCGCGGAGCAGCGCCGGGGAGGCTGCGGCCCGTGCCGGCGGCCGCGGTGCGGGCTGAAGTGGAGCGGGCGCGAGCGATGGGTGCGTCAGTGGAGTTGGTTGGGGGCGCCGGGGAGTTCATCCGCGCGATGGGCGGCACTCCGGGGCGTGAGGTGTCTGGGGCCATCGCCTTGGTGGAGGCCGATGAGCGGATGCAGCGGCAGTTCCTGGAGCTGGTGCGCTTTACGGAGCGCCTGGTGCGCGGGTCGCAGCGCCTACGGGACGCCGATTGGGCCAAGGCGGGCAAGCCAGCGCTGGGGACATGGCGCGAACAGAGCGCGAGCTACCGGGAGCGGGTATGGGACGACGTGATCGGGCGGCTGCCGGCACCGGCAGCGGCGCCGGGCCCGCGGACTCGGCTGAGCTATCGCGGCCAGCACTGGGATGGATACGAAGTGACGCTGGACCTGTTTCCCGAAGTGTTTGCGTACGGCGTGCTGCTAGTGCCGAAGGGCATCCGGCCGGGCGAGCGGCTGCCGGTGGTGGTGGCGCAGCACGGATTGCAGGGCCGGCCGCAGGATCTCTTCCTGCAACCGGAGGTGGAACGGAACGGCACGGCGTACAGCGGTTTTCACTACTACCAGAACATTGCAGAGCGGCTGGCCGACCGCGGGTTTGTGGTGTACGTACCGCAGAATCCGTACACGGGCGAGTTTCGCCAACTGGTGCGGCAGGCGAATCCGTGGGGCTGGTCGCTGTACTCATTCATCCTGGCTCAGAATGAACGCGTGCTGGACTGGCTGGGCAGACTGGCATTTGTGGATGAGAGGCGGATCGGTTTTTACGGCCTGTCTTACGGCGGGAAGGTGGCGGTGCGGATTCCGCCGCTGCTGGAGCGCTACGCGGTTTCGATCTGTTCAGGGGATTTCAACGAGTGGGTATACAAGCTGGCGGCCTACGAGGAGCCATTCAGCTACATTTTCTCGGGGGAGTACGAAATGCCGGAGTGGAACCTGGGGCAGGTGGCAAGCCACGCGGAGATGGTATACCTGATGGCGCCGCGTCCATTCATGGTGGAGCGCGGGCATGACGACGGGGTGGGGACGGACGAGTGGGTGGCGCACGAGTATGCGCGGGTGCAGCGCTTCTACGACAAGCTGGGGATCGGCGACCGGACGCGTATCGAGTATTTCGACGGACCGCACCAGATTCACGGCGTGGGGACGGTGGAGTTTCTGATTCGGTTTCTGGAGCCTTCGAGACGCTGAAGAGGGCTGTTTCGGGAGGCGAGGGTGGCTTTACGGCGGAGGTCCGCAGGCCGATATGATGTTTCCTAGTTAGCGATATTGAGCGCATGTTAGGAAAGACATCACTTTCGGCGATCCGGGCCCTACTTTTGTTGGGGCAAAAGGGGGCGGATGAATACTGGTCCCCGCGACGCGTGGCTGAGGAGTTGGGGGAGTCTCCGACTTACATGGCGAAGATCTTCCGGCAGATGGTGAAGGCGGGGATTCTCGCAGCGGAGCGCGGGGCAAAGGGGGGTGTACGCCTGGCAAGGCCAAAGGAGGAGATTACGCTGCTGGATGTAGTGCAGGCGTGCCAGGGGATCATCGTGGGGTCGTACTGCCGGTCGTCACGGCCGCGGAGCGCGTACTGCAACTTTCACCTAGCGGCGCTGGAGTTGCATGAGGCGATCGGGGGCGTGCTGGAGCGGTGGACGCTGGCGGCGCTGCTCGAGAAGACGCATGCGGGTGGCCGTGGCGAAGCGGGAGCGCCGTGCTTGATGAAAGGCGACAGGAATCCCTTCCTGCCGCTGATTGAGCCGGCGGCGGCCGGGCGGGCCGGCAAGTCCCGTCATCGCTGAGGGGCATTCGAGAGATGGAGTATCGCCGCCGCGTGGCGCACTGAGATGGAGCCGGGGGTGCCGCCGAGTTACACGGCGAACTTGGTCAGGCAGGCGGTGAGGACCGGGATTCTGGAGGAGAAGAAGGGTGTGACGGGTGGGGTGCGATGCAGGGGAATGGTGTCGAGCCTGGAGCCGGCGTGGGGAGGACTGCGCTGACGGCAACGGGGCGGGACCGGGTGACTTGGGAGGGGGGCGGTGGAGATTGGGCCGTGTCTGGCGTGGGGGGACTAGCGGAGGATTGTGCGTGAGCCGGCGATGAGTCTGCCGAGATGTGTGACGTTGAGTTTCACGGAGACGGAGCAGGACATGGGTCTGGCGCCGGAAGCATGGGCGTAAGCGCCGGCTGTGTGCTGGTTGCTGAGCTGACTGGCGGTGGAGGCAAGGATTGGGGTGATGAGCATCGCGGGTGAGACGCAGCACGGGATCGAAACCGCGGCCGCCGGTGGCGCGTCCGAGGGAGGCGCATTGGAGGAGGCGCATCCCGACTTCGCGGCCTATGGCGTCGCCGTGGGAGGTGGTGCCGTTGCGATTGCGGCCCGAGTGGCGGAGGAGGATGGGAAAGATGCGTGTGACGGAGAGGCTGGCGGCCTGGGCGGCGAGTTCGTGCCTGGTGGGGGCGTCAAAGGCGAGGCCGTCGGAGAAGACAGAAAGGATGCGCTGGACGGTGCGAAGGGAGGCGGCGAAGTCCTGCATGGGCAGCAGAGACTGGCGGCAGGTGGCCCGTTGAAGGTCCCCGTAGAGGAGGAATCCGCGGTTGCCATGGCGCACGGTATGGCTGCGGTACAGGGCGTCGCCACAGGCATTGGCGGTGCGCGGTACCGAACGAGAGCAGAGCGAACAGAAGTGCTGCAGCGACAGCTATCCGCGGGAATCGGATGAGCTTTGCGCAGCCTATCGGCGGCCCGCCGGATGTTGAGGCATGATTCGATTCTGCGAGCCGGCGGGAGGGAGTCCGAGTGATGAGGTGGGCGATTTTCAGATTAATGCGACGGTCCGGCTGCGGCTGGGAGGAGGGGGTAGGTAGCCGGATCCACAGCCAGAGGATGCCTGCGCAGACGGAGAGGATGGAGGAGGCAAGAAGGGTAGTCTGCCAGCCGAGGTGGGCTGCGAGGATCGGGGTGAGGGCAGGAGACAGGAGGCCACCGAAATTGCTACCCATATTCATGAGGCCGCCGGCGGCGCCGCTGCGGGGGCCGGCGAGGGCGGTCATCGTGGTCCAGAAAGGCCCCTCGACACTGAGGACAAGGGCCGTGGCGAGGGCCAGGCAGACGGCGGCGACCCAGGCGTGGGCGGTGGTGGCGCCGAGTGCGATGAGCAGGCCCGAGCCAACCAACCCGGCGAGGGGGATGGTGCGGCGAGCGGCGGGGAAACGGTCAAAGAGCAAGCCGCCCAGGGGGATGGAGAGGATGGAGAGAAGCCACGGGAGGCTGCCCATCCAAGCGCTTTCGAGGACGCCAAAGCCGCGCACCTGGACGAGGTAGAGGTAGAACCAGTAAACGAAGATGTAGCCGACATAGCCCTGCAGGGTATAGCTGAGAACCAGGAGGACGAAGGCCGGGGAGCGAGGGATGCCGCGGGCGGCGCTGCCAGGCGGCGGGGGGTCGGGGGGAGTGCTGACCCGTGTCCAGAGCAGGGCTATCAGCAAAGCGGGCAGTGCCGAGATGAGCAGGGCGCTCCGCCAGTTCCATCTGAGCATGGCGAAGGTGAGCAAAGGCGGGGCGATGGCGGAGCCGAGACCGATGGCCGCGATGACGAAACCGTTGGCTCGTCCGCGCGAACATTCGGGCACCCAGTTGCGCACGGCGCGCGCGGCGGAGGGGAAGGTAGGGGCCTCGGCGACGCCCAGCAGGAAGCGGCCTGCCAGCAGCAGGCCGAATGAGGCGCCAGCCGCGGCAATCCACCCAGTGGCGGCGACCCAGCCCAGCGCGGCCCAGGCCAGCACGCGCCGGGCGCCGAAACGGTCGGCCAGCATACCGCCAGGCACCTGGCAGATGGCATATCCGAGGAGAAACGCGCTGAATACGCGCCCCATGCTTTCCTGGTTCAGTCCGAGTTCTTTCATCATGAGGAGGCCCGTGACTGAGACGTTGACGCGGGCCATGTAACTGGCCGTGGCGGTGGCGGAGAGCAGCGCCACGAGGCGCCAGGCGCGGCTCATTGCCACCCCGCGCTTTTTGACATCAAGAACTCGATGGCGCCTGCTACCGCGTAATCTTTCCATTCGCCCGCGGCGTTGTAGCCGAACCGCGTGGATGCAGCAGAGCGCAACCTGCGGGCCCGGCAGGTGCATCGGCAACCAGGAGGACCTAATCCGGGCCGGGGCATCGTGCGAGCAATCCCTGGTATCGGCGACGGAGCGACAGGGCGGTGGCCATGCAGGCCATGGGGTGGGTGCAACAAAGGCATCGAGTGCAGGGTGCGGCGCATTATTTGTCCGGAGGTGGAAGCTGGAGTGGAACGCTGGGAGTCTCCGCGAAGACCAGGACCTTGGAATTCAGGGGGTCGACAACGAAGATGCGTCCGCGGAAGTCCACTGTCAAGCTCTGCGGGACTCGGCACTCAGAGAGTCCTGACCCGCTTTGTCCGAATGATGCCAAAAGATCGCCGGACGCGGAGAAGACGTGCACTGCCTCGTATTGCGGGTCGCCGACAAAGTAGCGGCGGTTTTCGGAATCGAACGCGAAGGCGCTGGGTGATGGAACACGAGAGATCCGCAGGGAACCGGTGAATTCACCACCCGGTGTAAAAGATGAGATGGCGCCTGCTTGCGAGTCGAGGACGAGGACCTTCTTCTCCGTCCGGTCTAAGGCGAGGGCCGTGGGGAACTGCAGCGGGGCTTTCCCCCGCTGACCCCATTCCTGGACAGACTCGCCCTCCTGGTTGAGGACAATGACTTTGTGGAGTTGGGGATCCGCGATGAAGACCCGCTTGCGGTCGGGCGACACCAGGATGGCGGAGGGCGCCTTGAGACGGGGACCCCGCGCTTTGGCGACGAGCATCCGCTCAAAAACGCCGTCGTTGTCGAAGACAAAGACTGCACCCAGGCAGGCGTCGGCGACATAGACCATCCCCATGCGATCGACATCGATGGCCGAGGGGCACTGAAACGCGACCTTCGGTGATCCGGCAATCGATTTGTATTGCCCGCCGAGGATGTCGAACATCATGAGCCGTGCGGCTCCACGGTCGGCGATCCAGACGCGGTCCTCCTGGTCAACCGCAACGGCGGCGGGGACAGAAAGTGGCGACAGTCTCTCCGGCGCACCGAGGAAGAGTCTGCCCCATCGCCCGGACGCCTTGATTCTGGGATTCACGCCCCCGCCGGCCCCGATGGTGAACAGGTATTCAAAGGTGGGCGGATCCTGAGCGTGGAGCGCAGACACGGGCAATAGCGCGCAGAAGAGAGCCGCGGCGAGCGCCCTCAGTAAGAGATCGGATTGTGATTCTGGCCGTGGCACGTCAGATAGCAACGGCCAGCAAAGGTGCCGGTCCGTTCAAAGCGCAGGATTCCGCTGGACGAGGGCCCAACGATGGTCCGGTCGAAGTTGACCATTGAGAAGTTGTTGGTCGCGTTGCCTCCATCGATGCCGTGAGCATCGTGACAGGTACTGCAGGAAGTGCGCTCTCCGCTGATGTGTTTGTTGTGCTCCTTGAAGCTACGGTCCTGCAGAATGCTGCTGTCCAGATCATGACACTTGTAGCACAGCGCGGCAGAGCCTGAAATCCCGGCAGTGTAGGCGACGCCGGCCGTGCTCCCACCGGCAGTGGCTGGCGGAGGCTCCAAGTCGTAACGCCGTTCCAGGAGGTGCGGCCAGGCCGACCCGTGCGCGCCCGACGCCTCCGCGCCTCCGGAGTTGCGAGCCTGATCGTTGTTGTGGCAGTCGCCGCAATAGATATAGGTTCCCGCGGCGAGGCTCCTGCCCGTGCCCCCGCCGATGGTCAGCATGGCAGCGCGTAAGCTGGGCACCTGTGTGCCGGTGCGTTGGCGGGGAAAGGTGACGTTGTGACGCGCGACAGAAGAATTGAACTCCAGACGTTTATTGAAAGGATCAGTGGATGTGGTGTCGGTCACGCGGCGGGCAGTGCGCCCATAGGCTGAGTAGCCTGCTCCCGCCTGGGGCTTGTTGCTACTGTTGGCGTGGCATTTAAAGCAGATCTCGTACTCGTTGGCCGCGGGCCGCTTGGCGGTTGCACCGGTGGCGGCATCGACGCCGGTGGCGCCGATAAGGGCGGGCTGGACAACAGGCGCGGAGACGACGGCACCCGGGCGCTGCGACGCGTGGGAATTGTGGCAGTCCGGACACTCGGCATGGCGGCTGATATTCAGAGGGAAAGCGTTCTCGCCGGGCGCGTGCGAGCCGGAGATGGTCGTAGTGGGGTGCGCATAAGCTTTGTTGAAGGTGGACATCACGGACAGGAGCGTAGGGCTGGTTCCGCTGCCCGCGTGGCACGGCACACAACTGCTTTCCTCGACCGCTCTCATTAGCGGCTTGGAGACTACGGGCGAGTGCGGCAAATGGCAACTGTAGCAGGCGTTGGAGTTCACGGCGCCGTAGTAGGTGCCGGCGGTTGTATTGGTGGCAGCCTGGTGGGCCGAACCGGTCCAACCGTTGATTTGACTGGGGGCCGGCCGGCTCGGGTCGTGGCACGCGAGGCAGATCGCGCCGGACTGATTGGAACGGACGAGAAACCGCTGCCGCGCTGAGTCCCTGTTTTCAGCGTGCGGCTCATGGCAAGTGACGCATTCGATGAGGCCCTGGCGGAGGCGCACCGCGGGGTCGCCGGAGACGGGAGGTGTTTGAAATAGGCCCACGTTCAGCTGCCCATCGTTCACCGGCCTGATTCGGACAGGATGATGCCGGCCGAAATCCTGGCCCGTGATCGCAGCCGCAGACATGGATCCGGACATCGGGACGTTGCCCAATGCGACCGTGGCGCCGACTGCGATGGTCCCGTCGTGGCAACTGAGGCATAGTTTGGAGGGCCCGGCGCCGGGATCGGCCGGCGCGGCCTGCATGGTAGGACTGGAATAGGCGGTGTAAGGCGCCGTGGAAGTCTTCTGAGTCCACAAGTAGCCCGTTACCGAATATCCGTTGTGGGAGATGTGGCAAAAGACGCAGGAGCGGGTATCGGTGGATTTCACCGGTCCTGTTCCGTTTGCCGAGAGGTTGTGGGACGTGGCGTTCACGCCGGTGGGAATCACGTTCTGAGCCCAGCCAGCCGCAAGGGCCAGTGTGAAGATCGGGAGGCGCCATTTCATCGGGCAATCTCCCCAACCGAATGGCCGATAGCCCGGAATCCGGGGCCTCCGGCCTGGAAGACTTGAATGCGCCCGTTGTAGGTATCGGCAACGAGCAATTTGCCGTCACCCTGGAGGCAGATGCCAGCCGGCAAGCGGAACTCGCCCGCGCCCGAGCCGGTATGGCCGAAAGCGAACTGGAGATCGCCCTGGTAGTTGAAGGCCTGCACCAACTCGAACATTGCATCCACGACGTAGACCAGTTGGCGATCAGAATCTACGGCGAGGCCTTTTGGCCTGAAGAGCCCTCCCGGTTCGTTCACGGGTTTGCCGAAGCTCTGGAGGAAACGGCCCTCGGGAGTGAACGCCTGCACGCGGAAGTTCATGGAGTCGAGGACGAAGACGCGGTCCGTGGCGATGGCGACGGCGGTGGGGTAGTTGAACTCGCCAGCGCCTTCTCCGCGTTGCCCCCACTCTTTCAGTACCTCGCCACGCTCGTCGAGAACAAGAACCTGGTGCCGCAGCGTATCGGTCAGGTAGATGTGACCGCTGGAGCGGTCCACCGCCAAACCCGTTGGACGCTTGAAGTAGCCTTCGCCGCCCCGAAGTGCGCCGATGAATCGGGTGAATCTGCCGTCGCGATTGAAGACGAAGATCTTGCCCAACTCCGAGTCAGAGACATAGAGGTTGCCGAGCGCGTCCCAATCTGCGCCGATGGGTGAACGAAACCGCTCCTTCGAGGCTCCTGCCAAGTTGCGGTACTTGTTGGTTTTGGGATCGTATAGATGGACGGCGGACCCTGCGGGGTCCACCACCGCCAACCGCCCGTGGGCATCGCTGGCGAGGGTGAACGGCCGGATCAGCGTCCGCGTTCGGTCGGGCGGTCCGGCGACTACGTCGACGAAGCGGGAGAAGAGCGAGCGGCGGATGCCCGCGTCGGAAGGCGAGGCCATTGTCGCCAAATGCTCAATCGAAAAAGCGGAGCCCTTTTCGGGCCAAGCCAATTCGATGCGAGTGGGGAGGCCGCTTAGGTCGAGCGGCGACGCGAGCGTCATAACCAGGAAGATGACAGAGAGGGATTGAGTCCCAGTTCGCATGGATGGAAATCTGTTCTCAGAATAGCTGAAAGTCACGGGAGACCCTAAAAACAAGGCTTTTCCTGTATATGGGAGATCCAAAGTTGTATTTGTAGATGAGGTAACCCGCCTCGAAACGCAACCGGCGGAACGGGTATGCCAGAGTGGCTTCCTGCTGCTCGAATTGCGATGTGTAGATGCCGGCCAGTTTCTGGTCCTGTGTTCGCCAGAGCCCTCGCAACTGAAGGCGGCCCAGCGGGTTCCAGGAGGTGGCATAGGTGGTCATGGTGTTCGAGGAGCCGACGACGAGCATAACTGGCGGGATGGGAATGTCCGGGGGCAAGCCCGGAACCGGGACCGCAAGGATCGGCTGAAAGGAATTGCCGCTTCCTGTGCCCCTGTAGTAGGAGAGGAAATAGCGGGGGCCGTTGAGAGTTACGCCATAGTCCCTGCTGAGGTACTCGGAGCGGACCTCGGTGCGTTCGTATTCCATCCGTGTATAGCCGCCCACCAATTCCAGGTTGTGGCGGTGGAAAAAGGTGTGGCCCAAGGTGAATCGGACGCGCCGGTTGTCGCTATAGAAAGGAAGGAAGGTGCGCACATTTTCGCGCGCCTTACTGAGAGAACCGGAGGCCCCCACTCGAATCAGATTGGGATCGCCCGCCGAAACCGAGATGTCCGCCGCCTGGCTGAAGCGATTGGTGGCTGCCTGCACATCGAAATCCGAGGTTGTGTTGAACAGGTAGTATGTCAGGTTGAGGCTCAGGCTCTTGCGGCTGGCGGCATACTGGAAGCCGCCTCCAGTATTGGCGAAGTTGCCCGTCCGCTGTATCTGATTCAGGTCCGGGGAGACGACATTGGTGAACTGAAAGCGCCCGAGAAGGCGCAGTCCGTGATAGACCCGGTAGCGGATCTCGGAATCGGCGATACGATTCAAGACCTGAGTGGGCGGGATGGTGTAATTGGGCCCGGTGTCGCGAGGTTGCCGCGACATTTCTATGTTGGAATGGGTCTGCCGGCCGACGCCCCAAACCTGCCAGCTGTCTTTGTCGGAGTATTCGAACTTGGCCTGCACCGTATCGAACTCCTGGTCATAGGTGGTGGTGTCATATTCTGACCTGCTATCTGTCCGGTTGGCGGATATGGAAACAGTCATCTTTTCCTGGAGCGGCCGTTGACCTGTAATCCAGTAGTTCTTCAGGCGATTGTTGCTTGGAAACAGGACGGTTGACTGCTCCCGGCCCTGGATGTATTGCGTGTCGAGGTCCTGGAGACTGGCCGAGCCGTTCAGGGACCAACCCCACCGGTTGTAGTTTCCATTCAGTGCGAGCGTCTTGGAATGCGTGCGGTACCCGCTGTACAGAAAGTTCTCAGGGGAGTTGAGCGTGTTGATATCGTTGAACGCCACATCGAAGTGCGGTTGGTTGGGGACGAGGTACTGCCAGCGGACTCCAATGATGGAGTCGTCGCTATTGGAAACAAAACGGGAGTAGCTGCCAGTCTGACTGGAGGTAAGGATCTGCCGGCGCAGAAACGAGTACTTGAATTGAAGGGGCCAATAACGCCGTCTCAGGAAATCGGCTTCGGCGGCTACGCCGGTTCCATCGCTTATGCCGGAGAAAATATCCTGAAAGCCCGAGGCGAAACGGGGCTGAATGCGGTAACTGAGGAAGTCAGGATCGAGAAAATAGCTTTGATAGTCGAATCGGACGGAGGTGAACGGATTGCGGATTTCGTCGACGAAGAATTCCTTGGACCGGCTGTCCAGGTAGCCTAGCGCAAGGGACCCGCTCAGGTGGCGGGGTGCTTCGGGAACAACAATCTGGGAGAAGAGGGGCAGGCTGCCACAGAAGAGGCAGCCTGCAATAATTTGCTCAAATCTGTTCAAGAGTCGCAAGATATGAAGGCTTGGAGGGCAAACGGCGGGTGGCCGCCGCCCCCCCTTTCAGGTCTTGGTTATTTGTGACAACTACCGCAAAGACCCGCTTTCGCGTTGCTGTTGGCGACGCGCAGGAATTTGGGGATGGTATTGTCGTGGACGTTGTGGCAGGACGCGCACTGCATCGTCTGGTCGGTTCCGCTTGTATACAGTTTGACGTTTGTTGCCTGGACGGTAGCTAAGGATTCCAAACCAGCATCCGCAGTGGGATTGTAAACGAGGTTGACGGGGTGGTCGTTCTTCAGACCATCGGAACTGGTCGGGTTCGCGATGGCCGCACCATCTGCTGCACCGATGACGCTCGGGGTTGTAATGCCGTCATGGCAGCTGAGACACAGCACCGTGTACATCTTCGCCCCGGTCGGCAGATTCGATGCTGAGTAGTTCCCACCAACTTCCGTGGGTGTTGTGTTCATGGTTGGGGTGGTATAAACACCAAATGTGGCAGTGGTCGGGAGGGCCTGCGTCCAGAGGAGCATCTCTCCTTTTGCCGAGGATTGGTGTGCGACATGGCAGCCTTTACACCCTCCACCCAATGAAGCGATGTCATGGTCAGTGCCAAAGACCGTCGTCTTTGTCTGCGCCATCAGAACTCCGGAGAGGCCTGTGATAAGCGCAAGCAAGGAAACGGTCGCGAACAGTTTTCTCTGCATATGCTTTATTTCCTTTCAAAATGTGGTCAACCAAGAGTCGTGAACTAAGTTGAAGTCCTCCCTGCTTTACTTCACCTTCCCATCCGCGGGAGGAGCGGACTGCCGGGAAAGATACTGAAAGACCTGAAGGCGGCTGCCGGTCGGCCGTTGCTCGGTAACGTAGATTCGGTCCTCGCGATCGATGGCGAGGCCGGCAGGCAAAATGAACTGGCCGGGCTCATCGCCGCCGCCGCCGACGAACATCAGAGGTTTGCCCTCGGGTGTGAAAACCTGGAAATTGCCGAACCCCGCATCCACTACGTAAACGTGGTCCTGGCTATCGATCGCGATACCTTTTGGCCGGACAAAACTGCCGGGGTGTGTCCCCGGCGTGCCCCACATATGCAGGAACTTGCCCTCGGAATTGAAGACCTGGATGCGGCAATTGAATGTGTCGGTGACAAACACGCGGCCCTTGGAGTCCAGCGCCAGGTTGGTGGGCGCGGAAAACGTGCCTGCCTCATACTCGCCGGACTTACTGGTTCCGCCGAAGGTTCTGACCAGCTTGAACGTTGTGGTGTCGAACACCAGAACCTGGTTGGCCTTGGCGTCGGCTGCGTAGAGCCGACCATTGGCGCGGTTGAGAGCGATTCCTCCGGGCCGTTTGAAGATGCCTTTGCCGAAAGCCGCGACGGGGGTGCCCTGCGCCCCGAAGACGACCACCTGTCCGGCAAAGGAATCCGAAACGAACATCCGTCCATCGTCGTCCGCCGCGACTCCTACCGGAAGGAACAGCGGGAATTGGCCATTGCCTTTTCTAAGCGAGACCGTTTTGGCGTTCCGGTCGAGGATGAGGATGCCCCTTTGCTCGGCATCGGCCACGAGGATGCGGCCGGACTTGTCAACGGCCACACCATAGGGCTTCCGCAGCATGAACTCCTCCCGAATGGGCGTCTTTCCGCTGACCCGCTCCACGAACGACATCTTCTTGCCGTTTTTTCCGAGGACATCGTCCGCGCTGCGAATCATCGCGAGGTAGCGAACGCGCGGCGGGTCTGGGGGGAGCGGCCAAACGAGATCGGCCGGCGCGGCAGCCACGGGCTTCTTGTTCTTGTCCTTGGCCTGATTCGGCGCTGGGCTCAAAATGGCGCTGGCCAGCAGCAGCAATACCGGCAGGACTGAGACGGTGCGATTCATTCTTCTTGATCTCTCCTCATTTGCCATGGCATCGGATACACAACTTGTCCGCCCTGGCAGTTTCCGTGACCAACATCTTGGCGCTGCCGTTAGCCGCATGCGGCTTGTGGCAACTCAAGCAAGTGATTTCCGCCTTGCCTTCCGAGGCAGGCGCGCTGACCGGATGCTGCGGGTAAGGATGGCCGAGCTTTCCGTCGTTGGAAAGCTGAAGCCACGACAGGTCCTCATAGGCTTTGGCGGGCAAGGCCACCTTCCCACCGAATAAAGAAACGGGTTCCGGACCTTGGACGATTTTGAGCGCCGAGGGACCGTGGCACCCGAGACAAAGATCGTTGACTGCGGCGTGCGTGTTTTTCTCGAAGTCCGAGGCGTGCGCGTTGTGGCAGGCGGTGCACGACTCAGTGACCGGTTTGTGCACGAACTTCTTGCCATCGGTCAGGTCGGAGTGGCAGGCGGAGCAGAGTTCGGCCACCGGCTTCCTCAGGCCGAACTTGCGCCCCGAGGCATGCGGGTCGTGGCAGTCAGCGCACGAATTGTCGTCGGATTTCAGGAGAGTGTGCTGGAACTTGGCTTTCTTGAGCCGCTCCTCGACGTCCGCGTGACAGCCGAAGCAGAGCTTGCTGGTGGACGATTCGTTGAGGACCACTTTCCCGTCCTTGGGGGGCTTGTGGCAGCTATCGCAGGCGCGAGCGTCGAAGGGGCTGTGCGCCATCTCGGCGATGAGCTTAGGCTGGTCGGACCCGTGGGGGTTGTGACACCCCGAGCACTCGGCGGTAGCAAACGGCTGGCCTTTGTGGGTGTCCAGGAGCTTTTTCTCAGCCACATCGTGGCAGCCGCCACAGACGGCGGGCTGCTTGTCGGTGAGGTAGTGGTCGCCTTTGGCTTCGGCCCGAGCTTTCTGATCGCGGTGGTTGACGTGGCAGGAGTCGCAGCCGCCCTCCATCGCGGGGTGCTTCACCTTCCTGGCGGCGGCCGCGGCAATTGGGCCGTGGCACTTGATGCAGTCCACAGGCTTTTGCTCCGTCTTTGCCTCGGCCGCCGCCGGTTGCTGGGCAGCGCACACAGAACTCAAGAAACAGATCGCGGCCAGGATTGTGCATCCAAGCGCGGGAACTGGCAATTTCCTATAACCCAACCATGTCACGGGCGGATCTCCTCTAGCAGAAAACGATTGGGGTCGGAGGGGGGGAACCGCTCCGGCCAAGACCTGATCTCGCTGGCTTTTCCGTGCTTCCAGGACTGCCACGCCATGCCGGGCGCGACGCCAGGCTGATCCGCGTCGAGGGCAATTGGTTGCTCGAAGCATTGGCGGGGGGCGTCGACGCGGCTGGAGGCAGTGTGGCGATAGGCGAGGGCCACCCAGGCGAGGCGGAACCCGGCATGGGAGGAAGCGACGGACGTGCGTGCGGAGTCGGGCTGAGCGGTAAGTCCGAGCTTCAGGGATTCCTGCGCCACGGCGTACTGGTGCACCGGCGCCGAGGACATCCGGCTGCCGGTGACCGGTGCAGGTTTGGGCCAGCCACACAACTCGTCCAGCGCCTCCTCGGTCTGGCCGGCGTCTTTGCGGCCAGAGCCGTCGGCTTTGAATCTGAAGATCCGGTCTTCAGAGACCTGGAGCGCCGGCAAGGCGACGATGTGACAGCCGGCAAAGACGCGGCGGTCGCGATCGAGCAGAACCGCGGGCTGACTTGCGGCGGTTTCGAGGGTTGCTGCAATGCTCTGAGGCCCAGCCGGCTCGGAGACCACCGTCACGAGTGCCGCCCGCACATTAGTTAAGGCCATCGCAGCCGCCGGGTGGACCGCCGACGCCGCTCTCAGGTTGGCGGGATTCCAGAACAGAATCTGAGTTACCTTCCCGGCATAGTCCCTGGGGATATGCTGAAACCCGGCCAGTTCGGGCGCCCGCAGTGCGGGCACTGGCTGATACAAGGCGAGACCTCGGCTGGCAAGCAGCCACGGAGCCGCTGCCAAGAACAGAGAGGCGCGCAGGCGCCATCTGTTTATCGCTGCATCATCTGGCTGCGGCCTGGCTGGTCTTCTTCCGTTCATAGTTCAACTGGGCATGGCAGCCCGGGGGACATGTCCCGCCGTTCTCGCTCTGGGTGAAGTGGATGGGCAACGACCACTTCCCGAACGGAACGGCATTTCGAATGTGGTTGGGGGCAATATTGGCGTACGACTCGTGGCAGGTCCGGAAGGTGCGCCCTTTCTGTGTTTTGTTGACAAGGACAACGTGGAGATCTTTGTTTCCGCAGAGGAAATCAAGGAGCGCCGCGGTTCGCTTGGTGTGGGGCAGCCCGGCGTCACGGCGCTTGAAACAAAGCGAGAAGTTCTCGGCCTTGAAAGGCGCGTAGAACTCCTTCGGATAGTCATCTTTGAGCAGCCTGAAGTGTTCGCCACTGTGCGGCTGGTGGCAGCCGGCGCAGTGCTGGCCAGCGAGCGGAGGGTGAGGCTGATTTGCCCGGGCAGTGGGCGCGAGCATGGTGGCCCAGGCAAGTGTCGGGGCACAGGGAGGATCGCTCGGCCGAACCACTAACGGCACCCCTCGTGACGGGAGGCGGGCTGGCGTTCCGCCTCGGGCGCCGGCAACGATTCCACGGGAATCCGTGAGAGGAGAGACTCGAGCGCCCTGACAGCGATTGGCTTCCTGACAAGATAAGACGCTGAGCGGAGGCACCCGGTCTTAGTGCGGGCAGAGGAGGCGTCGGCCACGGCCACACCGAGCTGGATGCCGCGGACTCTGGAGTCGCAGCTGAGGTGGTCCAGCAGGCCCGCCTCGGTGGTGTTCAACAGGTCTTCATCGGCGACGACGAAGGTGGGCCGATAACTGCACAGGATCGCGGAGGCCTCATAACCGTTGCGTGCGAAGCCGATCTGGATCGCATCGGACTCTTGGGAGGCAAGGCGCGTGATCATGCTCTCATCCGACGAGATGATCAGGACTTTAGGACGTTTTCCTGCAACCCTAAGGAAATACAGGCATTGATTACAGGGCACGCCGCACGTGTGCTTGGCCTGGCCGAGTTCGCAACCGGGTGTGCCGACCTGGAAACACCAGGAGGCTCGAACCTTGTAGACGACGCAATCAGCGCACGGTTCTGACAGGACTCCGTCGCGGGTGAAGAACTCCCAGCAGCGGCGGACCGGTTGATGTGCCCCGATGTCGATGAGATCGGTTTCGGCCAGGCCATCGATGACCGCCAAAAGCCGCTCCAGATCCGATCTTTCTATCCGGAAATGACCCCCAGCCGTACGAGTGGCCTTCAGTTTCCCCCGCTTGATCCATTTGAGGACAGTGTCGGGATTCACAGCGCAAAGGGCAGCGGCTTGACCGGTCGTCAAGAAATCCCTGGCGGTGTGGACACACTCTGGGCTTTTGCTAGCCCGGGCACTCAAATCCATAAATCCCCGTTATACCGGACTAATCGATCTTATTTATGAGTTTACGGATTCCCGCTGGTGATGTCAAGGATGGAGATTCCCTTAGCTCGACTCCCCTAGTTAATGATGGAGTTTCCATCAAGATCTGGCAGCAGGCTTGGCGCTGTCGGGTCAGGGCCTGGCATGCGGCATGAGTGAGCGCGGCGGACAGAGCCGGGATCAGCCAATTCAAGTTCAAGCGAATGAGAGTCGAGCCGATATGTACCCGCAGGTGACGACTCATGGGATTCCTCTTATCAATCATGCTGATAGGCGTGGGTGCTTCGGCCGTGCGGCCGGAGTATCGAGGGTGTTTGGAGCAATTGAACCGGATTCACACCGTAACGACGGACCGTGGGCGGTTCCTGCTATATGGAGACCCGCGGCTCGCCGGGTATCTGCAAGGGGAGATCGGAGATCCTGCCGGAGTCTCAGTGGTTCCTGTTTTTACCGATGACCGGGTAGCCATCCGGCAGGAGAGCCGATGGATCGTTTCGACCGGGCTCTTCCTCTCCTCGCACAGCGTCGATGAATTGCGTGCAGTGGTCCAAGGCGCGCCATTGGAGCGGACGAATCGACGGAGGCATGGACGGCGCCGACCCGGGCCGGCCGTGGTTTGCACGGGACTCCTGGGGTTGGGATCTTTCACCGACCATCAAGTGCGGGTGGCGGCCGATATTCGAAGGTATGCGGAGTGGATGGAGCCGCATTTCAGCACCCGGCCGGATGGGGCCGGTTCAGACCGGTAGGCGTGACGGGCGGCAAGATCTACTCGAAGCCGCGTTGATTTGGCACGCGGGGCTGGCTTCCCCGGCCACTTTGACGCCGTTGGGCAGCTTAGCCGCCAACAGGTCGCACATCGGGGCTGATCGCCACAGACCAGTGGATTCAACTGCTCCGGACACTGGCATATTTTTCCCGCACCAGGAGCGTGTGGACCGGGGAACGGCAGCGTGGCTGGAGGGACGCCAAGCAGCCCGGAGTAGCACCGGCCGCGGTGGAGCTTTCCGACCGGCTTTGGGGATGGCTCGGGCGGCGGCGGATGCCAGCAGCGTGATGGCGGCTACCTTGGATCGATATGATGTTTTCAAGTACTCTTCTTGACCGCATGCTAGGAAAGACATCACTTTCGGCGATCCGGGCACTACTCTTGTTAGGGCAAAAGGGGGCGGATGAAAACTGGTCCCCGCGACGCGTGGCTGAAGAGTTGGGGGAGTCTCCGACTTACATGGCGAAGATCTTCCGCCAGTTGGTGAAGGCGGGGATTCTCGAAGCGGAGCGCGGGGCAAAGGGGGGTGTACGCCTGGCAAGGCCAAAGGAGGAGATTACGCTGCTGGATGTAGTGCAGGCGTGCCAGGGGATCATCGTGGGTTCGTACTGCCGGTCGTCGCGGCCGCGGAGCGCGGACTGCAACTTTCACCTGGCGGCGCTGGAGTTGCATGAGGCGGTCGGGCGCGTGCTGGAGCGGTGGACGCTGGCGGCGCTGCTCGAGAAGACGCATGCCGGAGGTCCGCGTGAGGACGGGGTGCCTTGCCTGATGACGGGAGACAAGAACCCGTTCCTGCCGCTGGCCGAACTGGTAGGCGTCGGGCGGGGTGGCAAGAGGCGCAGGCGCTGAGGCGCGTGCAGCAAAAAAGACGATTCAAAGGTTGACGTAGGGTAAAATCGGATATATGGTATCCGTATTGTCGTTGTTGTCATGTTGGGCAAGACCTCCATCTCGGCGATCCGCGCGCTGCTGCTGCTGGCGCAGGGGCGAGGCGGAGCGCGCTGGACGCCGCGGCGAATCGCGGCGGAGCTGGGGGAGTCGCCGACATACATGGCGAAGATCGTCCGGCAGTTGGTGAAGACCAATATTCTGGAGGCGGAGAAGGGCGCGAAGGGCGGGGTATGGTTCGCACGGCGGGCGGAGGAGGTGACGCTGCTAGCGGTGGTGGAGTCGTGCCAGGGAACGATAGTGGGCGACTTCTGCCGGTCGGAGCGCGCGGAGGAATCCTGGTGCGGCTTTCACGTGGCGGCGGCGGAGTTGCATGGCGCGGTTACGGGAGTGCTGGCGCGGTGGACGGTGGCGCGGTTGCTGGAGCGGCGGCCTGGGCGATGCGATGAAGCTGATGGAG
>JACQZS010000109.1 GCA_016213725.1 Acidobacteriota bacterium | reverse complement strand
GGAGCGGCCTGGCCTTGGGGTGACGTTCAGGGTAGGAGCGGCGAAGCCGAGGTTAGCGGAAGAGGACCGCGGGTTCTTCGATTGAAAGGCGGCCGGAGTGGTGGCGAGATTGGATTGCTGAGCGAGGTTTGAAATGAAGACGAGAACCATACTGAGAACGACGTCGGCCGTGTTGTTTGCATTGATGTGCGCCAGTGCGGCGGGGCCGGAAGGGCCTTGCGACATCTATGCCGCGGGAGGCGCGCCGTGCGTGGCGGCACACAGCACGACGCGGGCGCTCTACCGGGCTTACAGCGGGTCGTTGTACCAGGTTTTGCGGCAGTCCGATGGGAAGACTCTGGACGTTGGAGTGCTCTCGGATGGGAGCGGGGTGGCGAACGCGGCGGCGCAGGACGCGTTCTGCGCCAACACCTATTGCTGGATCAGCATCATCTACGACCAGTCGCCGAAGAAGAACCACCTGGTGCAGGCGCCGCGCGGCGGGTTCAGCGGTCCGGCGATGGGCGGGTTCAACAACCTGCCGGTGGCGGACATGGCTCCGGTGACATTGCGGGGGCACAAGGTTTACGGAGTGTTTATCGCGCCAGGGATGGGCCTGCGGCAGAACGACGTAAAGGGGACGGCGGTGGACGACCAGGCGGAGGGGCAGTACTGGGTGATCAACGGACTGCACTACAACAACGGCTGTTGCTTTGATTACGGGAACGCAGAGATCGACAGCCGCGACGACGGCAACGGCACGATGGAGACGACGTACTACGGGAATGCCACGCCCTGGTACCGGGGGATCGCGCCCGGTCCGTGGATCATGACGGACCAGGAGAACAACCTGGTGGGCTGCGTGAACGCGGATGGGTCAAAGTACTGCGCCAACCTGCCGAGCATAAACTGGCGGTTTGTGACGGCCACGGCGGACGGGGAGCCGCACCACTGGAGATCGATGGGGGGCGATGCGCAGAGGGGCGAGCTGAAGGTGATGTTCGATGGGCCGCGAATCAACGCGACGTACGATCCGATGCGCAAGCAGGGGGCGATTCTGCTGGGCAACGGCGGGGACAACAGCGTGGGTTCGCAGGGCACGTTTTACGAAGGCGCGATGACGGCGGCAGGGACATTCCCATCGCAGGAGACGAACCAGAAGCTGCAGGCGAACATCGTGGCGGCGAAATACGACGTTCCGATGGTGAGCGTCGCTCCGGCGGGGGCGGCGAGCGCGTCTCCGGGGCTGCTGACATTTGCTCCCGGGAGCACGAAGGAAGTGGTGGTGTCGTTCACCAATACGACGGGGGCGGCGGTGACGGGGGTGCAGTTGAGCGCGGGGGTGCCGAATGCGCAGTGGAAGTCCGCGGCTAGCGGGGCGGTGAAGACGGCGAGGCCGGTGGCTCCCGGGGCAAGCGTGAGTGCGACGTTTCAGGTGACATCGGGGCCGGCGGCATGGAATGGGGATCTGATGGCAAAGGCTCTCTGGACCGCTAACGGGAAAGCGCAGGCGGAGAGCGCAGTGATGAAGGTGCGAAACGCGGCGGCGGTGAAGATCAATGAGTTTCGCGCGAATGCGGGCCTAGCGGCGAATCCGACGGATGCGTTCATCGAGCTGTACAACGCAGGCGATGGGAGTGTGGACCTTTCCAACTGGACGCTGACGCAGCATGCGGCGATGATGCCGGCTTTTTCGGCGGTGACGATTCCGCCGGGGACGAAGCTGGCGGCGAAGGGCTTCTATCTGCTGGGCCTGGCGAACTCCGGGCTGGCGGCGGCGGCGCGCGCCGGGGAGAGCACCGTGTATGTGAGAAGCACGGCGGGGATGCAGTCCGGCGGGACTGTGAAGATCGGTGAAGGAGCGGGAGCGGAGACGCGCAAGATCACGAGCGTGGGGACGGCCGCGGGCAGCAGCACGACGCTCTGGCAGCCGTTGCCGGAAGGTCCGGTGATGACGATTCCGGCCGGATCGAAGAACGTGCCGGTAACGAGCGTGGCGGGATTTGAAGTGGGGCAGAAGATCGCATTGGGGTATGGGGCGGCTTATCCGGCGGTTTCCAGGACGATGGAGAAGTATGAAGTGGCGACGGTGACGGCGGTGGGCAAGCCGGGGACGCAGGCGTGGCTTTCTGCGGACGCGAAAGCAGGCGAGACGAACCTGAAGGTTTCGTCGGTGGCGAACATCTCAGTGGGCGACAAGATCCGGCTGGATGTGGAGAGTGTCGGGCATGGGATTGAGACGGTGACCGTGATGCGGGTGGGGACGCAGTCTATCCGGAACAGTTTCAACGGAAAGCTGAAAGACTCGGAGCTGGGCACGGGCCTGGAGCTGGCGGCTACGCTGAAGTTCAACCACGCGGCGAACCTGCCGTTCAGCGTGCGCGGGACGGGGATCAGTTTCGAGCCGGCGACGGCGTTCGCCCATTCGAGCAACGAGCCGGTGACGCCGTTGGGGACGGGGCTTACCCTGGACAGGCCGTTGGGAAAGGGACACGCGGTGGAGGCGGTGGTGCGGGACGAGACGGTGAAGACGGCGGGCTACCAGGGGAGTCCGGCGCCGCAGCAATGGTTCGGGGGGCCGGCGGTGCAGCCGGGTGCGGGCACGATGGTGCTGCGTAACGCAGCGGGCCTGGTGGTGGATAGCCTGAACTATGGACTGATGGTGGATCCCTGGGCATCGGAAGGATTCCATGCGACGGGCGGGACGGGGCAGACGGACTGCCGAGTGCCGGCGCTGGGGATGACGGGCAGAGGATTCGGAGGGCCGGCGGCGCAGGCGGCGAACACGCCGCACCGCAGTGCGGGGCGTTTTCCGGATGGAGTGGACACGGACAGCAACTGCCAGGATTTCGCAGTGCAGGCGGCCACGCTGCTGGCGGCTGAAGCGGCGGCGGGAGCGAACAACATCAAGGTTGCCAACGTGGCTGATTTTGCGCCGGGGCAGAAGGTGATGATCGACACGGGCGCGAATGTGGAGACCGTGGTGATCGCGGTGGTGGGCACGGCGGGGTTTACCACAGCGAGCGCGGCGACGGAGGCGGGGGCGACGGTGATTCCAGTGGCCAGCGCATTCAGTTTCCGGCCGGGCCAGGCGATCACGATTGGCGGGGGAACGGAGTTGGAGACCGCCGTAGTGGCGTCCACTTCCGGATTTGGGCGGGGGCAGGCGTCGATTCGGCTGGCTGAGCCGCTGAAACGGGGGCACGCCGCCGGCGCGCAGGTGTCGGGCACGGGGATGACGCTGAGCAGCGCATTGACGCGAGCGCATGCCAGCGGGGTGCAGGTAGTGAACAACGCGCCGACGCCAGGGGCGGCGAACCGGTTTGCGAGGAAGTGACGGGAGAGCGCCGAATCAGTTGCGGGCGGCGTAGTCGCAGGCGACTTCGGAGGCGATCTGCGCCCAGTGCCAGAGGCGCTGGGGCTGGTAGTTGACGGTGGAGATGTCCTTCATGATCAGCTCGACGTGGCAGCCGCGGGCCTGGTCGAGGAAGTCAGTGAGGTCTTTGCGGGCGTGGGCGGGGTCCCAGGATTCGGAGGCGAAGATAGCCGGGTTGGGTTTGCGGCTGAGGACGAAGTCGCGGCCGGCCTTTTCGATGAGGCGCGGGGTGCGGCACCAGGGACTGGCTGAGATCTTGCGGAGGTTGGGGATGCGGCGGAGGATCTCGATTTTGGAGTCGAGGGGTTCGCAGCAGCCGTAGTAGACGAGGCCCCAGCGGGCGAGCCAGCGGAGGTCGTGTTCGACGGCGAACTCCCAGTGCATGGAGGGGGAGACTTCGGAGAAGATCTGGGCGTTGGAGCAACCCCACATGTTGGCGGGAGAGACTCGGGCGGGGTCAAAGGGCTGGCCGGGGAGAGCGGAGACGTAGCCGTAGCCGCCGGAGCCGATGCGGGTGTTGTTGGCGTCGAGGGAGAGGAGGTTCTGGTCGACGAACTGGTCGAGTTCGGCCATCCAGGCGTCGACCATGCGACGGACGGCGGCGTGAACGAGGGCGGGGCGCTCGATCATATCGAGCATGGCTTCTTCGATGCCCCACCAGCGGATGAGGTAGTCCCACGGGGTAAACCAGATGTGGGTTTGGCCGGTGAGGCGGACAGGGAGGATGCCGGAGTAAACATCGCGCATGGCCTGGTAGCGGAGCTCGGTGGCTTCGCGGTTGTGGGTGACTACCGGCATGCGGATCTTCTCGAGGTCGTCGAAGCCGCGGATTTGAATATGGAACCGGCGCGAGTAGATGTCGTTGGAGGGATCGGCGTGGACGGTGTCGACGTCTTCGACGATGCCGAAGTCGGAGCTATGGATGGCTAGGGGGCAGGAGAGGTAGCCGTTGACAATCATGTCGCCGGGGAGGTGGCGCCATTGATAGAGGGTGCGGCGGAGTTCGAGTTCCTGTTCGCGGGCCCAGGGGTGGGTGGCGCGGAGGGTGAGCTCGCCGTCGACATCCATCTGGTGCCAGCAGATCTCGTTGATCCAGACCATGGGGCGCTCGGACTGGAGGTCGTTGAGCTTTTGCCAGAGGCGGGCCTTCTCCTGGTGAATGGGGAGGGCGGCGATTTCGGCGAGCTGGCTGGCGAGGGCGCGAAGGAGGTCACGGTCGGCGGAAGTGAGGGAGATGGGTTCCGCGACAGGCATGGGGGTGTGGTGGCTGGGGTCGTGGAGCATGAAGTTTCCGTTTGATGGCCATGCTATGCGAGTGATGGGCGGGTGTAAAGGAGAGGGGGGTGACGGAGTGCGGGAATGATGAGAATCCCGCGGGGGAATCCCGGGGCGGGCGTTGTGTTCGGGTATGGAAGCGGCCGAGAGATCCGTTTTCGCGGCCGCGGAGGGCGGAGAAGTGCGGGAAAGCGGATTCGGGGAACGGGTGGACTTGCCGGCCTGGGGGGGCGTGGGCTCATCGACCTAGCGCACGCGACGAGGTTGCTCCTCGGGCAGGAAGGCCGGCAGGAAGGAGGTGCGCCAGAACAGTGCGCTGGTCGCCAAACCGAAACAGATTCCGGCCAAAACAACCACGTTGGGATGTGGTTTACCCGCCCAAGCGAGGAAATGAAGGATGAAGCGGAAACAAATGGTAATGAACTACTTGTCAGCGCATCTGATCTAGATTACACTTGTCACACCGGGGATGTAGTGCGTCTGTACGCGTAGATCCCAGAGACGAACCGACGCTCGCAGTTAAGAGCGCTCACGAGCATTTTGATAGGAGGAGAGCAGCCGTTTCCGGCTGTACACACACATGAAGACAATTCTACTGGCGGCTCTTGCGGCGACGGTTCTATCCGTCTGTGCGCCGGGTGCTGTGATTTTCGACAACGGTGCGCCGAACCTGATCGCGGGTGACAACATGAGCGAGTTCCTCATGGCGGAGGACTTCTCGCTGACGGGGACCTATGACCTCACCAACATCCGATTCTGGAGCTTGCAGTCTACCGCAAACGACTATCGTGGTTCGGTTTACTGGGCCATCCATTCGGACGGCGCTTCGGCTCCCGGCGCGATTGCGTTCGGCGGCGTGACGGCAGCGATAGCCGGAGTGGCTACGGGGAATTCCGCGGGCGCCCCGTTGGGGTACGCCGAGTATGTCTATGACATCAATCCCGGCGCGGTCCAGTTGACGGCCGGCACGTACTGGCTTGCTCTGCACAACGGACCGCTGGCGAATATCGATCCTGCGGAGATGCTGTGGGAGACGACCAGCACGGGCAGCGGCCTGGCGGGCCGATATTTTGATACGACCTGGGTCAGCACCGATCAAGAGCATGCATTCCTGATCGAAGGGAACCGGGTGGTAGGTGGTCAAGTTCCGGAGCCGGGCTCGCTGATGCTGTTGGGCAGTGGACTGGCGCTTGTGCTTCTGCGGCTGAAGGGCCGTAAGTAGATTCAAACTGCAATCTGGAAGAGGAGCCACTCGTGAGAAACACCCTCATCATTTTTGCGCTCACTGCCGTCCCTGTACTTGCACAGGTTTCCGGCCCCATCGTGACGAAACCGACAGCCACGGCTGTCACCGCTCCGCTGGGGCAGCTCTCGCAAGCCGGGCTTGCGAGTCTTTACACGTCTGAGAACACGGGCTATATCGAACGTGACCATCGCATCGCGAAGGGGTCGCTTTCATTTGCCTCAACACCCGAGGCGCCGCTGGTGACCGTTCCAGCCAACGCTCCTTATTCGCAGAATGCGAACTACCTGCCGTTAGGAACGACTTCTCTGCTCAATTTCGAGGCGCAGGGTCTTGGCACCCCGAGTTTCATTATTGCTGGAGCACCACCGGACACGACGCTGGGCGTCAGCCCGACGCAGATTGTCCAATGGGTGAATACGAGCATTGCCATATACGATAAGGCAGGCAATCCGTTGCTTCCGGCGCCGGGCTTCGTGAATGGGAACGCGATCTGGGCCGCTCTGCCTGCGGGCAGTCTGTGCAGGGACTACAATCGAGGCGATCCGCTGGTGCAGTACGACCGGTTCGCCGGACGCTGGATCCTGTCTCAGTTCGCCTTCAATGCGAGTTTCACACAGAATGCGCAGTGCTTCGCCGTGTCCACGACGAACAACGCGCTCGGCAGCTACAACCTGTATGAATACAGCTTTGGGAACGCCCTTCCCGACTACGGCAAGCTGGGCGTGTGGCATGACGCGTACTACTTGAGCTACAACATGTTCACCACCGGCCAGACGTTTGCCGGGGGAAGAGCCTGCGCGTACGACCGGGCGGCTATGATTGCGGGCGCCCCGGCCACCTCGATCTGCTTCAACTCGACGGCGCGCTCCTCATTCCTGCCGTCTGACGCGGATGGCCCGTCGCTGCCGGCGGCCGGTACGCCGAACTATTTGATCAGTTGGAACTGGTGGTTTACGGCGCCTCCTTATACGATGCAGCTTACGAAGTTCAAGCCGGACTTTGTGACTCCTGCCAGCAGCCTTTTCAACGACGGATTTGGCGGAGCTGTCTTTTCCTTTGTGGGCTTTGATCTGGGTTCGAACACATTGGCTGCCTGCAACGACCAGGCTGGCGGCATTTCGAGTTGCGTGCCGCAACTCGGCACGGCCCAGATGTTGGACACCCTGGGAGACCGGCACATGTACCGCCTGGTGTACAGGAACTTCGGGACTTTTGACGCCCTGCTCTTTACGCAAGCGGTGGACAACGTCGCAGGCTCTACCGCTCAGCTGCGTTGGTGGGAGATCCGGAACCCGGGCGCCAATCCTCCCGTGGTGTATCAGAACAGCACCTTTGCGCCGGACACAACCGCCCGGTGGATGAGTTCGGCGGCGTTCGACAAACTGGGCAACATTGCCATCGGTTATTCGGCGTCCTCGGCGAGCATCAATCCCGGTATCCGCGTCGCCGGCAGGCGCCGGACCGATCCTAAGAACCTGTTGCGCGCCGAGACAATCATCCAGGCGGGTACGGGAAGCCAGACCGGTGGTCTCGACCGCTGGGGCGACTACTCGACGATGCAGATCGATCCGTCGAATGATTGCACGTTCTGGTACACGACTCAGTACATCGGCGCCAACGGGAGTTTCAATTGGAGGACTCGTATAGCGGGCTTCAAGTTCCCGAACTGTACGCCGTAGTCACTTCAGTAAAGCCCATTAGAAGTCATTGGGGGCCGGCGGCTGTAACTGCCGGCCCCTGAACCTTATTGGAGCAACAAAAGAGATGATTCGTGTGAAATGCGTAATCCCCGTGATCCTGTTGACGGCCGGGGCGATTCAAGTGACAGCCCAGGTGGCGGATTCGACCGAAGTGATCGAGGCGCGCGGGCTCAAGATGACGAAGGCTGAGTTTGAAGGGCTCGTCGAAGGACAGGCTGCTTACCGGCAAGAGCTGTCGCGGCCGGAGGGGCGCAGGGCGTTGGGGGAGAAGTTCGGCAAGGCATTCGCCCTCGAAGCAGAGGCCAGGCGGCGGAAGCTGGACGAGGAGCCGGAATTCAAGCTCAAAATGCGCTCCTACGCGATGCAAGCGCTGGCCGCGAAGCTGCTGGAGGAGATCCGCGAAGAATACTTGAAGGACGATGCGAAGCTCAAGGCAATCTACGAACAGAGGAAGCAGGAGTTTTCACAACCGAAGGTTCGTCAGATTCTCGTGCGCAGCAAGGGTTCGCCATTGGCTCTTCGTCCGGGTGTGAAGGAGTTGACCGTGGAGGAGGCGCAGGCGAAAGCGAGGACGATCCGGGGGAAGCTGGCCGCGGGCGCCGACTTCGCCACTTTGGCCAAAGCCGAGTCAGACGATCCTGGCAGCGCTATGAAAGGCGGGGACATGGGTTTTGTCCGGCGCGGCAGCGCCGACGCGGGCTTTGAGGCGGTGGCCTACAGCCTGCCGGTGGGAGAGCTGAGCGGCCTGATCCGCACGGAGTTCGGCTTCTACATCATCAAAGTGGAAGAGAGAAAGGCGGAGCCGTTCGAAGCCGTGCGGAAGACTTTGGCCAACGATCTGGCTCACAAGGAAATGGACGCCATCGCATTGAAGGGTTATCAGCTGAACGCGACATACTTCGGCAATTAGAAGCCGAGTTAAGGCAAACGGGCGGCAGCCCGGAAGAGGCCCGCGGGATCATTTCCCGCGGGTTTTGCCGTTCAGGGGAGCAGGGATGCAGGAGGGCCGCCGCCAGGCGCGGCGGCCACGGTTCTACAAGTTGGCCGGCGGCAGGTAAGTAAAGTCGAGTGCCCCGACTGGCGAGCGGGAGGCGGAGGCTTCGTTTGAGCGTGGCCTTGACAAAGGAGCCGGTGGAGGAATGAGATGGGCAGATGCGATGGCTCATTGGGCTGGCCTTTCCGGCAGTGCTGTTCGCAGGTGATGCGGCCCCGGTGACGGGCGCTCTGCTCTCCTGCGACGCGTGGCCGCGGGCGGTGGATCTGCGGACATGGACCGGAGACGTGTTGCGGATTTCGGGGACGGCACAAGGAACGGAGACGGCACAGGGCAAGGCGTTTTTCGAGTGGCTCAGGCTGTTCAACCGGATGGCGGTGGGCGGGATGATCCAGGCGTATGAAGGGCCATACGGCAAAGAGGCGTATGTGCTGGACGCGCACAAGACGCTGTTTGTATATGGGTGGGGGTACTGCGACACGACGAGCCGGATTGCGGTGGCGGCGTGGCGAGAGTACAAGCAGGATCCGCAGGCGGCCGACCGTGTGATTACGCAGCATGACGATGGCGGATATCACACGATGTACCGGCTGCGGATGGATGGCGGGCATGGAGCGTTCGATCCGCGGTATGGGTACTACCTGGTGGAGAAGGACGCGCCGGACGCGCGGATTCTGGATTGGAAGGAAGTGGGCGACGACGCGCAGTTTCTGAAGAACAAGGGATACGCGAACAGGAGCAAGCCGTACTTCGAGATCTGGGGGGTGGAGTGGGAGCGGGCGCTGCTGCTGCAACCCGGATGGTTCGATTCGGAGGCGCAATGGCGGGCGGCAGGGGCGCCGAAGGAGACGGTGTTTGGGGACTCGCAGTACAAGATGGGGACGAAGTTCCACGACATGAGCTTCACGCTGTGGCGGGGCACGACGATTGAGAGGCATTGGGACAACTCGGCGAGGAAATTCTACCGGCCGGCTGGAAAGCACACGGAGCGGGAGAAGCCGTTTCTGCCGGCGGGGCGGTTCTACCGAGTGACGGAGAAGTCGCTGGACGGGAACTGGCCGAAGCATGACCCGAACTACCAGCGGGCGAGGGCGTATTTGTCGGTGGTGCCGCGCGGGGAAGGCTATGAAGGAGAGGGGGAGAAGTCGATTGGGCAGGCGTGGGGGGTGCTGCGGTACCGGCCCATATTGGGGAAGAGCGAGGGGTTGGATGCGGTGCTGCCGGGGCGGTCGCTGACACAAGCGGGGACGGCGCCGTTTCTGCGGCCGGCAAAGCCGGAAGAGGGCGGGGAGGCGGTGTTCGATTTCCGGTGTCCGTACGTGCTGGTGGACGGGACGCTGGAAGTGGAGTTAGCAGGCGCAGGGGCGCGAATGGAGATGCGGACGCTGGGGGCGAAGCGGTTGAGTGCGCAAGAGGCGGATGCGTGGTCTGAATGGGAAGTAGTGGCGCAGGGGGCCGGCCGACACAGCGTGGAGTTGGGGCGGCCGCGGTTTGACGGGAAGCGGAAGAGCATCCACGGGCTATACCGGTTCCAAGTGCGGATGGTGGTGGATGCGGAGCAGCAGAGGAAGACGGCGGCGGGGCTTTCGGGATTGAAGCTGGATCTGATCTTCGAGAACGGGATCATGTCGATTCCGCAGATCTTTGCGGGCCGGAACACGATGCGGTTCCGGGTGGGGGCTGCGGCTCAACTGCAAAAGGCTGTGGAGGTGGAGTACCGGTATCAGAGCGAGGCTGGGGCGAAGAGCGTCAAGCACGTTCTAAATCCGGGGGACTTCAAGGGCAATGAGGGTGTTTGGACGATGGATGCGCCGGGGTTATTACGATGCGACTCTGTTTCAGTTTCCTATTGATATCGGCAGTGTGGGGGCAGGGGTATCTGCCACCGCCGGCGGTGGAGACGGTGCGGCTGCGCGAGGGGCATCCGCGGCTGAGCTTTCGAGCGGAGACCGGCCCCGGGCCGGGGCGGAGCTTTGCGTCCGTGCGGAGCCTCTATGCGAGCGATGCGGAGTTCCGGAAGATCTTCGCCGGAGCCGTGGCTCGGGTGGGGAGCACGAAGGACCCGGCGGAAGCGGCGGCGGTCTGGGTGGTGACGGGAGATGAAGGCGCGGCGGGGCGGGCGGTGAAGCTGCTGCTGGAGGAGCCGATTTCAAAGACGGGGAGTGGGAGCTATTCGCGGGTGTGGTCCTTCGCGCTGGCGTGGGACTGGTTGTACGGACATGAGGCGCTGAAGGAGGGGCGGGAGCGGGCGGCGGAACGGATCATTGAGAGGCTGGACACGGAACTGGCGTGGTTGGACGAGGGCTCGATGGCGCTGTGGCATGGCAGGAACCAGGCGGCGAACGGGGCTATAGTCGCGGCGCTGGCGGTGGGGGACAGGCCGGGGAGCGAGCGGCGGCTGGCGCGGGCGGCGGCGCACTATTACCAGACGCTGAGGGCACTGCAGTATTCGGAGGGTTGGCCGGAGGGGCCAAGTTACTGGATCCACAACCGGGCGGCTCCATTTGCGCTGGCGGCTGACTGTTATCTGACGGCGACGGGGCAGGAGCAGTTGGGCGGGATTGGGATTCGCGGGTTGATGGCGTCGATTGGAGCCTGGACGTTGTACCAGTTCGGCCCGAACCGCGTGTTCGAGCCTTACGGGGATGCGGCGGGATCGTTGCGGTTGGGGGAGACGGGGTGGTGGGAAGCGACGGCGGACTACTTTGCGCGGTTGTCGCGGGATGAGAGTCTGCGGGCAGGGGGGGAGTGGTTTCGCAGGCTGTCGCCGACGCCGTACGGGAAGGGGCAGCTGCAGTGGTGGTCTGCGCTGGCGTATGAAGGACGCTGGCAGGGTGCGCCGGAGGAGTGGCTGCGAAGGCATTTACCGGCGACACGGATGTTCGGAAAAGGATCGATGGGGGTGGCGTTTTTCCGGGGTGCGTGGGGCGATCCGGATGAGCTGTTTGCCTCGTTCAAGGCGGGCGATCTGCTGGCCCACCACGACCACTACGACGTGGGGCATTTCAGCATTCAATACGGCGGGCTGCTGGCGCCGCTGACGGGGATCTATGGAGACAAGGGCGGGTACACGGGTACGTACCGTCTGGGGTATGCGATTCAGACGGTGGCTTCCAACAGTTTGCTGATTCTGGCGCCGGGGGAGACTTCGGCGGGTTTGCGGGCACAGAAGGGCGAACCATGGGTGGCGTTGTCCGGCGGGCAGAGAGTGATCCGGCCGACGGGCTTCGACTGCCTGAGCGTGGAGGATTTCGAGGCGCAGAGGGATGCCGGGCCGCATCTGCGGCGGGCGCGGATTACGGCGTTTGAGAGCGTGCCGGGGCGGTACGACTATGTGGCGGCGGATCTGACGCCGGCATACAACTCGACGGTTTGGGCGGAGGCGGGGGCGGTGGCGAAGGTGTCGCTGGTGACCCGGGATTTTGTGTATCTGAGGGCGGAGCGGGTGTTTGTGGTGTACGACCGGGTGGAGACGACGGACGCGGGGTATCTGCCGAAGTTTCTGCTGCACTCGTTGTCGAAGCCGGTGAGCGGAGGCGAGCGGTTGCTGGCGGGAGAGTCAGTGGAGAACGGGATTGTGGAGACGCTGGAGCGGCGGTTTACGAGCGGGCACGGGCGGGGTGAGTTGACGGTGACTTCCCTGCTGCCGCGGGAGGCGCGGACGCTGAAGATCGGCGGCCGCGACTATTACGCCTATGTGGAGGCGGACGGGGACGAGAAGGACGGGTTTGACGGGGTGAAGTTAGAGGCGGGGGATGCGACCGTGCCGCGGGAGACGAAGCAGTTGGGGTTGTGGAGGATGGAGATCGAGCCGCGAGGAGCGGGGACGAGCCACCGGTTTCTGACTGTGCTGATTCCGCGGCTGAAGAGCGAAGGCGGAGCGTTGCCGGAGGTTCGGTTAGTGGAAGGCGGGCCTGGGGCCGATGCAGTGAAGGTGGGCGGAAAAGTGCTGGTGTTTGAGCGGAAGGCGGGCGGAACGATGAAGTTGCAGCAGTAGTCAGAAGCGGACGGTGCGTTGTTGGGTTGAGCCGCTGGAGAAGTCGAAGGGGACGCGGACGATGAGGGAGTTGTCGTTGGCATCCTTGGCGATCCAGAGGCCGGCGGGTTCGGCGAGGGGCATGTTCCTGGGGACGGTGAGATAGACGTTGCCTTGAGAGCCGGCGGGGCGGGTGGCGCGGATGGTGAGGGTGCGGGCGGCGGGGTCCCACTGGCAGAGTTCGATTTCGGCCTGGCCCTGGCGGACGTGCATGTCGGTGGAGAGGAGCCAGGGGTGGGAGCGCTGGGCGGAGATGCGGAAGAGGCGGGCGGATTCGGGTGGGACGAAGGCATCGATGGCGGCGGTGTGGGCGCCGAGATACTTGCCGGCCCAGTGGTCCCAGATGAGCTGCGGGGCGGCTGTGTCGCGGCCGAGGCGGGCGAAGTCGATGCGTTGGGTGAGGGGAGTTTTGTCGAAGTTGAAGATGGCGACGAGGTCCCAGGTGTCCCAGCCCTTGTCGACTTTGAGGTGGAAGACGCGCGGGTAGGAGGGCTCGGGCGCATCGAAGAGATCGAGGGGGCGGCCGCATTCGGGGAGGCGCGGGAAGAGCTGGCGGATGAGGTCGAGGCGGGAAGGGTCGATGCGGTCGATGTCGTCGCCGAGCATGATGGGGCCGCCGTTGAGGCCGAAGATGGTGGCGGAGATCTGGGCGTCGGCGATGGGGATGGGCTTATCCAGGGTGAGGACGTTGCCGGAGTCAGCCAGGAAGAGCTTGCGGTGCATGAAGAAGTGGGTGGCCCAGGCGTTGGTGGCGCGGCGGTGGGAGGTCCAGAAGGAGGCGTTGTTGATGGCGAAGGTGCCGGGGAAGAAGCCTTTGCCGGGGCCGTCGAGGGGGCGGCCTTCGCCGTAGTCGGTGCCGACGCGGGCGGCGTTGACGAAGCCGGCGCCGAGGATGGTGGGTCCGGTGGAGGAGAGGAGGTAGGTGTCGGGGCCGGCGGCGTCGCGGATGGTTTGGAGGCCCTGACGGAAGGTCTGAGGGCCGGGGACGAGGGATTTGTCGAAGAAGCCATCCGGGCGGTAAGTGCCCGGGGTGGAGCCACCGATGGCATCGAGGAAGTCGATCATGTAGTAGCGGACGCCCCACTGGCGGTAGGTTTCGAAGACCTTGGCGATGTGCTTTTTGGTTTTGGGGTGGGTGGGGTCTAGGACGTAGGAGGTGCCCCACTGGGAACTGGCGACGGTGATGGGTTTGCCGTCGCGCAGGAGGACGGCGTCCTTGAGGGTGTTGTAGTCTTCGAGGCCGGAGTTGAGCCAGTAGGCGCCGGCCCAGAGGCCGAATTGATAGTTGAGTTGACGGAGAGAAGAGATGAAAGAGGCAGGGCCGCTGGGGAAGAGCTTGTAGTTCCACTTGAGCCAGTTGCCGGGGCGGCGGTCTTCGAGATTGCCGAGGCTGACCCAGAGGAAGCCGATGTCGAAGCCGGGGAGGCGGGCGCGGATGGCGCGGGCGTTGCGCAGGGCGACGTCTTCGTAGCGTTCGACGTTGAAGCCGTCGACCCAGGACCAGCCGACCCAACCGGCGGGGATTTTGGGCCAGAGCGGGGGCCGGTAGTGAGCGGAGACGGCGTTGGCCCAGGCGTCGAGGGCGGCGTAGGGATCGGGCTGGGGGTCGATGCGGAGGGTTTCTGTTTGGATGGTGGCGCCGGGGGCGAGGGTGTAGCCTTCGAAATCGCAGTAGGAAGAGATGATGACGGCCTGGCTGGCGGGGTCGTAGCGGAGTTCGTGGAAGGCGGAGACACGGTCGAAGGTGAGGAAGGCGGCCTGGAATGAGCGCTGGCCGCCGGTGACCTGGACGAGGGTTTTGGAGACGAGGGGCTCGCCGGCAGGGATGCGGCGGACGGCGGTGGTGCCGCCCTGCCAGCCGGACATTACGAGGGCGACGGGTGCAGAGGAGAAGGGTACCGTGGATTCGCGGAGGAGGTAGCGGCCGAGGCGCTCCGGAGCGGCGCCGGTGTTGTGGGCGGTGGCGTGAATGGTGAGGACGCCGGAATTGGTTTGGGTGGAGGGCGTCCAGCGAACCTCTGCGTGCAGGTTGAATGCGAGGACGAAGGCGGCGAGGGTGAGGTGGAGCGGGGTGGCGGTTTTCACGGCTTTGAGTGCATCCTCGACGGTATCACCACGGTGGTGGGAGTGGCGCTGGCTAATTTCCTCCGGGCGGGCGGAGGCTTTGGGCGCGGTAGGGGTATTTGCGGTCGAGGAGTTCCCAATCCATCTCGATGCCGAGGCCTGGGGCATTGGGGAGGGTGACGCGGCCCTGGACGACATCGGGGAAGGTGGAGCGAGTGATTTCGCGGAGGAGGGGTTGGCGGGAGGCGTCCCACTCCTGGATGAGGAAGTTGTGGACGCCGGCCATGGACTGAAGCGAGGCGATGTGAGCGATGGGGCCGTAGAACATGTGTGGGGAGATTTCAGCGCCGTAGGTTTCAGCGAGGGAGGCGATCTTGCGGATTTCGGTGATGCCGCCGCAGTGGATGACGTCGGGCTGGACGATGCGGGCGCCGCGGGCGTCGAGGAGTTGTTTGAACTGAAAGCGGGAGACGAGGCCTTCGCCGCCGGCGAGGGCGATTGGACTGTGGGCGGCGATTTCGCCGAGGGCTTGGGGCATCTCGCGCCAGGCGGGCTCCTCGAGGAAGAGTGGATGGAAGGGAGCGACGGCGAGGGCGAAGTCGATGGCGGAGCGGACGGAGAAGGTCTCCCACATTTCGAGGGCGATTTCGAGTTCGGGCCCGCCGCCTTTGCGGACGGCTTCGACTTCGGCGACGAGGCGCCGGCGGCGTTCGGCTTCGGAGCCGCCTTTGGGGAGAACCCATTTCACGCAGGTCCAGCCCTCGGCTTTGGTGCGGGCGGCCAGTTGCGAGAGGCGCTCTGGGGTGCGCGGGTCGAGATCGTGGCTCCAGTGGCTGAAGTAGACGCGCATGGGGCGGGCATCGGCGGCGCCGAGGAGGCGCCAGAGGGGCTCGCCGAGGCGTTTGGCTTCGATGTCCCAGAGGGCGATGTCGATGGCGGCGAGGGCGGTTTGGAGGACGGCGCCCTCGCGGTAGCGGGAGAGTTCGTAGTAGTTGCGATTCCAGTGGTCTTCGATGCCGCCGGCATCCTTGCCCTCGAGGAAGGGGCGGAACCACTCGATGGCCCTCTCAACGATTTCGACGCGGCCGGAGATGGAGCCTTCGCCGAGGCCGGTGATGCCGCCATCGGTTTGGATTTCGAGGAAGAGGTAGTCGCGGCCGGCGATGGTGTGTTTGCGGGTGACGAGCTTGCGGATGGCGAGCCGTGGGGGAGCGGCGAGGGCGGCGAGGAGGGCGCGGCGGGTGAGCATGGCCAATCAGGGTCGGGGTTGGAAATAGGTGAGGATCGAGTTGGCGACGAGGGCGTGGCCCAGGGCGTTGGGGTGGTTGCGCTGAGACATGAGTTCGTCCATATGCTCTTTGTCGCGGGCTTTCCTGAACAGCTCCAGGCTGTCGATGAGGCCGGTGTTGAACTCGGCGGCGAGGCGGCGCACCTGGGCGGCCTGCTGTTCGAGAGGGTCTTCGGCGTTTCCGAGGTCGGACTTGAGATCGGGGGTGGGAGTGAGGAGGATGACTTTGATGCCGCGGGACTGGGCTTGCTGGATCATCTGTTTCCAGGCCTCCGCGGCGCGGTCGAGGCCGAGACCGCGGTCGTTGAGGGAGTAGTCGATGAAGAGGACGTCGGGGCGGTGATCGAGGACATCGGATTGGAAGCGGGCGGCGCCTTTTTGGGAGTTTTCGCCGCCGATGGCTGAGACGATGACGTTGATGACGGCGTGCGGGAAGCGTTGAGCGAGGCCGGCGCGGACCAGGTGGGGGTAGGCTTCGAGAGAGTCGACGACGGGCGTTTTGAAGTAGCCGGCGGGGACGGAATGGCCGTGGAAGACGAGGTTGACGGTGCGGTTGGCGGGCCAGTCCTTCTGAAGTTCGGCGATGGTGGTGTCGAGGAAGGTGTCGGGGTTAGCCGGCTGGGCGAGGGTGTGGAGGGCTGCGAAGACGAGGAGGGCGAAGGCGCTGATGGAGATGCGCCAAATGCGTGGTGAAAGAGTGGAGGGATCGCGGCGCACAGATGCATTTTAGCGTGTGGACGGCGCGATCCGGGTGGCTGCAGCCGGCTCAGCGGGTGATGCGGAGGAGCACGGCGCCGTAGGCCGGGACTTGCACGGATTCGCCTTCGCCGGTGGCGCGGGTGGCGTTGAGGGCGACGGTGTTGGACCGGTCTACCTGTTGGAGGAGGCTGATGGAGTCAAGCGGCGCCGGAAGCGCCTTGGGGTCGAGCTTCACGCGGATCTGCCTGGACTGCGCGCCGGTGTTGCCGATCAGGATCCAGGCTTCGCCGGAGCGGCTGTAGAGAGAGGAGATGGCTTCAGGGGAGTCGAGCTGGACGGCGTGGTTGCGCCAGTCCTGGAACTTGTACCGGGTGAGGTCGCCGAGGGGGGTGAGGATCTTGTAGAGCGCGATGGCTTCCGCGCTGGCAGGCCACGGGGTAGTTCCGGTGAGGAGGGTTTCGAGCGTGAGGAGCTGACGGACGGAGGCGGGGGCGCTTTTGTCGATGCTGCCGTAGCCGATAACGCCGCGGGAGCGGGCGTTGGCGAAGTTCCACTCCAGGGGCAGTTCCTGCACGGGCGGGACGGAACGAGAGAGCCGGCCATAGCCCCACTCCATGCCGACGACGCGATCGGCGAAGTTTTCAGTGGCGAACATGGGGGTCATGGTGGTGTGGAGGATCACCTGGCCTTGCGGCCCGACCCGGTTACGGGTCCATTCCATGAATTGGAGAAGTTCGTCCATGTCCCAGTGGCCGGTGGGAGAGAGGGCGAGAGTACCGGTCTGGCCGGAGACGCCGTTGGAAGTTTTGCCGACGTGGAGAGGGTTGTTGCAGTAAAGGGCGACGTTCCAGTCGTAGTAGACGCCGTTCAGTTTGTGATTGGAAAGGACGGTGTCGATGTTGTGTTCGATCTCTTGCAGCCAGCCGGATTTCATGCACATCAGCGCGCCGAACTCACCATGCGCCGCGGCGTCGTGGTGGAGCTCGCCCGAGTCGGTGTGTTTGCGGCCCCATTCTTGGGAGTGATCCTTGTAAGCCTGGGTGGAGGGGTGGAGTTGTTTGTTGGAGAAGTAGGTGGTGACCTGGATGCCGCGGGCCTGGCATTGCTGAATGACGCGGTCGTACTCCTTCATGCCTTCGGGCGAATAGGGCGGGTAGGAGCCGTCGCGCCAGAAGATGCCGTCGCCGAGGGAATCGCCGTCGTTGTGGCAGTGGGCGGTGCGGATGCCGGAATCGGCCCACTTCTGAATGCGCTCTTCCGTGATCCACTTGCCGCCATTGGCGTTAAAGGCCGCGTGGAGCCATGTGGGGTTGGCGTGGCCTTCGAGAATGGGGATGCCGATGTAGCTGTCGAAGGTCCAGGTGCCTTGCGCCCTGACCTGCCCGGTGACGTCGAGCGGGTTGATGTTCACATTGACGCCGAGGGGAGAAAGGCTGGAGGAGACGCGGCAGAGGCCGGCGCCGGGTTTGCCGGCGGTTTGGTAGTCCCACTGGGAGAGGTCGTCGGAGACGAACCACTCAATGCCCTCGATGCCGGGATTGGCAAGGACGAGGTAGTAGGGGACGTAGCGCGTCTGCAGAGGTGGATCGAAATAAGCGCCGGCGCGCAGTTTGCGCCACTGCATAGCTCCGTAGAAGTAGGAGGATCCGCCTTCCTGCTCGGTGACGCCCTGGCGGTAGCCGAAGTTGTCGAGGGAGGGATCGAGCACAGTGGAGAGGACGCTGGCGCGGCGAATGGCGACGGGTTGATTGCCGAAGACGAACTCGCGGCGAAGTTTTAGGTAGCCCCAGCGGTATTCGTAGCGGGTGCGAAGGCGGATGCCGGAGTCCTTGCCGTTGGCGCTCAAGAGCCGCGCGGTGACGCGGACGATTCTGGCTTTGCCGGAGTCTTCCACGGCGACTTCGGGCGCGGAGTCGTTCTGCGATTGGAAGCTCTCTCCGTCGGGCATGGCGATGAGGGCGTTGACCGGCTTCACGAGCAGGTTTTTCGCAGCGCCGTGCTTGAGGGAGACGACCGAGATCTCTGCGCCGTGCTTCAGGTCGTGCTGGAAGGTGTAGTAGGGCGTGGAGAGGGTAAGGGTGCCGGCGGAATCCTGGCGGCTCACCTCGTAGGCGCCGGGCCAGGTGCTGGACTGGGCGAAGGCAGGGAATGAGAGCAGGCAAAGAGCCGCGCAGCAGGAGTAAAGGCGAGTCCGGAGAGGCATGACCAATACGACTGTATCTCAGTCGGCCTGCCAGGGAACCGCGAGGCAGGGTTCAGCAGTGGATGACGGTGCCGGTTTGGGAGGTGTCGTAGCCGGCGAGGAGTTCGAGTTTACGGCGGAGCGTGGCGCGCTGGAGAACGTCGAGGAAAGCTTTGGCGGCGGGGAGGTCGAGGGTCCGCTTGCGGAGGACGAAGTCGTAGCGGGCGTGGTGCAGGGGGAGGAAGTCGAGGCCGAAGGTGAGGGCGGCGGAGCGGGTGACGAGGCAGACGTCGGCCTGACCGTCGGCGACGGCGTAGGCGGCGGCGAGATGGCCGAAGGCCTCGGAGTGGTAGCCGCGAATGGAGCTGGGGGCGAGGCCGGCTTCGGCGAGGAGCCGATCGAGGAGAGTCCGGATGGCGGCGCCGCGCTCGCGATTGATGAGGCGGACGTTGCGTTTGGCGAGGTCGGCAGCGGCGCGAATCTGTTTGGGGTTGCCGGAAGCGACGGCGAAGCCTTCCTCCCAGTTGGCGAAGGTGACGAGGATCATCTCCTCGCCGGCGAACATCTCCCGCACGAAGGGGACGTTGAATTCGCCGGTGGCGGGATCTTCGAGATGAGAGCCGGCGATGTGCACCTGCCCTTCCTTGAGCCAGGCGAGGGCGAGTTTACTGGAGGCGGCGGCGGAGATGATTTCGATGCCGGCGACGCGCTCCACCATATTGGCGAGGAGGCGGGCGGCGGGGTCGCAACCGGCGAGGACGAGGCGCTTGTGGGCGGCATCCTCTTTGGCGACGACCACGAGATCGGCACGGCTGCCGGTGCGGCTCGTGCGCCGGATGACGCCGTCGGCCTCGGGGAGATAGGAGGGTGTGGCGCTGACTGGCACGCTCACCCATTTCGTGCCGACCTGGCAGATGCGGACGGGCTGGCCGGCGGCGGGCGGAGCAGCGCTGAGCACTTCGGCGGTGAGGAGTTCGGGGACTGTGGCGGCAGCGGCGCGGAGGGAGAAAAGGTCGTCGATTGCGACTTCGAGTTCGCGAGCCAGGTGCAGGGCAACTTCGGTGTTCGGCACGTAAGTGCCGGCCTCGATGGCGTAGATGGTCTGGCGGTTGACGTTCACGCGCCGGGCGAGTTCAGCGGCCGCCAGCCCGCGGCTCTTACGGATTTGCGCCAGGCGGTTTTCGATGCCGGCTTTAGACAATGCGCTCTCCTTGGCCGAGAGGCTCGACCTTGAGACTATTCTGGCGTATGGCGGGCGGGGCGCGCTTCAGAAGTGCAGTTTAAGGACGAACTCGAAGACGCGCGGATCGAGTGCAGTAGTGATGGTGCCGAAGGCGGAGCTGCCGAAGCTGCCGTTGGGATTGCCGAGCGGGGGCGTGTTGGTGACGTTGAAAGCTTCGGCGCGGAACTCGGCGCGGAAGCGTTCCGTGATGGTGAAGGTCTTGCCGACCATGATGTCGGCGGCCTGGTAGCCGGGGCCGGAGACGGGGTTCCGGGAGCTGTTGCCGATGGTGAACTGCGGGGCGTGGGTGAAGGCGGAGGCGTTGAAGTAGCGGCCGGTAGTGCGCTGGTCCGCAGGAAGGGCGGGATCTGCAACGCGATTGGGGCGCTGAATGCCGAAGCCGGCGAAGGCGTTGAGGTTGGTGGCTTCGGTGACGGCGACGGGGCTGCCGGATTGGAGGCGCACGAGAGAGGCGATCTGCCAGCCGCCGAGCAAGGTGTCTTTCCATCCATCGAGGGTATGGGCGCGGCCGCGGCCGAAGGGCATTTCGTAGACCATGCCGGCAGAGAAGACATGCGGGATGCTGCCGGTGGAGACGTCCTTCTCGAGGCGCTTGTTGAAGCTGTCGGCGGCCTGGAAGTTGGTGACGGGGCCGGTGAGGACGGCGGAATCGAAGACGGCGCCGGCGTCGTCGATGAGGCGGGAGAAGGTATAGGCGGCGCTGAAAGTGAGGCCGCTGGAGAAACGCTTCTCGATGCGGGACTGAAGCGAGTGGTAGGTGGAGTGGCCGACGTTATTGCGGTAGAGCGTGACGGCGGTGAATCTGGGATAGGGCCGCAGGAGCTGCGCGGCGGCGATGGCGGGTGCGCCCAGAGAAGTATTGGGCGGGATCTGGCCATAGTAGGGATTGCTGACCTGACGGGTGAGCGATGAGCCGAGGGCGAGCTGTTCGACGGTGAGCTGATTGAGATTCACGTCCGGAACGCCGAGGCGGGTGAGTTTGGAGCCGAGGTAGGCGGCTTCGACGCTCCAGTTCTGGCCGAAGGTCTTCTGGAGGCTGAAGTTCCATTGCTGCGCGTAGCCGCTGCCGTTGTCGCGCTGGACGCCAAAGACGCCCTGGCCCAGGCCAGCGCCGGGACCGGGCGGCTGGGGGGAGACGGTGGGGCCTTGGGAGAGGACAAACGCCGGGTTGATGTTGTCCAAGGTCTGTTGGCCGAGGGTTTGGATGAAGGGAAAGAGCGGCGTTGTGAAAGGTGTGGTGATGCCGGCCTGTTCAATCCAGGTGAGCGAGTAGCCGGAGCGGACGACGAAGGAGTCTGTGAGTTTGTAGGCGAGGCCCACGCGCGGCGCGAAGTTGAGTTTCTCGAGATCTCGCGCGGTGCGGGGGAAGCCGCCGGCGCCGAGGTAGTCGAGTTGTTGAGTGCGGAGATTGAAGACGGCGCCCTTATCGTCAATGACGGTGGAGGGACCGTTCAGGGTGTAGCGGACGCCGAGATTGGCGGAGAGGCGGCGGGAGACGCGCCAGTCGTCCTGGAGAAAGAATTCGGCGATCTTGGCGCGAGGCTTCAGGGGTTCGGACTGGGCGTCGATAGAGAAGCGCGTCACCTGGCCCAGAAGGAAGGAAGCGAAACTGTTGCCGGTATAGGAGACCGGCGTGCCGGTGGCGGAGAGCCCCGCAGTGAAGATGGTGGAGAACTGGAAGTTGCCGGTGGGGCTGGGGGGCTGGAGGACGTCGAGATGTTCGAGGCGGATGTCGGCGCCGGCCTTGAGGGTGTGGCGGCCGCGGGTCCAGGAGAAGTTGTCGATGACTTGGGTAACGGAGGTTGTGAAGGTTGCGTTGGCGTTAGCGGGCGGGCCGAGTTGCTGATAACTCACTAGGTCGTAGGTGGGGAGGACATCGCTGAATGAAGTCAGGGGGATGTTGGGGATGCGCGAGATGGCGGTGGCGGGTTGGCCGGTGTTGAGGGACGAGCGGTCGAAGCCGCGGCGGGTATAGCCGAAGCGGAACTGGTTGACGGCGGAGGGACGGAGGTTCCAGCTATGTTCGGCAACGAGGGCATCGGCGCGGGTGAGGGTTTTCCCGATGTAGGTGGCGGAAAAGGCGCCGCTGCCGTCGGGCAGGGGTGTGGCGGGAGCGGAGTCGTCCCGGAGGTAGGAGTAGCGCGCGAAGAGGCGGTGGGCGGAGGTGACGTAGCGGTCGATGCGGAGGTCGAACTGATCCTGGGCGGTGGTCTCGGATCCGATGCGGCGGTAGTTGTTGGCGACGGCTTCATTGGAGCCGGAGAAGATATTTGGTGCGGGATAGCGATCTACCACGGCCTGGGCGGCGGTGTCGAAGATGGAGGAGGGGATGGTGCTGGATGGGAATGGATCGCGAGAATAGACACCGTTGGCGAAGCGAGTGGAGCACGGATCGTAGACGGCCTGGTTGAAGACGCCACGGCGTTGAGTGCTGGTAGGGACGGTGCTGGTGCGGACGACGCCGGTCTTGAGACGCGTGCCCTGCCAGCCAGCGAAGAAGAAGGTGCGGTTCTTCTGGATGGGGCCGCCGAGCACGAAGCCATACTGGTTGCGGCGGAAGAGCGGTTTGGCGCCGGCGGTGGCGAAGAGGTTACGGGCGTTCAGGGCTTCATTGCGGAAGAACTCGAATAGGGTTCCGTGGAGCTGGTTGGAGCCGGACTTCTGGTTGACCATGATGACGCCGCCGTTGGAGCGGCCGTACTCGGCGGAATAGCTGTTTGTTTCGACGCGGAACTCGTCGATGGAGTCGATGATGGGGTAGAAAGCGACCTGGCCGGGCTCGGGTTGGAGGACGCTGATGCCGTCGTAGATGTACTCGGAGACACGAGGGCGGCTGCCGTTGATGCGGGGCAGGAGGTTGCCGGGGGGAAGATTCACGCCGGGCGAGAGGGCGATGAGCGGGACGAAGTTGCGGCCGTCGAGAGGAAGAGCGGCCACTTTCTTCTGATCGACGGCGAAGGAGGCGGTGCCGCGGACGGCCTGAAGGAGCGGGGCATCGGCGGTGACGAGGACGGACTGGTTGACGTCGCCAAGTTGGAGCGGGGCGTCAATGTTGACCTGGTCTCCAATGCGGACCACGATGCCGTCGCGGCGCAGGGCGACAAAGCCCTGTTTGGTGACGGAGAGCCGATAGACGCCAGCCGGGAGGGCGATGAAGTGGAAGCTGCCTTTGGAGTCCGATTCGCGGGTGAGGGTGGAACTGGTAGCGGCGTTCAGGAGTTCGACGACGGCGCCCGTGATGGGCAGACCGCTGGGATCGAGCACGATGCCGAAGAGCTCCGCCTTAGTGGATTGAGCCGGCAAAGAGGCCGCGAGGAGAGAGAGCAGCGCCGGAAGGGGCCGCAGGGCAGTTCGGAAGAGAGCCATGTACAAATGACATGGTACTGTGAACACGACATCGCCTGCCAGCCAGTCCGGCGGGTGGAGCGGCCTAGCTTTTCGCGAGCGGGCTGGAGTGATAGTGTCAAGGCGAACCGGAGCAATATGACTGAACTGATGAGAAGCGGAAGAACGTATCTGTGGGCGATTGGATGCGCAGCGGCGCTACTGGCCGGCAGGGCGGATGCAGCGGCGCTGCAGGAGCTGCGCTGCGAGTACCTGAAGAACCCAGCCGGGATTGACGTGGAGCGGCCGCGATTGAGCTGGGTGATTGATCCGGCGGCGAGGATCCCGGCTCAGGGTGCATACCAGATTCTGGCGGCCTCCACGGAGGAGGCGCTGCGGGAGGGAAAGGGCGACCTGTGGGACTCAGGACGCGTGGTATCGAAGGAGTCCACCTGGGTGAGCTATGGCGGAAAGAAGCTGAATTCCGGGCAGCGCGTGTATTGGAAGGTGCGCGTGTGGGGAGCGAAGGGCAAGGCTTCGGAATGGAGTGAACCGGCTACATGGTCCATGGGGCTGCTGCAGGAGCAGGACTGGCACGCAAAGTGGATCGGAGAGAAGCGGCCGGAAGGCGTTGCGGAAGGCAAGCCTCTGCCGTTTCCGTGGATGAGGAAGAGCTTCACGGTGGCAGCGAAACCGGCGCGGGCCGTAGCCTATGTGAATTGCCTGGGCTACTGCGAGCTTTACATCAATGGGAAGCAGGTTGGGGAGCAGGTGCTGAGTCCAGCGGTGAGCGACTATTCGAAGCGTAGTCTGTATGTCGCGTACGAGGTGGCGGACTATCTGGTGCCGGGCAAGAACGTGATGGCGCTGTGGCTAGGCCGCGGGTGGTACGTGCGCGGGCATCCAGGAGTGGTGCATGACGGACCACTAGCGCGGGCGCAGATGGTGATGACAGCCAGCGGCGGCGGAGTGGTGGAGGTAGTGACGGACGAGAGCTGGAAGCTGCGGGAGAGTCCTTTGAGCCCGCTTGGCCGCGGGACGGCGTTCGGCGACTACGGAGGGGAGCGCTATGACACGGCGCTGGACGTGGCGGACTGGAATGGCGTGAACTACGACGATTCGCAGTGGCAGGCGGCGGGGGTGTTTGAGCCGGCCCGAGCGACGGCGGCGGCGGAGATGGTGGAACCGAACCGCCTGGTGGAGACGCTGAAGGCCGTGAAAGTGGAGGCGTTTCCGCAGGGCGGATGGGTGATCGACATGGGACGCAACATCACGGGTTGGGCGGAGGTCCAACTGCCGCCGATTCCCAAGGGAGCGGTGGTGAAGCTGGAGTATTCGGACAGCATCGAGTTGGACCAGCCGGCGCCGGGCGCCACTGGGCCTCCGCGCCGCGGCAACCAGGCGGCATTCCCCTACACATTCAACCAGCGCGATGAAGTGGTGGGCAACGGCTCGGCGGTGACGTTCAGATCCAGGTTCAACTACCACGGTTTCCGCTACGTGCGCGTTACGGGCGTGGAGAGGGCTCCGGAGGCAGTCGGCGCCAAGGCCTATCTGATTCGCACTGCGTATGAACGCGCGGGCGAGTTTACGTCATCGAGCGAGCTGCTGAACCGCATTTACCAATTGGTGACGCGCACATATGAGGCGCTGACACTGGGGGGATACGTGGTGGACTGCCCGACTCGCGAACGTCTGGGCTATGGCGGAGACGCGGGCACGTCGTTCGAGACCGGCATGTACAACTTCGCAACGGGCGGCTTATACAGCCGCTGGCTGGCGAACTGGCGGGACTCTCAGGCGTCGAGCGGATCGCTGCCGCACACCGCGCCGAACTATCAGGACCAGGGCGGCGGCGGCCCGATGTGGGGCGGCTTCGTGGTGACTCTGCCGTGGCAGATGTACCTGCAGTACGGCGACAAGGGCGTATTGGAGACGAACTATCCGATGATGCGAAAGTGGCTGGGGTATCTGGAAGCGGAGACTCGGGACGGCATACTCGTGGATCACACAACACATGCCATGAGGATGCAGCAGTGGAACTTCCTGGGCGACTGGCTGACACCCAAGGGCAGCCTGCGCGGCAGCGTGCCGCCGGTGCAATTGATCAACACGACGCACTACCTGTATCAGCTGCAGCTGGCCGGGAGGATCGCGAAGGTCCTGGGCAAGGACGCCGATGCAGCGGCATTCGACCAGCGTGCGACGTCGGTGGCGCAGGCGATTCATCAGAAGTTCTACAAGGCGGCCGATGGCATCTACACGAACGGGGACACGGTTCAGCAGGCGTTTCCGCTGCTGACTGGCGTTCCTCCGCAGGGGCTGCGGGCGGGGCTGCTCAAGAACCTGGAGGAGACGATTCTGGTGAAGAACGGCGGGCATTTCGACACGGGAATGCACGGCACCTACTTCCTAATGAAGTACCTGCTGGAGGCGGACCGTGACTACCTGATCTACACGATGACCAGCCAGCGGGACTATCCGGGGTGGGGCTACATGCTGGACCACGGGGCGACTACGTCTTGGGAGAGCTGGACCGGCCAATCTCACATTCACGACACGCTGATCTCGATCGGCGCCTGGTTCACGCAGGGGCTGGCCGGTATTCGCAGCGATGGGGTAACGCCGGGCTTCCGGCACTTCGTGGTGAAGCCGGCGGTGGTGGGCGGCCTCACGTTTGTGAAGGGGAAATACCGGTCCATTCACGGAGACATTGCGAGCGAGTGGCGTGTGGAGAATGGCAGGTGTAAGTTGAGCGTCACAGTGCCTGCGGGCACCAGCGCCACGGTGGTGGTTCCGGGGAACGGGTCAGTGAAGACCAAGGCAAAGCCGGCGGCCGGCGGCGCGCGCAGTTACGAGGTGGCGCCAGGTACGCACACGTTCGAGGCCGCAATGGACCCCCAGAGGTAGATGATGCGGAAGCAAGATGTTCAAATCACTCGCCGCGGCGTGCTGCAAGTACTGCCTTGGGCGATGGCCCCCGGGGTGATGGCGCAGACCGGGGCCGCAGCCGAAGAGGTGAAGCTGGATGCGCGCCGCATGGACGCCGCATTGGGCCGCCTGGTGCAGGAGGAGAGAACCGCGGGCGCCTCCCTGCTGATTTGGAAGGACGGCGGCGAGGCGTACTTTGGGACGGCGGGCTACGCGGACCGCGAGGCCGGCCGCCGCATGTCGCGCAACAGCATCGGGCAGTTCTACTCGATGACGAAGCCGGTGACGGGCGTGTCGCTGATGCGCCTTTGGGAGCAGGGCAAGTTCGGCCTGGACGATCCGTTGTACCGCCATTTGCCGGAGTTCGAACGGATGCGGGTGTACACCGGCAAAGACGCGGCCGGCGGACCGCTGTACCGGCCCGCATCGCGGCCCATCACCGTGCGGGACATCATGCGCCACACCGCGGGTTTTGCCTACGGCACGGGGGATACGCCGGTGCATCGGGCGTACGCGGAAGCCGATCCACTGGCGCTGGACATCGACTTGGAGGAGATGGGCCGGCGGCTGGCCAAGGTGCCGCTGCTATTCGACCCCGGCAGCGCGTGCCGCTACAGCATCGCCGTGGACGTGCAGGCGTTGCTGGTGCAGGTGCTTTCGGGCCAGAAGTTCGCGGAATTTGTGCGACAAAACGTCTTTGAGCCACTGGGAATGCGCGACTCGGCGTGGCGCCAACCGGATGAACGATTGCCGCGGCTGGCGGCGGTCTACCGGAAGACGGACGGCAAACTGGTGCGCGACCCGGACGAGGAGATCAGAAAGCGGAACTTCCGGGACAACCGTTTGACCGGCGGCGGGTCCGGGTTATCGTCCACGATCGACGACTACATGCGCTTCGCGCGCATGCTGCTGAACGGCGGTTCGCTGGAGGGTGCGCGTATTCTGAAACCGTCGACAGTGAAGCTGATGGCGACCAACCAGTTGGACCCGCGCATCACTGATCGCGGCTTCGTGAACAGCAAGGGCGCGATGGGATTCGGAATGGACTTCGCGGTACGCGTGGCGCAGCCGCAGAGGCCCGAAGAGAACCGCGGCGCGGTAGGCGAGTTTTTCTGGGACGGCGCCGCCTCGACGCTGTTCTGGGTAGATCCGGCCAACCGCATGGCGGCGGTATTCCTCACCCAGAAGATGCCATTTGATGGAACTCTGCACCGCGACGTGCGGGCGGCGGTGTACGGGCCGGAGTATCTGGGCCCGCGTGGGGACTGAGCTGGGGCCTTGCCGGAGAGCAGGGAGAGTCAGTGCGCCAGCGCTCGATTCACGAATTCCCGATGGCCAAACTCTCTGACTTCGGATATGATTGACCCACTCGCTGTAAGCGCATACGGAATGGAGCTAGCGTCCATGAAGTCAATCGTTGCAACTACGTGGATCATCTTGGCCTCAGCGGCCTTGGGACAGACGGCGCAGACCCTCAAGGGCGCATATGAGGGGATGTTCAAGATAGGGGCGGCACTGAACCGGGCTCAGTTTGAGGAGAGGGATACCCGCGGTGTGCCCATTGTCGTTGAGCAGTTCAATTCAATCAGCCCGGAGAATGCACTGAAGTGGGGGCCCATCCACCCGCGCGTGGATGAATATGACTTCGGCGCGGCGGACCGTTTCGTGGAGTTTGGCGAGAAACACAAGATGTTCATCGTCGGTCATTGTCTGGTGTGGCACAGCCAGACCCCGCGATGGGTATTTGAAAACGAAAAAGGCGAACCGCTCACAAGGGAGGGGCTCTTGGAGAGGATGCAGGATCACATCCGGACAGTGGTGGGCAGGTACAAGGGACGCATCGGCGGTTGGGATGTGGTGAATGAGGCGCTGAATGAAGACGGAACGATGAGGCAGACGCCATGGTACCGGATCATAGGGGAAGACTACCTGGTGAAGGCCTTCCAGTACGCGCAGGCCGCGGATCCTCGGGCGGAGTTGTACTACAACGACTACTCACTGGCGAATGAGGCGAAACGGAAGGGCGCAGTGGAGTTGATCAAGAAGCTGCAGGCGGCAGGGGTGAAGGTGAGCGGCGTTGGAATGCAGGGACATGTGCGGCTGGAATCACCGACCGCAAAGCAGGAGGCGGAGTCGATTGAGGCCTTTGCGGCGCTGGGTGTCAAGGTGCATATCACGGAGCTGGATGTGGATGTGTTGCCGCGAACGCAACGGCAGAGCTCGGCCGATATTGCGGCGAAGGCGGAGGGCGCGGCAAACTCGAATCCCTACACGGCGGGTCTTCCGGAAGCTGTGCAACAGGCCTTGGCGAAACGGTATGGCGAGCTGTTCGCAGTGTTTGTTCAGCACCGTAAGTCGCTGAGCCGGGTCACATTCTGGGGAGTGACCGATGGTGACTCCTGGCTGAACAACTTCCCAACGCGGGGACGGACGAACCACCCGCTGCTGTTTGACCGGGAAGGCAAGAAGAAGCCCGCGTTCGCCGCGGTGGTGGACCAGGCGAACCGGAAATAGGGCCAGGGAGGATCCGAGCGTGAAGAAGGCAGGTCTGATAGTAGCGGTGCTGGCCGGAATCAGCGTGTGGCAACCGGCTCCGGCGCAGGTGAAAACGGAGGTCCCTCCACCGGAACCCGGAGCCAGGCCGGTAGTCCTGGAGAGGATTACCATTCACGGCGCGTCGCTGGAGGGAAATCTGGAAGGCAACGCGGTGGACCGGGAGGCATTGGTATTCTTGCCGCCGAGCTACGCCAAAGAGAAGAAGCGCCGGTATCCGGTGGTATACGCTCTGCACGGCTATAGCATTGGCGCGGCGCAATGGTCGCAGGAGATCCACGCCACTCAGACGGTGGCGGGGGCGTTTGCGAAGGGCGTGCCGGAGATGATTGTTGTGCTGCCGGATTCGAAGACAGTGCACAACGGGTCTATGTACTCGAGTTCAGTGACCACGGGAGACTTCGAGAAGTATGTGGCGCGGGATGTGGTGGCGTATATGGATGCGCATTACCGCACCATTGCGAAGCGCTCCAGCCGGGGACTGGTGGGACATTCGATGGGTGGCTATGGGGCGAGCCGGATCGGAATGAAGCACCCAGAGGTGTTTGGAAGCCTGTACATCATGAGTCCATGCTGCATGGCTGCGAGAGGGGCGGGGCCGGCAACTGCGGAGATGGAGAAAGCGCTGGCGGCGGTGCAGTCGGCCGCAGATTCGGCCAAACTGCCGTTCATGATGCGGACAACTCTGGCGACGGCTTCGGCGTGGTCGCCGAATCCGAAGAATCCGCCGCTGTACTTCGATCTGCCTGTGAAAGATGGAGCAGTGCAGAAGGATGTGCTGGACCGTTGGGCGGCGAACGCGCCGCTGGTCTTCGTGCACCAATACATTGGGAACCTGCGGCAATACAAAGCGATCGCGATGGATGTGGGCGACAAGGACGGACTGAGAGGCGGCGCGCAGCGCCTGCACGAGATTCTGGACACTTACGGCATCGTCAACGCCTTTGAGGTCTATGCAGGCGATCACACGAGCGCGGTGCCGGTGCGGTTTCAGAATTTCGTATTGCCATTCTTTGGTAGGAGCCTATGCAGCGGCATGGGATGCCAATGACGAGACGAAGCTGCGAGCCGGCCGAAACCACGAACAACCCAAGAAAGGAGAGTTGAACAATGAACATCGGGAAGGGTCTGCGATGCACGGCGGCGCTGCTGCTATTCGGCGGCATGGCCTGTTGGGGGCAGGCAAGTGAGGACTGCAAGCCTTCGAGCCTGAACATACCTGGCGCAAAGTACCCGTGCGTGTACGGAGATCACCGTGCGACATTCCGCATAGTGGCGCCTGAGGCACAGAAGGTGCAGATTCGAGTGGGTAAAGCATTCGACATGATGAAGGCCGCCGACGGGGCATGGATGGTCACAACGACACCCCTGGTAGAAGGCTTCCATTACTACTCGGTGGTGGTGGATGGAGCGACGATGGCAGACCCTTCAACCCGGACGTTCTTCGGGTCCGGGTGGGATAACAGCGCGATTGAAATCCCAGAGGGACCGGGAGGGGATTACTACCAACCAAGAGACGTGCCGCACGGGCAGGTGAGCCAGCGCTGGTACTTTGCGAAGGTGACGGGCAAGTGGCGCCGATGCTATGTGTATACGCCGCCGGACTATGACGTGGGAAAGAAGAAGTATCCGGTGCTGTACCTGCTGCACGGGTGGGGAGAGAACGAGCAGGGTTGGCATACACAGGGTCATGCGGACTTCATTCTGGATAACCTCATCGCGGCCAAGAAGGCGAAACCGATGATTATTGTGATGGACAACCTGAATACGGCCAAGCCCGGTGAAGAAGCAGCGATCTTCAATGCGCGCTGGCTCACTCCGCCCCCGCCGCCGGGAGCAGCAGCGCCGCCGCGGATGGGGCTGGCCGGATTTGCAGGGGCAGCCTTCACGGAGATGATGCTGACGGACCTGATTCCGATGATCGAGAAGACGTACCGGGTGATGCCGGGGCGGGAAAACCGTGCCATGGCGGGTCTCTCCATGGGCGGGATGCAGACGTTTCTCACGACTCTTTCTCACTTGGATCAATTCGCCTACATCGGCGGTTTCAGCGGCAGCACGGGAGGCCGAGGGGGAGCTTTTGATCCGAAGACATCGAACAATGGAGTGTTTGCGGATGCGGCCGCGTTCAACCGTAAAGTGAAGGTGCTGTTCCTGGGGATAGGCACGATGGAAGGACCGGGGACCAAGAACTTCAGCGAAGCGCTCACGAAAGCGGGGATCAAGAACATCTATTTCGAGTCACAGGGGACGGCACACGAGTGGTTGACCTGGCGGCGCTGCTTGAATGACTTTGCACCGCGGCTTTTCCAGTAATCACATCCTGGGGCCCAGTTGGTACTGAGGAAACGGGCTGCTCCGCGCACTCCAAAGGTGCTTCCACAAACGAGCCATGAGCCTCGGCGTGGTGAGCGACCGGGGTCTGTTGAGCAGCCCGCGCTGCTTATCGAGAGTTACTCCGAGCGCAAGGCCTCGACGGGGTTCACCGTGGCGGCGCGGCGGGCAGGAATGAAGCATGCCATGGCGGCCGCGGCTGCGAGTAGGACAGCGATGGCACCAAGGGTGACCGGGTCCCACGGCGTGACGCCAAAGAGGAGGCTGCGCAGGAATCGGGCGGCTCCTGCGCCAGCGGCCAGGCCGGCAGCGATGCCGAGCGCGGCCAGCCAGGCGGCCTGCCGGAAGATCATCGCGTAGACCCCTGTGGCCGTGGCACCCAGCGCCATGCGCACGCCAATTTCGCGGGTGCGCTGACTGACGGAGTAGGCAATCACACCATAGAGCCCTACCACGGCGAGCAGTAGAGCGAGCAGGGCGAATCCGGCAGCGAGGTAGGCAGTGAGGCGGCGGAGAAATGCGGATTCAGAGGCTCCGATCTGGCGCTGCATGGTGGCGCCGCGCATGGTGATGATCTCGGGATCGAGAGACCGAATCTGCGTGGAAAGCGCGGGTAGCAGCGCGCCTGGATCCTGATCGGTGCGGGCGACCAGCGAGATATACGTATCAGGGCTTTGAAGGAGAGGCTTGTAGAGGAAAGGAGGGATCTCTTCGTCGAGTGGCCCCTGGCGGATGTCGTCTACCACTCCCACGACCTGGACGGGGGCCGGGTCCGCGCTTGGCTGGCCGATCAACTGGCCGATGGGATTCTGGCCGGGGAAGTGGCGGCGGGCGAAAGCCAGGTTGATGATTGCAACTTTGGGGTGAGAGGAATCGTCGGTGTCGGAGAAGAAGCGGCCCTGCAGCAACTTTGCACCGAGGGTGCTGAAGTAGCCTGGCGTGACGTCCCGTTCGGGTACGTCGATGTGTTCGCCGTGCCACGGGCGGCCGAGGACGCGAATCCAGGTAGTGTTGCCGTTGTGGGTGAGAGGCGAGCCGTTGGCGGCGAGTCCGGCGGATTGGACGCCTGGCAGGCTGGTGGCGCGATCGAGGAGGTCGCGAGTCAAAGTGAGGGCCTTGGCGCCGGTGGAATACGTGGTGGCCGGAGCCGCCACCTCCAGGGTGACGAGATTGTCGGGCCGCAGGCCGAGATGCACGCGCAGGAGGTTGTGGAGGCTCTGGGAGAGGAGACCGGCGCCGATGAGCAGCACGGCGGCGGTGGCGATCTCCGTGACCACCAGCTTGGCGCCGAGCCGGCGCCAGGCCGTGCCTGCGGAGCCGCGGGAGCCTTCCGCAAGGGAAGCGACAATCTGCGGGCGCCAGCGGAGAAGGTTGGGCGCGACGGCAAAGAGCAGCGCCGCGGAGATGGCAATCGCCGCTACGAACAGAGCCAGCCGGGGGCTCCAGTGGAGTTGCGCCAGAAACGGCAGCTTGCTGAGCAGATCTTCCGGAAGGAGCGCGGGCAAAGTTCGCATGAGGAGATGCGCGCCAGCGATGCCGAGTAGCGTGGCGGCGGATACGAGAACGGCAGCCTCCGTGCCGAGCTGCGCCATAAGCCTTCCGGTGGAAGCCCCCAGTGCGGCGCGCACGGCCATTTCGCGCTGGCGCCACTCCGCACGAACGAGGAGCAGGCCGGTGACGTCAGTGAACGCGATCAGGAGCAGCAGGGTGGCGCCGGCCAGGAGCACCAGCAGAATGGGCCGGATCTGGCCGACGATGGCTTCACTCAGAAGGCGAACGTTAGCGCCCTGGTCGCGATTGGTGTCGGGATACTGGCGTTCCAGTTGCGCGGCGATTGCGGCGAAATTGGCGAGCGCCGCTTCAACACTAACACCCGGCTTCAGGCGGCCCAACCCATAGCTGCTGTGGCAGCCACGGCGGAGGTCGCACTCCGATTGCGCCTGGAAGGGAACCCACAGTTCAGCGGCGCCGACGGGCGCGAAGTGAAAGGAGGCTGGGAGGACCCCGATGACAACATAGGGCAGTTGATCGAGGATCACGGTTTGACCCAGGATGTCGGCGCGGCCGCCGAAATGAGTCCGCCAGGCGGAGTAGGAGAGAAGCGCGGTGCGAGGCGCCTTGGGCTGGTCCTCCCCGGATTGGAACAGACGTCCAAATGAGGGCTGCACTCCCAGCAAAGAGAAGAATCCCGCGCTGACGCGCGCTCCGCGCACGGCGACCGCGCCACCCGCCGCAGACATCCTCCAACCGCTTCGCTGGTATAGCTCAAGGTCTTCCAGCGTGTTGTTGAGGCGCTTCCAATCGAGGTAGTCCGGCCAGGAGAGATTACACCAGCGGCATTGCGGCTCGAGCCTTTCATAGACACCGACCAGGCGCAACGGATCGCGATATGGCAGCGGCTGCAATAAGGCGGCGTCGACGAAGGCGAAGATCGCTGTGCTTGAAGCAATGCCCAGAGCCAACATCAGCACCGCAGTGGCGGCGAACTCCTTGTCTCGCCGGAGTTGGCGGAGAGCGAAGCGCACATCCTTGGCGGCGTTCTCCGTGAAGCTCCAACCACGGGCGTCGCGGCATTCCTCGCGGCGCTGCTCCACATCGCGCAATCCGCGCAAAGCGGCCAGACGAGCCTCGCGCGGGTCCAGACCCCGAGCGACGTGCTCCTCCATATCCCGTTCCAGGTGGTACCGGATTTCCTCATCGAGTTCACTCTCAACGCGGGAGCGAAACAGGAGCGCGCGCAGGCGCAGCTTGAGAATGTCGAGTAGGCGCACGGCTAAACGGCCCTCACTACCAAAGTGATGGCGGCCGAGAGACGCTCCCATTCGCTCGACTCCCGCTGCAGGGCCTTACGGCCAGCGGCGGTGAGCGCATAGTAGCGGGCTCGCCGATTGTTGTCGCTCACGGCCCATTCGGCGCGGATCCAGCCGTTCTGTTCCAACCTGTGCAGAGCCGGATAGAGCGCTCCCGTGCCCACCTGCAGGACATCTCCCGAGATCTGCCGGATGCGCTGGGCTATGGCCCAGCCGTGTGCGGGCTCCAGCGCAATGACTTTGAGGATGAGCAGGGCGAGGGTGCCCTGGACGAGATCGGTGGGTTTGCTCAAGCGGCGATACTCCTGTCAGTAACTGACATTAGTGTCGGCTGGAAGACACGGCGAGTCAAGTAAACTTCCAGCCCCGGAGCAGCGGGCGACTAGGTGTAGGATTGGAGTTGTTTCAGCGCTCTGCGGCTCTCAAATCACATGGAGTGAAAGCAGATATGAAGAACATGTGTGCGGTTTCGGTGGCCGGGCTGATGTTGGTGGCCATGGGGTTGTTCTGGGCGTCGGACGTGGGCGCGGCCGAGAAGCGAATGAAACTCTCGTCGTTCGACCCGCAGGTGAAAGCACTGCTGGCGAAGATGACACTCGAAGAGAAGATCGGGCAGATGACGCAACCCGACCAGGAGTCGCTTGCGGACGCCAGCGACGTAGAGAATCTGTCGTTGGGCTCTCTCCTGAGCGGCGGCAACTCAGATCCGAAGGCGGGCAACAGCCTGGAGGCGTGGACGAACCTCTACGACAGCTACCAGAAGCGCGCGATGAAATCGCGGCTAGGCATCCCGATTCTCTATGGTGTGGACGGCTTGCACGGGCACAACAACGTGCTGGGCGCCGTAATTTTCCCGCACAACATCGGACTAGGCTGCACTCGCAACGCCGCACTGGTGGAGAAGATTTCGCGGATTACGGCGCTGGAGATTCGGGCCACGGGCATTCAGTGGACATTCGCGCCGTGCGTGGCGGTGCCGCAGGACATTCGCTGGGGCCGCACGTACGAAGGATTTTCGGACGATCCAGAGATCGTGAAGGGGCTGGGGGCGGCCGCGGTCCGCGGGCTGCAAGGTTCGGACCTGAGTTCGCCGCTGGCCGTCCTGGCCTGCGCCAAACATTTCGTTGCCGACGGCGGAACGACATACGGCACGGGTACGAGCCCGAAGAAGCTACTGGATCAGGGCGACGTGAAGCTCGACGAAGCCACGCTGCGGCGGATCCACTTGCCGGGCTATCCGCCAGCCCTCGCGGAAGGCGTGGGCACGGTGATGCCGTCCTACACCAGTTGGAACGGAGTGAAGACCTCGGCCAGCAAGCGCCTGATGACGGAGATTCTGAAGAATGAGCTGGGATTTGAAGGCTTCCTGATCTCCGACTACAATGCCATCGATCAGATCGACAAGAACTACAAGAAAGCCATCGCCATCTCGATCAACGCCGGCATGGACATGGCGATGGTGACCAAGCAATACAGGGACTTTATCAAGAACCTGAAAGAACTGGTGGACGAGGGGCAAGTGCCGATGTCGCGCATCGACGACGCGGTAACGCGCATTCTGCGCGTGAAGTTCGCCATGGGACTGATGGATAAGAACCGGTCGCAGCTGGCCGACCGCAGTCTGTGGAGCCAGTTCGGTTCCGAGGCCCACCGCCAGGTGGCGCGCCAGGCAGTGCGTGAATCGCTGGTATTGCTGAAGAACGAAAAGAAAGTACTGCCGATCTCGAAGCAGGCCGCGCGCATTCACGTAGGCGGCAAGAACGCTTCCAATCTCGGCAATCAGTGCGGCGGCTGGACTATCGAGTGGCAGGGCAAGAGCGGCGAAGTGACCACCGGCGGCACTACGATTCTGAAAGCGATCGAAGCTTCCGTCTCACCCAAAACGAAGGTGACATACTCGCTGGACGGGACGGGCGCGGAGGGCGCGTCGCTGGGAGTGCTGGTGGTTGGGGAAGGCCCCTACGCGGAGATGTTCGGAGACGCGGCGGACCTGGCGCTGGATGCCAAGGACATGGAGGCGTTCCGCAATATGAAGAAGGCGGGGATTCCGGTCGTGGTCGTTGTGATATCCGGACGGCCGATGATCCTGGGCGACGTTCTGGAGCAGGCTGATGGAGTGGTGGCGGCTTGGTATCCGGGCACGGAAGGGCGCGGAGTGAGTGACGTGCTCTTCGGAGACTACAAGCCGACCGGCAAGCTGAGCTTCAATTGGCCGAAGACCATGGAGCAGGTAGCGGACAAGAAGGGCGAGTACCAGTTTGCGCGGGGGTTCGGGCTGCGCTACTAGGACCCCGTAGCTGCAGGGGACTGAAAGGCGTATGATCTTGAGCGCCCACGCAGCCGTTGCATTCAGCGAATGAGCTGGTGATCGGGCGCCAGGAGAACACATGCAGGTTAATGGAGTGGGTGCAAAGGCTGCGGCTGCGGCCGTGTTACTGCTGGCGGGGGTGTCGGCGATCCTGGGCCAGGCAGGTGGAGATCCACTGCTGGCCGGATTCCAGAATCCGCCCGACAGTGCGAAGCCCCGAGTTTGGTGGCACTGGATGAACGGGAACATCACGAAGGACGGCATCAGGGCCGACCTCGAGTGGATGAAGCGGGTGGGCATTGGCGGATTCCAGAACTTCGACGCGGCCCTGATGACCCCGCAGGTGGTATCGAAGCGATTGGTTTACATGACTCCGGAGTGGAAGGACGCCTTCCGCTTTACGGCCCAACTCGCAGACCAGTTGAAGCTGGAGATGGCCATTGCCGGGTCGCCCGGATGGAGCGAGAGCGGCGGGCCTTGGGTGAAGCCCGGGCAGGCGATGAAGAAATTCGTTTGGAGCGAAACGGTGGTGGAAGGCGGACGGCCCTTTGCGGGGGCGGTGCCGAGGCCGCCTGGCGTAACGGGTCCTTTCCAGAACATTGCCTTCGCGAGCCGCGGCTTCGGCTTGACTGAGCCGAACACGGCGCCCAAGCCGCAGTATTACGCCGACGTCGCAGTGGTCGCTTTCCGTTTGCCGGAAAGCGAAGTGCCTGTCTCACAACTGACCCCGGCCGTGACGTCCAGCGGAGGCAAGTTCGACCTCAATCAGTTGACCGACGGGGACGTGGCGACAGCGGCGGCGCTGCCCATGGCGCCCGTGGGCGAAAAGGCCTGGATTCAATTCGAGTTTGCGAAGCCGCAGACCGTGCGGGCGCTGACGTTGGTGTTGCCGAGCAGCGGTGGCCGATCGTTCGGCCGGCCCGCGGGCGGCAGCAACCAGGAACTAGAAGCGAGCGGCGACGGAGTACGCTTCCGGACGGTGGCAGTGATACCCGCGGCAGGCATGGCATCCAAGACCGTGGCCTTCGAGCCAACGACAGCGAAGTACTTTCGCATGAGCTTCAAGACGCCTCCGCCTGCGCCCGCCGGCGGATTTGGAGGATTTGGCGGGGGCCGTGCGCCGGCGGCGCCGACGGCCCACCAGATCTCCGAACTCGTGCTGCACACCGGCGCACGGGTGAACCGGGTGGAAGAGAAGGCGGCCTTCGCGGCAGCGAACGAACTCTACTCGGCCGCCACTCCAGCGGCCGCTGACAGCGCGGCCGTGACGAAATCCACGGTGGTCGATCTCACTTCAAAGATGCGCGCCGATGGCACGCTGGATTGGACGCCGCCCGCCGGCAAATGGATGGTTCTGCGTCTGGGCTATTCTCTCCTCGGCATTACAAACCACCCGGCCTCGCCCGAGGCGACGGGGCTTGAGGTTGACAAGCTGAACAAGGCGCATGTGAAGTCCTACGAAGAGCAGTATCTCGACCAGTATCAGGACACGCTGGGCGAGTTGATGGGCAAGCGCGGGTTGCAGTTCATGGTGCTCGACAGCTACGAGGCAGGCACGCAGAACTGGACCGACGACATGCTGGCGCAGTTCACCAAGCGGCGTGGATACGAACCGCTGCCGTGGCTGCCCGTTCTCACCGGTCACGTGGTGGAAAGCGCGGCGGCGAGCGACCGTTTCCTGTGGGATTTCCGAAAGACTATCGGCGAGCTGATCGCCGAAAACCACTACGACGAGATCGGTGAGATCCTGCATGCGCGCGGCCTGCGGCGCTATACGGAGTCGCACGAAAGCGGCCGCGCTTTCATCGGAGACGGCATGGATGCCAAGAAGAATGCGGACATTCCCATGAGTGCGATGTGGACGCCGCGTCCAGGCCAGGAGTCCGAACGGTACGATGCCGACATCCGCGAATCGGCCTCGGTGGCGCACATCTATGGGCAGAACATTGTGGCCGCGGAGTCGCTGACGGCGGGCACCGGCGCCTGGTCGTTTTCGCCTGAGACGCTCAAGCCCACTGCGGACCGCGAACTGGCGATGGGCCTCAACCGCTTTGTGATCCACACGTCGGTTCACCAACCGGTAAACGACAAGGTGCCGGGCCTGGGCCTGGGACCCTTCGGCCAGTGGTTCACGCGGCACGAGACCTGGGCCGAACAGGCCAAGCCGTGGACCACCTACTTGGCGCGGAGTTCGTACATGCTGCAGCAGGGCAAGTTCGTGGCCGACATTGCTTACTACTATGGCGAAGACTCCAACGTCACGGCGCTGTTCAGCGCCAATCCGCCGGCGATCCCGTCCGGCTACAATTTCGACTACGTCAGCTCTGACGTGGTGCTGAACAAGCTCACTGTCAACAGGGGCCGCCTGGTGACGCCGAGCGGAATGAACTACAGCCTGCTCTACCTGGACGCGCACAGCCGCTACATGCCGCTTGCTGTGCTCAGGAAGATCCGCGACCTGGTGAAGGCCGGCGCCGCAGTGGCTGGCCCGAAACCGCTGGATACGCCCAGCCTGAGCGACGATCCGGCGGAGTTCCGCGCGATCGTAGGTGAGCTGTGGGGTTCCGGCAAGGTGAAGGAGGCCAGTGTCGCCGATGCGCTGGTTTCGGCCAACAGCAGCCCCGACTTCGAATACAACAAGCCGCAGAGCAACACGAACCTCATGTTCGTGCACCGCAAGCTGGCTGACGGCGACGTCTATTGGGTGGACAACCGCAACGATCGCGCAGAGGCGCTCGAGGCCACTTTCCGAGTGCAGGGCAAAGCGCCGGAGTTCTGGTATCCACAAACGGGCCAAACGGCGCCCGCGCCTTATACCATCGCCGGCGGACGCACGGCCGTGGCGCTGCACCTGGATCCCCACGAAGCGGTGTTCGTCGTGTTCCGAAAGGCTGCGGCCACGCCATCACGCGCTCCGCTCAAGATCACCGAGCAAACGCTGGGTGCGGTGGAGGGGGCGTGGGACGTCGCGTTCCAGGCCGGTAGAGGCGCTCCGGCGAAGATCACGCTGGATCGCCTGGCATCCTGGAGCCAAAGCAGCGACGCCGGCGTAAAGTACTTTTCCGGCACGGCCACCTACACGAAGACGTTGCAGGCCGCCAACGATTGGTTTGGCAAGGGAGGGCACCTGTGGCTCGATCTTGGCGACGTGAGGAATATCGCCGAAGTCACGGTGAACGGCAAGCCGCTGGGCATTGTGTGGAAGAAGCCGTTCCGGGTGGACGTGACCTCCGTGCTCAAGCCCGGCGCCAACCAGATTGTTGTGAAGGTGACGAACCTATGGGTGAACCGCCTCATCGGCGACCAGCAGCCGGGCGTGGAGAAGAAGTACACCTACACCACACAACAGTTCTACCGCGCGGATTCACCACTGCTGCCCTCGGGCCTCATCGGGCCGGTTCAGGTGATTCGGAAGTAGGCGCTCCGCAGAGCCAGTCAATTCGAGTGCCGCACCGTAACGTGCGGCGGAAAGATCTGCGTGCCCGTCAGAGTGACATGCGGCAGTCCGCCGAAGCCCACGCGCTTCAGATTGGGCAGACGCGTCAGGAACGGGATGCCGGCGTCGGTGACAAACCGGCACTCGCAGAACTCGATCTCCCCCAGTGAGTCGATGCCGCCCAGCAGTTCCAGGCTGCGGTCAGTGATCTTCGTCAGGCCGGCGTAGTAGTACTTCAGCGGAAGCGCGGTGATCTGTTCGGTGGCCAAATCGGTCGAATCGCGGCAGTACATGCAAGTGAGCCGCTCCAGTCTTTGACAGCGGCCCACATGGGCGAAGCCCGCGTCCTGCAAGCCCACCGGTGTGAGCTCGCGCAATTCCGGGAAGTGCGGCAAGACGGCGAGCGCGGAGTCGGAGACGCGTTGCAGGCTGATGCCCAAGCTGCGCAGAGCGGACATCTGGCTGAAGGCGAGGAAGCCGCGGTCAGAGAAATGCACGCTTTCACGAGCCCAGATGAACTCGATGGACTGCGAACGGCTGAGCGCCACGAATCCTTCATCGGTGGCCGCACTCTCCTGAATTCGGAGGCGGCGCAGGCGGGGCAGTGCGGCGATGTGCGCCATGGCTTCGTCGCCGCTGAGATCGCCGTCGCAGCCCAGCATCTGGAGATTGGGCAGGGAAGCCAGATGCGCGAAGGCGCCCGGCGCGAGTCCTGTGACGTGCCAGAAGAGGTCGAGTTCCACAATTCCTGGCAGGCCGGCGAGCTGCGCGAGTCCGCTGCCGGAGAACGGCCCATCGAGCAGAAGGTGGAAGCCGGGTTCGGCTGAGTGCAGCAGCGGGAGTTCGCGCAGCCTCGCGAGGCCGCGGTCGGTGGTGAGGCGGCCCGAGCTGAAGCGTTTGAGATGCGCCTTCCCGGCCAACACCTCCACCAGACCATCACCCACGGGTGCGCCCATGAGGCTGACGGATTCGAGCAGCGGACAGTGCTTCAGATGCGCCACACCGGCATCGGTGATGCCGCCCTGCCAGCACATCTCCAATTGCCGCAGCCCCGGCAAGTGCGCAAGCGCCTCCAGGCCCCGGTCAGTGAGTCTTCCGCCGGAGTATTCGCTGAGGTCCAGCCGCTCGAGCTGCGGCATGCGGGCGAGGGCCAGCAGCCCGTCGTCGGTGAGTTCCCGCGAGCCGCCCAGCCGGAGATCTTTGATGTGTGGGAGAGCGGCTACCTTGTGCAGTACCCGGTCCGTCATGAGGCCGTGCTCCTCCAGGCTGGTGACGCGGTGCTCGGCCGCCACGGCCAGCAATGAATCCCATTCGGCTTCCGTCAGCCTGCGGCGCGGCGCGATGCAGAGTTCGGCCGGATCGAATTCGAACGCAGGGTTGGGCGGACCGCCGGCAGCGACGGCGGACAGAAACGCTTCCCAGTTCGGGTAGCCCGCATCCTGAGCGAGCACGAGTTGCGCCTCTTCGAGCGCGAGGTAGTTCTTCGGAACGCGGGAAGAGCGCTGGCGGAAGGCGTAGACCCGGCGCCAGATCTCGGCTTTGCGGTCGGCGGGCGTGAAGCTGCGCTCGTAATAGAGGTTGAGGCGTTCCAAGGCGGCAGAGTCGCCTTCGAAGGCGCTCACCTAGTCCCGGACGAGCTGGTGCAGCAGCTCCGGAGTTCGATTCATCGGCGTGAGGTAATTGTGCCATGGGACTGAGCGGCTCAGCGGTAACAAGTGCAGGGTGGGGCGTGTTGTAGCATCGATACAATGCCCCCCGACCTGCTTGCCCGCCGCGACTTTCTCTACACCACCGCCGCCGCTACAACTCTTGGGCGGCCTGCCTATTCGGCCAACGACCGCATCTCGCTCGCCTTCATCGGCACCGGCGTAATGGGCTCTGAGAACCTCGGCGCCGCCATCGCGCAAGGCGGCGTGGAGGTGAAGGCGCTGTGCGACGTCTATCAGCCGAATCTCGAACGGGCTGTGGCGCGGGCCAACCGTGCCGGGCAGCAGCCGAAGGCGGTCAGCGACTTCCGCGAGATTCTGGCAGACAAGTCCATCGACGCTATCTGCATCTCCACGCCGGACCACTGGCATCCCTACATCACCGTGGAGGCCTGCAAAGCCGGCAAGGACGTCTACGTGGAGAAACCCGCCTGCGTGGCGGTGGACGAAGGCGCCGTCATGGTTCAGGCCGCGCGGAAGTACAACCGGGTAGTGCAGGCCGGGACGTGGCAGCGCTCCGGCGCGCACTTTCAAAAGGCATGCGAGATGGTGCGCAACGGCGACCTGGGCAAGGTGACCTTTGTGCGCGCGTGGATCTACAGCAACCAGCCCGCCAAGGGCATCGGCGCGCCGCCGGACGGTAGCGTACCGGCGGGCCTCGATTGGAATCTGTGGCTCGGCCCGGCACCGGCGCGCCAGTTCAATCCCAACCGCTTCGGCGTCTATCCCAATTCGTACTCGTACTTTCGCTTCTTCTGGGATTACGCCGGCGGGCAATTGACCGACTCCGGCATTCACATGCTCGACATCGTGCAGATGGCATTGGGCGACGCCATGCCGCGCGGCGTCGCGGCGCAGGGCGGCAAGTACTGGTTCCAGGACGACACCGAAACGCCCGACACGATGATCGCAACGTTCGAATATCCGAACGTTCTGGGCTCCTGGGAGCACCGCT
>JACQZS010000108.1 GCA_016213725.1 Acidobacteriota bacterium | reverse complement strand
TCGGTGGAGCCGCGGCTCCACCCGCCTGGTAAGCCATACTCGCCACCTCCACCCCGGCGCCGAAACCGCCATTTTCGCGTCCCGGTAGAAACAGAATCGCCGCCCGTGCATCGTTGCCGCTCCTGAGCCCCGCTGAATCCAGCGAGACTGCTACCAGGTCTGCCTGGCCATCGCCGTTGAAGTCGCCCGCCTGAGCATCCATCGGATAGCCGCTCAAGCCGGCTGATCCCATCGTGGACAAACCTTGCCTCAGGAAAACGGCGGACTTCCGGAGCGGGATGAGTGCGGCAAGATCCATCTGGCCATCCGAATCGAAATCCGCACTCCGCAGGAATGAGCCTGACAGAGCATAGCTGGCGCCGAAAATGGCCGGCGCCTCGAATTGCCCGTCGCCGCGCCCAAAGGCGACCAGCCCGCTGCTCGACGAATAGCTGCTTGCAGCGATGTCTGCCTTGCCGTCGCCGTTGAGGTCGGCGACAGCCACTCCGTACACATCTCCGAGCGCCGGCACCGGATCGAGCTCTGCAAAGCTCCCGTCTCCCTGGCCGCGGAAGACGGAGATGCGGCCGTTGTAATAGTTGCCCACAATCGCGTCCGGAATCCCATCCGCGTTGATGTCGCCCGTCGCAATCGATAGTGGTTGGTCACTATACCTTTTGATCTCGCCCATGCGGAATGTGCCGTCGCCGTTGCCCAACATGCTGGCGAACCCGGCGCCGCAAGCCGCTGCGATGTCTGTCTTGCCGTCCCGGTTCAGATCGCTGAGCGCGATCTCCGACGGCCCGCAGTCCGCAAGCGGCACTTCGACGGGATCCTGGAAGTTGCCGCCGCCCGAGCCGCGTGCGATTGCCAGCGTCTGGCCGCTGACAATGGCCAGGTCGGCACTCCCATCGCCGTTGAAATCGCCGGAAGCCACGGCCCACGTCCTCTTCTTGGCCGGCACTTCCGCGGCCGGCCGGAACGTTCCATCCCCATTCCCCTGGAACACCGCAACGCTGTTGCTCTGCGCTGCCGCCAGGTCGGCAATCCCATCCTGATTCAAATCCGTCGACACCAGCCCCCGCGATTCGTAATAACTGATGGCAATGCTTCCGGCCTCTTGAAACTCTCCGTTGCCTAGCCCCTTCAGGATCAACACCGCCGGTCCGAGCGGGCAGTATGCCGCGATATCGGGGATGCCGTCCCTGTCGAAATCGTCCACCGCCAGGTTGAACACCGCGTGCCCCGGCAGGATCTGGCGGCCGGGCCCCAGCACTACGCTGTCGTTGCCGGGCAGCAGAACGATGCCGGTAGCTGTGCCCATCAGCACATCCGGCCTGCCGTCGAGGTCGACGTCCGCCACGGCGACAGGCATCGCAGAAGGCACGGGCGTGGCGATCTGTGTTCCGGAGTGCCTTTCGTCCGCGCAGAGCATAACGCCCGCGGCCAGGCAGAGGATCCTGGCCCAACCGGGCAACCGGCGGGCCACACGAAAAGCGGGCATATGCACCTCCCCGCTGTCGTTTACCCCCTCAGAATGCGCGCGCCCGGATGCCGAGTCAATGCCTTTGATGTCTCATTCTCTGTTTTGGACCGTAAGCCGGTTGCCGGGGAGAAACTCCCTCGAAGTGCGCGCCCCCTTCCGCACAACGCATCCCCGGCTCGACGCCCCTTATTCTTTCTTCGACCGCTCCGCGTAGATCACCGAGTGGATTTCGCGGGCGGCTTGGTTCAGTTCCGGATAGGGGGTATCGGCAATGTCGACGAGGCCGATATTGTAGTTTTCGCCGTCACGGGTCCTTCCCGTAATCGGCTGGTCGAAGGCCTGGAACCAGTGGCAGCCTACGAAACTGGGATGGTTGATGACGCTCCGGACATACTCCTGGTAGAAGCGCGCGCGCTCCTCCTGGCTGGCGGCGGCGACGAGGCCGGTGTGGAACATCCCGCGGTCCAACGCTCCAAAATGGAACTCGCCGATGATCGCCGGCCTGTCCAGCGCTTCGAGGAACCGCCAGGATGACGGCACGATGCTGCGCTGATAGACGTTGAAGGCCATCACGTCGCAGAACTCGGCGCAGGCTTCCGCGGCTTCCAGCGTGAACCCGGCAAAACGGCTGCCCAGGTAGAGATGATCGGGGTCGAGGGCCTTCAGTTCGCGCCGGACAGTGGAGAAGTAGGTCCGGGCGTGTGCCTTCACCATCGCGGAATAGTCGGCCCGCACCGCCGCGTTGAGTGCCGGAGCGGCGGCGACGCTCTCCCACGAAGCGAAACTCGTGCCCCACGCTTCGTTGAGCCTGGAGGGTTCGCCGTACTTCTCCCGCAGCATCGCGATGAAGGCCTGCTTGGCGGGCGATGCGGCGTATTCCTGCTCGAGCGCGCCCGTTGCGATGGCGTAGCGGTTTTGGTCGGTATCCCGGTTGCCCCAGGAGATCTCGTTGTCTATGAACCACCCGATGAAGAACGGGTCGCCGGCCGCTGTCACAGCTTGCGCCCGCAGGCTCGATCGCGCATTGTCGGCGAAGCGCGGGTCGAACGGGTCGTGGATGGTGGAGCCCGCCGTTGGGACGTTCGTCGCGATCCGGTTGTGCGTCCCGCCCACTCCCCCGGCTATGACGTATGGCATGCTGCGGCTGAACAGCCGCGAGTCGCTCCAGTTCCCGATCGTGTTGAAGCCCCACGCCCGTAGCCGCTTGAGCCACGTGGAGGCCCAGCCCTCAAACGGCTCCGGCCCGTACTTGCGCTCGATGTTGATGCCGTGGAAGTTGACCGCCATGCCCTCCTTAATCGGCCCGGAGACTGCGCCCGTCACATATTGGACGTGGGCCCGCAGCGGGTCGTCCGGCTCCGGCAGCCAGGTGAACATGTTCTCTCTGCCGGTAATGAATGTGTGATTACCCGGAGAAATTGCATTTGGTCCCACCGAAAAGAAGAGAGAACCCTCCGGCGTAACCAGCCACCATTTGCCGTCGTGCTTTTCGGTGCGGAAGTAGCCGGTCGCTTCCAGCCTCGGACCGTCCAGCCATCCGCCGTAGGTGTCCAGGTTCTGCGGCGGTTCGAACGCGTCGAGCTGCTGCCGCTCCTCCTCCAGCCGCGGCGTCAGGTCCTCGGCTGAGGTCAGCTTGCCGGGCCATTCGTCGTGGGCGTACTGGCCAAGGGCGTCGGTGATCCCGTCGAGCGGCTTTGCGGCACGGAACCGGACGTTGTCGACGATCAGCGTCTTCACACCCTTCGGCGAGCCCATGAAGATCTGGAAGGCCACGATGTGGCTCAGGTCGAGCGTCCAGGAACCCGACGAACCGAGGCTCGTCGTGCCGGCCCAGGTGGGCACTCCCCGCATGCCGATCTGTGCATTGCTCACCACGTGGAGCGGGAAGGCATAGGTCCGGGTCTCGCCGGGCTGGATGGTGCCGCTGCCGTTCCGGCAGTAGCGGCTGCCGTCGGCGCGCGGGTCGTCATCCACCCGGATCCGAAAAACGAGAGCCTCGTCCATCGGGTTGGTGATGTCGAGAGCGATCTCGCCCTGCTGGAGCAGGTTGAAAGGCGCCGCCGGACTAAACCAGAGCGACGGCCAGGCGACGGTATCGAACTCGACTCGCAGCGCTTTGGAGCCGTCCGTAACGCCGCTTTCGACAACCTCGATCCGTGTATTTTTGGTACGCAGGATCGTCATTTGCGTTTCGTCCTCGAAACTCGTTACCGGGGTTTCCTGCGCGAAAATTGCGACAGGAGTCAGGATTGCTAGAAAAAATAAGAGCGCGCGCACGATTAATAGTCTATGCTTTTCGCGCTGATTCTGCCCATGGCCCCGCCCGTTCGGCCCGTCGGGGCAACTCGTCCCGGCGGCGCAAGCCTCTGTGTCGCTGCATAGGCTCAGAAGCAGTTCAGGGGAGCAGCGAATGGAAGCGCCTGATCCTGAGCGGCGCCGCCTGTCGCCGAATGCAGAGCCGATCCGCCCTAGTCGGAGAAGAGTTGAGGGAGCAGCTACAGACCATGCAGACTCGCCTGTCGGAACAGAAAGACCACCCCGGCTACTCGAACTGTCCCCAAGCGTCCCTCGAAATGGCGTTGTGGGAATCGGATGCCGAGTGGCCCCAAGGAATAGCCCCGGCCGCTGCGCGCCTCTACCAATTCGCAACGCTGGACAAGCCGTGGCCTGTCGTCGTTTTGACGCGGGCCACTGCGCTTGCCCGCCTCCCCTCTGTGACAATTCCGCCCGTCACCTCCACACTTCGTGGCGCCGCATCCCAGGTATTCCTCATCGCTGAAGCCGGCATGACGGCCGCTCTCGCCACCGACCTCCACTGACTGCTGGCCGACTGTCGTTTCTCGCTTGACAAGCGCATGGCCCGCCTCAGCGGTCAGGCATGAACCAGATCTGCGCGGCCCTGCGCTTCTCTCTCGGCCGCAATCATACGTGGGTCTCCCTGCTGAACCACGTCCGACCCCTGCTCGCGAAACCGGCAACACACCGCACCACTCTCCTCGCACGACCACATCGGGTGATGTCGGTGGGTGCTTGAAGCATCCTCGTACGAAGATCAGGCCACTGCTGGCCACGTTTTGCGGGCTTGTGCTTGGCCTGGGTGTGAGTCTTGGCTAAAGGGGGAAACCATCAACTCGTCATGGAGAAGGAGTTGCTTCCGGAGCAGCGCCAAGATGTGGAACAAGTTCCAATCGCGAGTGCTCCGCTTTTGCAGGAACTTCACCAGGAGCATCACGATCGGTGCTGTCCAAGTACGGTAGGCCGCTGCGACGGCCGGGCCGGTCCGGGTAGAAGAGCGAACCATGGGACGTTCCTACCCAGGCTTGACACCCTGAAGAACTCCGGCATCAAGTTGAGGTCGCTGGTGTATACTACCGGCGCAGGGGAATTGAGCTTGGGGAACCGGGTCGTCGCAATTGATGCTGCAGTTCGCATTCTCCCACCACTGTCCGGCGGGTACGCTTGGGCGGTGCCCCATCGTCTCCTCAACCTCCTCGCATCCTCAGCCCCATCGAAGGGAACACTACCATGAAGCAGCTACCTTACTTCGCCGTGGCCATTCTTTTGTCGTCCCTTCCTGCCTTGGCGCAGACGGCGACGTTGAACGGCGTGATTACCGACACCAGTGAAGGGGTCATCATCGCCGCCAAGGTCTCCGTCACCAACCTGGCAACCGGCTTGCGGCGTGAGACGCAGACCTCGGAGACCGGCAGCTACAACTTCACCCTCCTGCCTGTCGGGGATTACCGCGTGGAGGCGATAGCGGCCGGCTTCGGCACACAAACACGGCCGTCGATCAAGCTCGACGTGGACCAGGTGGCTCGCCTCGATTTCGTTCTCAAGCCCGGCGCTCTGACTGAAACCGTCGAAGTCTCTGCCGCTGCCGCGCTGATCGATTCGGAAACCTCCACGGTCGGACAGGTGATCTCAAACAAGAGCATCGTGGAGATGCCGCTCAACGGCCGTAACTATCTGAGCTTGGCGACGCTGACCGCCGGAACCGCGCCCTCGGTCGGAGGTCGCACGGCGGGCGAAGGCGGGTTCGTCGCCGGCGGCCAGCACGGCTACCAGATGAACGTGCAGGTGGACGGGCTCGACAACAACACGGTGTACTCGGGTGGCCCGATCGGTTACGAGGCCCAGTCGGTAAAACCTTCCATCGACGCCATCGGCGAGTTTAAGGTAGTGACCAACAACATCTCTGCCGAGTACGGCGGCAGGATGGGCGGTGCGGTGCTCGTCAACATCAAGTCGGGCACCAACGAGTTCCACGGCTCGGCCTTCGAGTTCCTCCGCAACGAGAAACTGGATGGCACGAACTTCTTCGCCAACCGCAGCGGCGCGAAGAAGCCCACCTACCGCCAAAACCAGTTCGGCGGCACCTTCGGCGGCCCGATCATCAAGAACAAAACGTTTTTCTTCGGTAGTTTCGAGGGCACGCGCATCCGGACCGGCACGAGTTCCATTTCCACGGTCCCAACCCCTGCCCAGCGCGACGCCGGAGACTTCTCGCAGATCCGCAATATATTCGACCCCGCCACCACCACCGGCACAGGCGGCTCCATGACACGCCAGCCCTTCCCAGGCAACATCGTTCCGAAAAGCCGCTGGGATCCGCTGGTTGGCGCGCTCATCGCCCTCTACCCCATGCCGACTACCAGCGGCATCGTAAACAACTACTACTTCTCCGGCGCCGACCGGAACGACTGGAACAACTACGACTTCAAGGGCGACCACAACTTCAACGACTCCAACCGGATTTCCGTGCGCTACAGCCGCCGCGACAAGGATCAGTACCAGAACGGGCCTCTGCCCCTGCCGGCCGACGGCGGCCTGGCCACCATCACCGCCATCCATAGCTACAACCTCGTTGGCAGCTACATCTCCACTTTGAATCCGCGTACCAACAACGAGGTGCGGTTCGGCGTCTCGCACATGCCGACCAAGTTCGACATTCCCTACGACCAGCCCCTCTACGACCAGTTCGGCATCAAAGGCATCCCCAAAACCACCTTCCCCTCATCAAACGACCACGGCCTCACTCGTTTCACACCAGCCGGATACGCGGAACTCGGCTCCCGCAGTTTCTGGCCCAACACGAACAACCTCAACGTCTACCAGTTCAACGACGTGCTGTTCCGTTCCGTCGGCCGCCACAACCTCAAGGCTGGCTTCGAATTCAAGCACTACTCGGTCTTCCGCAACGCGGCGCGCTTTGCCCGCGGGCAGATGGCCTTTAACCGCGAGTTCACCGCAAATCCACAGAACCGCGGGGCCACCGGCGACGGACTGGCTGAATTCATGCTCGGAATGGCCGCCGGAGGCACGCTCGGCAACGAGAACGGTGAAAACTCCAAGTCCAATTCCCTGGCGGCCTTTGTCCAGGACGACTGGAAAGTCTCCTCGCGGCTGACGGTGAACCTCGGCTTGCGCTACGACATCTTCTTCCTCCCCACTTTCCCGGACGGCATGGTGTCCAACTTCCTCCTCGACTACAGCCAGACCGGCCCCAGCGGCCGCCTTCCGCAAGTCCGGCCAAAAGATGGCAGCGATCCGGGCGGCCAGCAGAACTATAAGAACTTCGGCCCCCGTGTGGGCCTTGCCTACCGGCTCACGAACAGGACCGTGCTGCGCGCCGGTTTCGGCATGCTCTATGGCATGGCCGATTCCTTCACTTCCAACATCGCCCGCTGGGGCAACCAGTCCCCGGACTTCATCGAAATCGGCTTCGCCACGCTGGACCGTATTAATCCGCTGCTTGTCCTAAAGAACGGCTTCCCCCCGGTTCAGTTGCCAGGCACTTCGGTTCCTGGGCCTGCTGCAGTCGGCATCAGCGCCTTCCAGGAGAGGATGCCGGACCAGTATTCGGAGCAGTGGTTTTTCGACTGGCAGCAACAGCTTCCGTTCGATCTCGTGTCGACGGTTGGGTACGCCGGAAACGGCACCCACCAACTGGTTGCTGGCCTGGACTACAACCTGCCCTATGGCCCTGCGGCCACTACGGTGGCATCGCGGCGGATCTTCCCTTACTACACCTCCGTCGTCCGGCAGATGACCATCGGCAATCTGTCCTATAACGCCTTGACCTGGAAGCTCGAGCGGCGCTTCAGCAAGGGGCTCTCCGTCCTCTCAGCCTTCACTCTCGCCCATACCATCGACAACGTGGGTGAGGTAGGCAACGGCTCCGGCTATGGGAACGTCAATCCGTGGAACATCGGTCTCAATCGCGGTAGTTCCTATAGCGACATCCGGAGCCAGTGGGCGATGAGCGTAGCCTACGAACTGCCCTTCGGTAAGGGGAAGCCTCATCTGAAAGCCGGCGGAATCGCTGAAGTGCTGTTCGGCGGCTGGCAACTCGCGGGCCTCGCCTCTGTGCGCACCGGCATTCCGTTCACTGTCACGACGTCCGGCGGCATCACCAACGCCGGCGGCGCCGACCGTCCGAACCGCCTCGCGAACGGCGCCCTTCCCGCCGACCAGCGTTCCATCGACCGCTGGTTCGACACCAGCGCCTTCCAGGTGCAGCCGCAATATACTTACGGGAACTCCGGACGGAACATCCTAACCGGCCCGGGCCAGAAAAACCTGGACCTCTCCCTCTCGAAGGCCTTCACCCTGACCGAACGGCTGCGCCTGCAATTCCGCGCGGAGTCGTTCAATGTTACCAACACGCCGGCGTTCGCCCGGCCCGCCAGCAACCTCAACGGGCTGGGCGTCGGCACCATCACCAGTGCGGACGATCCGCGCCGCATACAGTTCGGTCTCAAACTCGTGATGTAGTGACGTTGAGGCACGAGTACTCGCCTGACTCAGGTCCACTGGAGGTGCTGTGATGCGTGACGTGACACGCAGAAACGTGCTGACATCGCTCGGCGCCATGGCGGCTGCGCCCGCCGCGCCCATCCGTGATCGCAGGCCGAACATCGTCCTGATTCTTGCCGACGATCTGGGCATGGGTGACTTGGGCTGCTACGGCCAGAAGCTGCTCAGGACGCCGAACATCGACCGTTTGGCCTCCGAAGGGACTCTCTTCACCGACGCCTACGCGGGGGCCATGGTCTGCGCCCCCTCGCGCTGCACCCTGATGACCGGCTACCACCTGGGCCACGCCACCGTCCGAGACAACTGGGAGGCCTATCCGGAAGGTCAGTACCCGCTTGCCGAGCGCGATGTGACCGTCGCCGCAACGCTGAAGAAGGCCGGCTATTCCACCGGCATTTGCGGCAAGTGGGGGCTGGGCGGCCCTGATTCGCGCAGCGCCCCCAACAAGGCCGGATTCGACTTCTTCTATGGCTACAACTGCCAGCGGCACGCCCACCGCTTCTACACCGATTATCTTTGGCGCAATACCGAACGGATTCCCATCGCTCAAAGCGCCGCTAAGCGCGTTTACGCGCAGGACCTGATTGCCGACGCCAGCCTGCAGTTCATTCGCGAAAACAGAAACAACCCGTTCTTTCTCTTCTGCGCCTGGACGCTGCCGCATGGTCCTCACGCGCTGTACAACGTGCCGAATGTCGATGCCTATCGGAACACCGGCTGGTCCGATGCCGAAAAAGTCTGGGCCACCATGGTGGACCGGCTCGACGCGGATGTGGGCCGCGTGACCCGGCAGATCCAGGACCTCGGACTGGAGCGCGACACGCTGCTGCTGTTCGCGAGCGACAACGGCGCCGGCGGCAGCGCGGCCATCAACAAACGCTTCGGCAGCCAGGCCGGCCTGCGCGACGTCAAGGGGACGCTCCGCGAAGGCGGCATCCGGGTGCCGATGATTGCTCGCTGGCCGGGCAAGGTGCCGGCGGGCAGGACATCGGATTTCGCAAACGCCTTCTGGGACTTCCTGCCCACCGCGGCGGAACTGGCCGGCGCGAGCGCGCCCAAGGGCATCGACGGGATCTCCATTGTGCCCACTCTCCTCGGCAGACAGCAGAAGCCGCATGACTATCTCTACTGGGAACGCCGTGCCGGAGGCCCTGCTGGAAACAGGCTCACCCGTGCCGTGCGCACCGGCAACTGGAAAGGTTACCGCGAGTCCGACGGAGCGCCCATGGAACTGTACGACCTCCACGCCGACCGCGCCGAAACCAACGACCTCGCCGCCGCCCACCCCGACATCGTGGAGCGAATGGCCCGCATGATGCAGGCGGCTCATGTGGATGTCACGCCACCTCCGCCGGATCCCCGCATCTGGGAACTGTACCGAGAGAACAACAAGCGTCTAGACGAGATGCTTGCGAAATAGAACGAATCCGGGCTCCGGGGTGCTGGCCATGGGCAACGTATGCTTGATCTGACTGAATCGCCATAGTTGACCACCTCAGCGTCGGACCCGGATCGCGGAAGCGCGAAGTCCTCATCCGCCACCGGCCGGGTGAGGATGCCCGCTTTTCAGTTGAAACCGCGACCCGTACCTGAGACGATCATGCCACGCTGGCATGACGAACTGGGATGGCTTTGACGATTGCCAATTCCAGTTCTTTGACAAAAATCGGCAACTCGCGATAGCCGTG